>JAAXGO010000270.1 GCA_012267425.1 Rhodothermales bacterium
TTCCCGGACAGTCGCACCAATGGCGGCGGCGAGAGCTTCGTTACGCTGGAGAATTTCTCAGAGCCAGCTTCCGTAATGACGTTTACGGACCGACTCGGCCAATTGCATGGCAATGAGCCGGGCTCGAGCCAGAATGTCAGAGCGATCGCCCCCGTTGGGCCTGGGTCAAGCGTTGGTGAGGGCAATGGATTCACGTTTGTCCATCATGGGGCGCCGACACACAGGGTATACATCGTGCCCGATGACGGTGGCGATGTGCAGGCTACAGGTGCTCTTAGCCGGCCCGTCATAACCAAGCGTGGATTTGCGGCCATCGATCGCGAGGTGTTCTCCGGCCGCCTCATACTCCGGGAATGGAGCGTTGTCCCTGGTGAGCCCATGACTGTTGAGAGAGAGCGTGATCTGCAGGAGGGGGCCCTGTTAGCAGGAAAATCACTCGTGTATGGTGGGCAAGCCATATGGGCCTTGCTTGCGCATGAGGTTGAGAACACCCTCGTGCGTCTCTATGACGACGGACGCGTTGTAGAAACGTCGATTACTGGTATCGGTACCGGCATTGGCCTCAGCTTGCCGCCAGTCATGACCGCACAGGACGGAGGGCAGCCCGTTCTGGTCGGTCGCAACGGTGCACAAGGTGGCGGAGGACGTATATGGAGCTACGCATTAGACCCGGACGAAGAGGTGGGAGCTGCCGTCTTTGGACGTGATGCCGCAGGAGTTTGGGGAGTGGTTCCGCTTATCGACCGAGGAGAGCTTTTGACGCTCCTGCCGGATGGGAGCACATTATTTGTTGAAGCGAACAGATACTGTTCGGGTAGACTGGCTTCGCATCCGGCGCTTGTAGATTTGGATGCGGACGGCAATCTAGAAATTGTTACCACGATCGGCTTGAACCTTGTGGCCTTCACTCGTGGTGGTGCGCTTGCTCCGGGCTTTCCAATACGGCTCGCCGCACAAAGCGTGGCGAGCCCCGTGATTGCAGAGCTTACGGGCAGCGGACGTCCTTCCATAATCATAGCTGCAGAAAACGGCGAGGTGTACTCTTTTGATATGGGCGACGGGGGGCGGGCAATCCCGGGATTTCCACTTGCCGCAGGGGCGCGTATCGAAGCGACACCGGCTCTTAGGAACAATCGACTGCAGGTCGTGACAACCTCCGGCGAACTGCGCTCGTGGACGCTCAGTGGTGTGGGTACCGTGGCGTGGGGTGAGCAGTACGCCGACGCAGCCAATAGAAGCTTCGTGGAAGCTGCAGTGGACGGAGTGACGCAGCCGCCTTCCAATTCGCTTCTCGTCGTTGAAGAGACGTATAACTGGCCGAATCCAATTCACGACGGACAGACGTTTCTTCGAGTAATGACCGCCGAGGATGCTGACGTTCGCATTCGGATCGTTGATGCCGCGGGTAGCCTCGTTGACGACGTTGAATTCTACGCCCGAGGTGGAACCCCGACGGAGCGGCTTTGGGAGACAAACGCGGAGAGTGGACTCTATTATGCCCGTGTGATGGCAACGACGGCGAGCGGGCAAAGGGCGACGAAGCTCGTAACGATTGCCGTGATCCGATGAGAGGCCTACCTGCCATATCTCTGCTGCTGCTTGCGTTTCCCGCCGCCTCGCAGGTTTCGCCATCCCTGTATGACTATGCGCGCCCTGAACTCGATTGGTATACGATCGAAACCGAACACTTCAACGTCATTTTTCATCTCGGACCGGACGGCGAAGGTAGCAGCCGATCCGCACGTGTTGTGGCCCGAATTGCTGAAGAGATCTATGGGCCGGTTACGCGTTTCTGGGGGCACGAACCCACATCACGTGTGAGCATCATCATCAAGGACTTCGAGGACTATTCGAACGGAGCGGCATACTTCTTCGACAATAAGATCGAAATCTGGGCGCCGGCACTGGATTCTCCGCTTCGCGGAGACCACGACTGGCTGCGAAACGTCATCACACACGAATTCACGCACATCGTGCAGATACAGGTGGCGATGAAAGCCGGCAGGAGTTTTCCGTTTGCTTACTTGCAGATTCTCGATTACGAGAGCGTCCGCCGCCCCGACGTACTCTACGGCTATCCAAACGTCATCGTCAGTTATCCACTCGCTTCGCTGAACAATCCGGCTTGGCTGGCAGAAGGGACTGCCCAATACCAGCGGTCTTGGCTTGACTACGATCGCTGGGATTCGCACCGGGACATGTTCCTGCGTATGCGAATCCTATCGGGTAGCGAGATGGGGCTCGCCGAGATGGGAAGCTTCTATTCAAAATCGGGTCTTCTACGGGAAGGTGTCTACAACCACGGCTATGCGTTTACTCGCTACCTGGCAACCACCTACGGCGAAGATGCACTCGCAAGACTTAGCCGTGCGCTGGCACGATGGACTACCTTTACCGTTGAGCGCGCACTCGAAGAAGCACTTGGTGTTGATGCAGATACGGTCTACGTAGACTGGGTAACAACTTTACGGCGGGAGTACTCCGACCGTACGGAAGCCCTTCGGGGCCATACGGTGGAAGGAGAGGTATTGGAGTCGGACGGATACGCCAATTATCATCCGGTTTTTTCGCCGGACGGACATCGCCTCGCCTGGGTGTCGAATCGCGGGCGTCACTCTAGCCGAACGAGTTTGTACGTTCGGGATCTTACTGACGGGAATGTGGCGATCTACGATGTGGGAGAGGAGGAACTGAGTTCGGCCTCTACGTACACGTGCTCGCTCGGACACCGGCTGCGTTCCGGTGTTGCTGGTGGGGTAACCTGGCGGCCGGACGGGAAGGCTATCGTGTATGTTAGGCGCCGCACGACGCCTGAGGGTTTCCTTCACGATGATCTGTACGAAATCGATCTCAATACGAAAGCAGAGCGTCGCCTGACCCGCTCGCAACGGGCTTCGTTTCCGGCGTATGCCCTGGATGGGAGCAGGATTGCCTTTGTCGGACAAAAGGACGGCACGACGAACGTGTACACACTTGATCCGGTGTCCCGTGAGGTGACAGCGCTTACCCATTTCACCGACGGTTCCCAGGTATCGGAGCCCGTCTGGCATCCATCTGCAGACTGGGTGTATTTCGCACGACTCTCGCGTATGGGACACGGGCGAGACATCTGGCGGGTAAAAAGTGACGGGGCCGATCTCGAATCTGTGGTGGAATCCGACGCTGACGAGCGCTCACCTGCAATCGGCGGCCCGGACGATACTCTCTACTACTCGTCGGACGAGACGGGCATCTACAATGTGTATCGCCGCTTAGGAGACGTATCCGAAGTGTTGACTAACGTCATAGGTGGTGCGTTCATGCCCGACGTACGAGCTGACGGGGGAGTTGTATATGCCTTATTCGGATGGGACGGCTACAAGATCGCGATGTTGAAGCATCCGGTTTCTACATCTGCTCCTCGGTACGAGGCACCGCCGATCTTGCGGGATAAATACCCACAGTCGGAAGCCGACGTAGACGAAGCGATTATTGCGTATAACGATCGAGACATCAGGGCATTCGATGTCCAATCGGCAGCCCGGCTACGGGAAGAAGAGAATGTCACTCTTGCGCCGGACTCGCAGGCCGTATCGAAGTATGCTCTGCTTACGACGGGATTCAGTTTCTATCCCGTCGCACGTTTGGATCGCTACGTCTCGCGACGGAGAAGCGTCCTAGAGGGTAGGCTTCTCCGTCGCACCCGCGTAGGGACATTCGTACGCAATCTCAAAATTGGCAGCTACGTATCGTCCCGGGAGATTCTGGAAGGTATTAGGCTGTTCGGGGGCATGCTCGTGAGTCCCGGCTCCCAGAAGGCTACTTCGGTGGGAGATTTCTTTTCGCCGTCGCGCCTCATCACGCTAGAGCGCGACGCATTTCTCCTTTTCGACTACAACAAAGGGCTGCCGATCTTCCCGAAACGGTGGTCTCCACAGTTTTCACTCGAGCTCTTCAACATTCGCCGCGTTGTCGAAAACGGCCTCGCAATTGAAGAATTCCCCTGTACGGCCTGTCTTCCCGATACGACGCTTGCCGATTTGAACTACTCGCTTTGGGAAGCGGACATCTACGCTCGAAGTAAGGTAAACGATTACGTGCTTCTGGAGCTAGGCTACCGGTTCAGCCCCTATCGCGTGATCACGGAGCGGTTCTTCTCAAAAGAGGCACAATTGTCCATTCCGGAATCGTCGTCGCGCTATTTCATCGGGCGGACCGTTCTGGCAAAAGCGTACGTTGAGTTGCGTTTTCGTCACCGTGACGACGATGTATTACCTACCGGCCTGCGGCTGGACGTAGGTTATGAGTTTCATATCGGACGGCTTCTTGATCGCTTCGCTCTCGAAAACGGAGTTCTGGTGCCGATCTACGGCAAGGAGCGCATGCATCGCCTCACGTTGGACGCACGATGGGGCTGGCGCATGCCGGGTCTCGTTCGGGGACATGCGCAGGGGCTTCTCTGGCGGCTGAGGATATCGACCATTCTTGGGCAAGAGGTGGACGATTTCTATGACGACTATGTTGGAGGTCTCATCGGTGCCCGCGGCTATCCGTTCTATGCCCTCGGTGGCAACGAGACCCTTTGGCTGCAGGGAGCCTGGGTGTTCCCACTGTTTACCGACATCGGGCGACAGTTCCTGTTTACGTACCTCGACAAGACGTACCTCAGGTTGTATGCTGATGCTGCAAGCGTCTCTAGGGGATCGTGGCCGGGAGCTCTCCGCAAGGACGCGGGTGCGGAGCTGCGAGTAAAGCTCGGATCGTATTACCTCTTGCCGACCGCAGTCTTTTTGAGTGCGACGTATGGTTTTGACTCGTTCAATTTTCAATTGGACGAAGGGTTTGTGACTCCGTCCGGCGACACGACGGTCCGATACGGAAGCGAACTCCGATGGCATTTCGGTGTACTCTTTGGATTCGATCTGTAGTCCAGCAAACGACACGTGAATACGACGCTCATAGCCTTGACTGCCGTCGGGATGATCTGTCTCGGCATTGTAATCATCGTTCTTGTCGTCCGCAAAAACGAGCGTCCGCTCCCTCGTGGCGGTGTGCAGTGGGCCGCTGCTGCCCTGTCCATATGCGTCATTTTCGCTTCCGGGCTGCTGCTGGCCCTTTCACTGGCCATGGATCGAGAAACGGATCTGGCAGGGCAGGGTGTGGACGAGCCTGCGCCGGATTTCGCGTTTCGGCTTGTCGACGGTGATACGGAGCAGCATCTGAGGGACTTCAAGGGACGAGTCGTTCTGCTCAATTTCTGGGCGACATGGTGCAGGCCGTGTATAACGGAGTTGCCGGACCTCGACCGACTGCACGCGGATTATCGCTCAACCGGACTGACCGTTATCACGGTGTCGGACGAACCACGTGACGCCCTGATGCTCTACAAGGACCTTCTCCCAAAGGAAACAGTGTCGGGCCTATTCGACGTAGCCGAGTTGCCGGAGCCGTTCAGTACCGAGCTGCAAAAGGGCAGACCAATCTCGTATGTCATTGATCGTGGGGGTGTAGTACGCCACTATGTCATCGGTGCGGGCAACTACGACTCCTTCGAGCGGCTGGTCAAGCCACTCATTGCCGCGAGGGTCGCATCCTGATGCCGCTATTCTTGTTTGCCGCCTTGGCCCCGCTGTTACTTGTTGTCAGCTTGCTGGGTCTTCCTTGCTACGGTTCCCCGGACGACGACAAGGACCGGCCTACGGCGCAGAGTCTCCGTGCCACGTTGCTCTACGGGCAGGCTGCGTATCCGGCTCCGAACGCGCGTAGTGTGCCGCTCGCATTCGGATTATCTGCGGCTGTTCCAGGCCTGGGGCAGGCATACAATCGGCAGTGGCTCAAGGCGGCCGTTGCAGTAGGGGGCGAGCTGGCCGTCATTTTCGCCTATTCGTCGTGGCGGTCTCGCGGCATGGACGGCCGCGATGCGTATCAGGCGTTTGCACACCGTTCGTGGAGTCCGGTTAGGTACGCATACTGGCTCAATGACTACGTATCGTACCTCAACTCGCTTCCGGATGGGCACACTGTCGACGTTTCGCCGATTAATGTGGCAGCGGATTTCGCCTTGATTGATCTAAGCGATCCCGACTCATGGAGCCAGGCCGACCGACTCGAGGTACAGTCCTTGATTCTCGAGATACAGGCTGTTGAAAACGCGGTGTACCACCCGGAGACTGGCGCCTCTTTCTCGCACAAACTTCCACTGTTCGGAGAGCAGCAGTATTACGAGCTGGTGGGCAAGTATTTTCAGTTCGCGCCGGGGTGGGAGGACTACTCATTCGTCGTCCGGGACGGCATTCCGCGCTGGGTCGACGAGAACGGAAAGTATCTTGTATCCATCGATCCGGAAGCGACTGCGTCGGATGGGAGTAAGCCAAACGTGTCGCCCCTGTTTAGGCAGTATGCCCACGACCATGCTCAGGCTAACGATTTCCTGCGGCGCGCCTCGAGGGTCACCATTCTCCTGATTGTCAATCATGTCCTGGCTGCGGTCGACGCGGCAGTTTTCACAAAGCTCCACAATGGACGACTTCGCACTGCACTTGGAATCGCGCAAGACGTACGTGGAATCCAGGCGACAGCTACAGTCCGCTGGATGCTGTAGTAGTCTGTCAAAGGCAATTATATATGCAACCTTCTTGATTTGGCTGCGAAGTACGTGAGCATGAACTGATTGTGACCCGCCATAGAGAGGACCATGGTGCTGTGGAATTATGGAACTTCGGAGTAAAGTACGGCGTGGGGGCTATTCACTGCCTTCATTATCCGCCAAAGCTTCCAGCACCTCCTGCTGAATCAATTCCTCATAGGCATCCCTTGCTGGCAGTTCGGCTGCCTTCATCAGCAGTTCCTTGGCCCGCTTTTGGCCACCCTTGTGGTCGAGTTCAGGTAGCCTGAACGCATACTCTAGCAGCACGACTTTTGATTTTGGCGCAAGCTCCAGCGCCCGCTCGTAATGAAAAACGGCGCTTTCCCGTTTCCCTCCGTATATCGACTGGGCAACACGTCCGGTACTGGCGATGTCTGCATGCCACCCCCCAAGGCCCATATGTGCCTCCGCAAAGTCCGGCTGGATGGCCAGTGTAGTCTCAAGCAGTCTGCGGACCCTGCTAGCCAAGCCTCGGCGAAGCGCCGTCAGTATGCCAACGCTCTGCGCATACCGGCCAACGGCGTGTGCGGATTGGTAATACGCCTCGGGGTTGGTCGAATCGGCACGCACCGCCTTTTCTCCGAGTTGCATCGCGCGTTCAAAATACCCGATTCGTTCATTGTCGGTCGCCATATGGTACCCGTACACTGTGAGTGACCGTGCCGCCAGCGCATAACCTTCGGAAGTCCGGGTGGCTTCTGCAAGATCTGCAGCCGCGAGGAAATGGCCCTCCCCAAAAGCAGTCTGCGCGTCATCGATTGTCTGTGCGCCCGCATCCAGCACGAAGAGCACGAGGGCTCCAACCACGAGGAGTCGAATAAGTCGGAGAAGCAACCTCTCCATGCGTTCGCTGGCTCAACCGACAGGCAGTTTGCGCCGCTTCTCGGCGATGCTCAACCTCAGTTTCTTGCTCGGTTCCATCGTTAGATCGAAGTTACAGCGTCAGATGGCTTGAATTCCGCTGGAACTTCGGGCTAAAACGCCACGAACGCCTGCACCCTGAGCGACCAGTCGGGCCCGGAGGTATCACTCTCGTAGCCCCCCCCCCTCACCGACCGTGAGCGACGA
>JAAXGO010000271.1 GCA_012267425.1 Rhodothermales bacterium
CCTGAATTCCGCTTGAACTTCAGTCTATTCGTGGGGGAAGGCAACGCGCGAAGACAGGCTGAGCAAATCCTTGCCAATATCCGCGATGCGCTCGAGCACGTGGGAGTATCGCTTGAGGACGTTGTTCGCACGCGGATATACGTGGTAGACATTGCAGCCAACGGCGGCGCGGTTGCCGAGGCACACCGGAGCACATTTGCAGACATCCTGCCAGCTTCGACCATGATCGAAGTCACCGCCCTGGCCGATCCGCGAATGCTCGTCGAAATCGAGGTAGACGCCGTGGCAGGCGGTTGAGCGTCAGTTCTGGCGTGCGTACTGCATTGCCTCCTCGAATTGCACGCCGACCATGCGCGAAACACCGCGTTCCTGCATCGTAATTCCATAGAGACGGTCGGCCATCTCCATCGTGCGCTTGTTATGCGTTACGAGGATAAATTGCGTGTCCAGAGAGAATCGTCGGACAAGCCGCATGTAGCGGTCAATGTTGGCATCGTCCAGTGGTGCGTCGACTTCGTCCAGAAAGCAGAACGGGCTGGGCTTGACAAGGTAGATCGCGAAAAGCAAAGCAATTGCCGTCAGGGTCTTTTCGCCGCTCGACAGTTGTGCGATATGGATTGGACGCTTGCCGCGTGGCGTGGCCACAATTTCGATCGGAGCCTCAAGCGGATCAGCCTTATCGTCGAAGAGGAGATCGGCTGACGCCTCGCCTCCAAAGAGTTCCTTGAACAAACTTCGGAAACTGCTCCGAATGGCCTCGTACGTCGTCGTAAACCGCTCGCGGGCGGTCGCGTTGATTTCCGAAATCGTCCTCTGGAGGGTGGCTTCGGCCTGTTCCAAATCTGCACACTGTGCCGTCATTTCCTCCAGACGCTCGCTATGGACCTCGTATTCCTCCAAAGCGAGTTCGTTGACGCTGCCCGTGGACTTCAGTTTGGCGCGCACCGCTTCCGCTTCCCGGCGCGCAGTTGCCTCGTCAAAATCGTGTGCCACGTCAACTGTACCCATTTCCAAGTCGATATCCAGATGGTCTCTGGCTCTCGTGAGCAGACTGCCAAGCCGTGCACTGATCTCCGTCTCGCGATGGGCCCGTGCGGAATCTTCCAGCCGGGATTCTTCCAGCTCGCGGCGCAGCCTACGGATCCGAACTCGCAGCCCGTCCATGTGCGAGCGGATCTGCATCACCTTTTCCCTCCCCTCCACGACACTGTCGTAGTGCGCTTTCCGCCGTAAGCGCTCCTCCGACAGCTCCAACTGGAGAAGGCCTGCTGACTCATACGCAGCCTTGATCGCCGTTTCGAGTTCACGGGTACGAGCAATGCGAGCGCGCACGCGAACGCCCACCGATTCCTCGGTGCTCCGCACGCGATTCAAGTCGCGCTCCATCGTCGTGTGGTGAGTCACCGCTGCGTGCGCCGAAATACCCGCACGCAAATGTGTGTCTTCGGCGCCTTGCCGCTTTAGATCGGCCTCCTTCCATCTCACTTCCGCGGCCTCGATGTCCAAACGCACTTGCTCAAGTGTATCTTCCGCCTCCCGAGCGGCTTGCTGAGCCTCGTCGGCGGACTCTATCAGGGCAGCTTTTTCGAGCTCAAGCTCGCCAAGACGCTCGGCACCTTCACGTTGCCGCTGTGCGAGAGCACTTTGTGCTTCTTGAGCGCGCACGCGGTCCAAATGGATGTCGCGGAGCCGCCGTTCGCAGTGCTTGACGGCCACATCGGCTTCGTCGATCGGCAGAACTTCGAGCTCCGCAGCCAGTGCCGCCGCTGTGTCCCGAAGCACCGCCTCGTCGTCTCGAAGCGTTTTGAGCTCCGCAAGCGTTCGATCCAGGCGGTCGCGCCGGGCCATGCGTTCGGCTCCAGGCGAGGGCTTAACCAAGCCGCTTCCCGCGTGAACGAATCCCCTGGTGTCCACCCATTCTCCGGCCTGGGTCACGAAACGCATCACACGATCCTTCGCACTACCAAGCAACGCTTCCGCCTCTTCAAGGCTGCTGACTACGAATACGTTTTCGAGCAGCACGTCGACAAGCGATGCATAGTGTTCTGACCGAGCCGTTACGACACTCGCGAGCGCTACGGACTCTTCCGGAAATATGGACGGCGTCTCGATCGGATTGAGACCTCGGAGGCGCTCCATGATGACGAACCGGGCTCGACCCTTAGCCTCGGTACGCAACTGCTTGAAAGCCCTTGTAGCCTGCTGGTCCGTTTCTGCGACCAGGCATGCACCGAGTCCGTCCAATGCGGCGTCAAGTGCGGCGCGGAACGAGTCGGGACAGGTCAGTATATCACTGACAGTAGGCAGCGGCTCGGCGCCGATACTCGATGTAGTAAGAAACCGGACAGCATCGGGAAAATCTTCGTACGTACGGAGTATCTCCGAGAGCAGGTTTCGCTCCGACGTCTTCACGGCATATCGCTGTCGTAGGTCGAGCAACCGCCGGGTTGTCTCTGCCTTGCGCCGCTTTAGGTCGTTCCGGACAGCGAGCACGGCATCTCGGCGATCCCGAGCCTCCCCGAGCTCCGCGGTCACCAATTTGAGGCGCTGCCCGACCACTTCGTTGCTCCGCTTGGTCTCCCGCCTGGATGCTGTAAGCGAGTCCTGAGAAGTGCGCAGACGCTTTTCTTCCGCCGCCAACCGATCCAGCTGACTGACAATGCGGTCTACTTGGCGTAGCCTTCTTTCGCGGCGCGACGCGCTCGCGCGCTCGCGTCTTTGGAGCTCCTTGATTTCCCTGAGCCGTGCCTCCGTCTCCGATCGCAGAAGATCACGGGCAGTCCTGGCTTCGCCACGAAGCCGCACAGCTTCTTCACGCGCCGGACCGGCCTCCGCAATCAAGCGGACTAGGACTTCTCGCTCCGCAGCGAGAGAGTCAACCCGCGTCTTGGCCTCCTCGATCTCGCTAACAGTTCGGTCCTGCTCGGACGTCGCCGCGGCCAGACGCTCTCGCTGCAGGCTCAACTCCGCTTCGAGACGCTGCACTTTGGACACGTGCTCGTGGAAACGCCGCTCGCTTGATGTCAGGCCGAATTCCTCGTCCACGAGGAGCTTGCGTAGTGCTTCCTGCTCGGCTTGGTCGGATCTGAGTCTTGCCGTCTGAGCGGTGATACGGTCTGTAAGCTCCTGCCTGCACGTGGCGAGGCGTGCCTGTTCCTGCGTGATTCTGTCGAATTCGACCTGCGCCAGTTGGGATTCCAACGCCACGGCGCGGAGCTTCAGCTCTCTCTGCCGCGCAGCGGCCGCGGCCTGCCGCCGCAGGCTGCGCACCTGCCGCTCAATTTCGCCGGTCACGTCACGCAGCCGCAGTAGATCGTCTTGCGTGCCACCGAGCCGTCGAAGGGTCTGGGCCCGCCGCTGCTTGTACTTGGTAACACCTGCCGCCTCCTCAAAGAGCCGTCTCCGATCCTGTGCATTGTCGGAGAGAATCTCCTCGATCATCTTTAGCTCAATCACCGAATAGGCGCCTGCACCCATCCCAGTGTCCATGAAGAGATCTACGATGTCTCGCAGGCGGCACGCCGTTCCATTGAGGAGGTACTCCGAATCGCCGGAGCGGTACAGCCGTCTGCCCAGGGTGACCTCCGCATATTCTATGGGAAGCATTCCACGGGTGTTTTCGACCGTCAACTCCACTTCCGCCATACCCAGCGGACGCCGCTTCGATGCTCCATTGAAAATGACGTTTTCCATCTTCTCCGACCGGAGAATGCGCGCACGCTGTTCCCCAATCACCCATCGGATTGCATCAACGACGTTCGATTTTCCGCATCCGTTCGGGCCAACGATGGCCGTAATGCCGGGATCGAAGTTTAAATCCGTAGGAAGGGCAAAGCTTTTGAATCCGTGGATCTTGAGCTTACTCAAGTACATGCAATCGGCACCACAGTAATTCTCCCAGGGCCCGCGAACACCGGTCGTCTGCTTGTACACTGGCCGCGACCGCCCCAATTAACGAGCTGGAAAGCCGTTTTGCAAGGGGGTCTGCCACATTATGTATGATTCAATAATCGATTAAAATTATTCATCTTAGATCATGTTCCAAGATTCATTGTGCCGTTATTGCAAAATGTCCCGAAAAATTCTCTTCGCGTGATGTCCCAGTTCCGTCAGGCTGCTCTGTCCCGCTCGACCTCGAAGGTAAACCCGTCGCCGCCTGGTGCCACATCAATCGATACAGTGCGGCCATCTGCGATCCACCCAGAGAGGAGCTCCTCCGCGAGTTTGTTCGTGATCTCGCGTTGCAGTACTCGCTTGACGGGGCGTGCTCCAAACGCCGGATTCCAGCCTCTTTCCGCAAGAAAGTCCACGGCCGCTGGCGTGAGTCTGAGTCGAATGTCGTGGTTTTGCTCGGCAAGGCGCCGAATGCGATCGAACTGAATCTCCACCACGCAGCGTACCTCTTGCTTGCCCAGCGAATTGAAGAGAACCGTCTCGTCGATGCGGTTTAGGAATTCGGGACGCAGATGCCGTCTGAGCAACACGACGATGTCTTTGCGGAGCCGCTCCTGCTCCTCCGCCGTCAACGTGCCGTCAGACGCCTCGATCCGCGCCTGCACCAGTTCCGAACCGAGGTTGCTCGTCATGATGATGATCGTGTTTTTGAAATCGGCGACACGCCCTCGGTTGTCGGTTAGTCTGCCATCATCGAGAACCTGCAGCAGGGTGTGGTACACTTCTGGATGTCCCTTTTCGATTTCGTCGAAGAGCACAACGGAATACGGCTTGCGCCGGACACTCTCGGTAAGTTGTCCGCCTTCCTCGTGGCCAACGTAGCCGGGTGGCGCACCCACAAGGCGACTTACCGTGTGACGCTCTTGATATTCGCTCATGTCGATGCGCACGAGTGCTTCTTCGTCATTGAAGAGAAACGCTGCGAGTGCCTTTGCGAGCTCTGTTTTTCCGACGCCTGTCGAGCCGAGAAAGATGAACGAACCGATCGGTCGTCCCGCTTCCTGCAGTCCCGCCCTGCCTCGCCGAACGGCGTTCGCCACAGCCTCGACCGCTTCGCGCTGGCCGACGACGCGTTTGCCGAGTTCACTTTCAATGCGCCGCAGTTTGGCCCGGTCGCTCTCCATCATCCTTGTGACCGGGACTCCCGTCCAGCGGGAGACTATTTCCGCAATGTCTTCGCTGTCTACTTCCTCTTTGAGAAGTGCTCCGTTCATCTGGACTTCTGCCAGACGTGACGTTGTACGCTCGATCGTGCGCACTAAGTGTGGAATCTGCCCGTGGCGGATTTCGGCAACGCGCTCGTAATCTCCTCGGCGTACCAGGGCCTCATCTTCCACACGGAGCTCTTCGATCTTCTCCTTAGCCTCGCGAATGGCCTTGATCAGTTCTTTTTCCTGGATCCAACGTGCGCGAACCTCGTCGCGCTCCGCCTCGACATTGGCCAATTGCCGCTCGAGAGATACCAGTTTTTTCGTTTCACGCTCGCGCTTTAAGGCTTCGCGTTCAATCTCCAATTGGCGGATCTGCCGTTCGATGTTGTCCAGTTCCTCTGGCAACGAGTCAATCTCGATGCGCAGACGCGCCATCGCTTCGTCGACGAGATCAATTGCCTTGTCTGGCAGAAATCTGTCCGCGATGTACCGGTGACTCAGCTCTGCTGCCGAAATTAGCGCACCGTCGGTGAGGCGTACCCCGTGGTGCACTTCGTAGCGTTCCTTGAGTCCGCGGAGAATCGAGATCGTATCTTCCACGCTCGGCTCGTCAACCAGCACGGTCTGGAAGCGCCGCGCCAGCGCCTTGTCCTTTTCCAGATACTTGCGATACTCGTCCAGTGTCGTGGCGCCGACGGCTCGCAGCTCACCACGTGCCAACGCTGGCTTCAGGATGTTAGCTGCATCCATGGAGCCTTCCGGCGCACCAGCTCCGACGAGCGTGTGAATCTCGTCGATAAAAAGCAGAATCCTTCCTTCAGAGTCAGCCACCTCCTTCACCACAGCCTTGAGACGGTCTTCGAATTCACCGCGCAGCTTGGTGCCCGCAATCAGCGCCCCCACGTCGAGGGCATGCAGCGTCTTTGATCCCAATCCTTCGGGCACGTCACCGTGCACGATCCGAATTGCGATACCTTCGGCGATGGCTGTCTTGCCGACCCCAGGCTCACCGACCAAAATGGGATTGTTCTTCGTGCGGCGGGACAATATCTGGAGCACGCGTCGGATCTCCTCATCGCGCCCGATGACGGGATCGATCTTTCCTGTTGCTGCCAGCTGATTCAGGTTTCGGGTAAAGCGTTCAAGCGCCTGATAGCGGTCTTCGGCATGTTTGTCGGTCGCCCTTTGGCTTCCTCGCACGTCCTTTAAAGCAGCCAGAGCGGCCTCTTTCGTCGCGCCCTCCGCCCGGAGTGCGTCGCCGACAGCGCCTTTCGAGATGCACATCGCGATCAGAAGGTGTTCGCTGCTGACAAATTCGTCACCGAGGATGCCTGCCTCGGCCAGCGCGCAGTCGAAGATAACCTTAGCATCTCTTCCGAGGTACCCGCCCTCCACACTTCCCCCAGAAACGACGGGCAGTTTGGAGAGTGCCTCGTCCGAGGCACTCTTGAGCACCTCAAGCGAGGTGTCGATCTTGCGCAAAAGCGTGACGACGATTCCACCTTCCTCCGACAGGAACGCCTTCATCAGATGCGCTGGCTCCAGCGTCTGATGTCTCAGTGAGCCGGCAATCTCGAGTGCCGCCCGGACGGCCTGCTGCGCCTTGACTGTGTAATTCCTCAGATTCATCTCTTCTGTAGATCAGTTTCGTGACCCGCCGATCTGCAACATTGGCGCACCAGCGGTCTCTGCTACCGCCTGAAATCGGAATCGAAAAGCGTACCACTTTGGCCAATCCTGACAGGATGGCAGATATCTAACTAGTGGCAGCCAGGAAAGTCGAGATTTTTGAGCGGATTTCGACGAGGGGGCGGTACTGGAATCGGATCTGAGAAGCGGAG
>JAAXGO010000272.1 GCA_012267425.1 Rhodothermales bacterium
CGCCCTCCAACTGCCGGATTTAGGCTCACTGATCCGTGCGATGTCTGCAACGGCCCGGCGCCTGCCGGCCAATAGCTTCGGAGATTTCTGCATGTATCAGCGCTCACATGCTCGCCATCTCCGGTCTTGTGAAATGAAACTGCAGGAGAAGACACTGTGATGACACCCAGTAAAGAAGCCATTAGAGGGGTCTTGACCAAGACGAGATCAGTTGCCCTTTCGGCGACGATCAGCGCGCTGTTGCTCACTGCATGCGGTGGCGGAGGTGGAGGAAGCGGGCCAATCACTTCAGCGCCGCCGCCATCGACATCACCAACGGTCGCGACAACGCCAGCAGATTTTGAGGAGTCGGTGCGTTCCTCCGTAGTCGGGCTTGCCTCAAGCGCGGACGAAGTCATGTTTGGCAGCGTCGTAGTGTCGACCCGCAACGTTACCGGCATAAGCTCTACTTTCGACGGTCGACGCGCGGTGACCACCGTTAGTCGTAGCGGCGCGAGCGATATCAGGCTGGATACGGCCAATTCATACTCGGATTTCGGAATCGAACCGTCGTACGTCAACCTGTCGGGTAGAACCGGGCACACCAGATACGTTTTCAACTATACCGACACAAGTGCCACGCTTGGTCTTGTCGCGGTCGACTGGGCGAACACAGACTCGAGCGACTATCTCGCCGGTGGCTATTGGCTGCATGCCGAAGGTAATTCCCTTACTGTCGAGGCCGGTGCATTTATCGATGGGCCGGAGCTGAGCCTCAACGATCCACCCAACTTACCGGTCTCGGGATCCGCTAGCTATCGTGGCACGGCTGCGGGCATGTATGCGGCTGCATATGCTGGGGATCTGGGTGTCCCTGCCGGCAGCGCCGAATTGGGCGAGTTCGTCGGTGTTGCCATCCTTAGCGCAGACTTTTCGTCCGGGACGATTGAGGGCTGCATCGGCTGCGTTGGCGACATCCGCCTCTCCGGCATCTATTACGACAATGCCACAGGGCAGACTGCGAATTTCGACGTCTCAAGGGATTACAGTCTGGAACTTGGTAAGACGGCCTTTGATCGGGACAATGGTACCTTCCAAGGTAGCGACCTGACGCTCACCAGCCCGACTGTGCCAATCGCTCAATCAAGCGGGGCGTGGGCGGGTCAATTTTCCAATCGACTCAGTGCCGGCAATCCTCGTTTGGTTGGTGGAACGTTCTCCGGTCAGGGCTCAACCCCTGGCGGGACTCAGGCTGTGTTTCTCGGCGCGTTCGCCGCCGGAAATCAGTAACGGGAAGGGTTGAGAATTTGGTGAAGTAGCGGCCATTGCAGACGTCGACTGGTTTCGTAGAGTAGTGCGGTCTCCGGCAACGGTGTCGTGGAGAATTTGTTGGGCATGGCGCGCCTCATCGGTGCCGGGTGTACCGGTCTGGCGCCTGAGACTGCGCGCGTCGGCAGGCCGCACCGATCCGCCGGTACGGCCTGCTTATCCGGTCACGATCCGGTGCGGCTTTTGGCGTCGGCATCTCCATGGCCGCCTGCGGTTGTGCCGACGCTACGTTCGCCACTGGGCGAGTGCCGCCGTCGTCGCTGCGTCTAGTAGCCTGCTTCGCGAGGCTGACGCTGAGGTAGCGTGTGCGCCCGATACGCTACGCTCGCGGTAACGTGTGATCGTAGCGCCATCGCCGTGAGCCTCTGCGTCTCTTGGCTCCGCGCCTGCGCTTGGGAACATGTGCGCGTGTCGCCATTGGTCAGCGGAACATGTGCGGCGGTTCCGGTGCGCTGCGGTAACGAACCGTCCGGCGCATCGGTGCGGTGCGCGATGTGTGGAGAAAGCCGCCGGCCGCTTGCACCGCGCACCGCATTTTGTTACCTCTGCCGCCGGGACGACAACGCGGAACGCGCCCGACGATCGCGGCCCCGTCGTCTCGCTCAATCGCCGCGACGGCTCCAACCCCTTGCGGCGCCGGCCTCCCAAGCCGGTCACGGTGTGCAGGGCACAATCGCCCCTTCGACTCCATTCGGAGTCCTTTGCGTCACACCCGACGCATCCCGATGCAGGGTGAACCATCGCTGCTCATGTCCGCGAGTGTCGCCCATGTCTCGGTCGTGGGGACGGGTGTCCGCTCCTGTCACCTCCTGTCATGCCGGGAAAAGTCGCCACCGATGGGTGGCACAAAGCACCAATCTGGTGGCGCCGTTATTGGAGCAATATCAATGACTTGTGGGTCGACCAGCTTTCGTAACCTCGCCGTGTTACGCCCGTGTCTAGGGAGTTTCCTGCGCACTACCGATCGATGGCACGGGCTTCGCGTGATGCGGCTACGATAATCCGTCGCCAAGCATCCGCTTCCTCGCCGGTGACGAGACCGAATGGGAGAATTCGCCCCTGTAACCCATCGGAAAACGTGCAGAATCCAGCATCAAAGTGATCCCAACCAGATCACGAACCAGTATAAAGGACGGCGAAACGCGATGGCAGACCCCACCGAAAAGACCATCAACAAGCACATCCGGGTGCGCCCCGAGCAATGGGACCGGATCGAGCGGGCTTCTCTGGGCACTGCTCTCACGGCCAATCAGCTCGTGATCGAACTCGCGATCGAGGCCCTCGACCGACGTGACTGGCCCAGCACCGAGGCAGAAATCAAGGTCGCGAGGGCATCGCTGTTCGCGGCTCAGGCCCTTGCCCGAGGCCTCGTCGCGGACGGACGCGAGGACGAAGTCGAGGACATCCGCGACTATATTTCGACCATTGTGCCCGAAACCAATGCTGGGTAGCCCAATCCCGCCTTGGAGGGGCCTCCAAACACGATGACCCGCTCGGTGGCGCCTAATGATATAAGGTGCGTGGGCGCCGACGAGCCGAACGGAAGATGATGCCATGCCGGTCCAAAACCGCCTCGACTGGATGTCGCGCACCGTCGCATCAGAGGCCCCGGCGTCGTCCAGCATTATCGAACAACGTCGATTCGCCACCCCAGACGAATCTCCCCGATCCGACCCCGATGACGCTCTTGCCTGCATCCGACAAGAGATTCGGGAGGAATACGCTGAGCCTCACGGCAAGCCCTGGATCGTCGGATTTTCCGGCGGCAAGGACAGCACACTCGTTGCGCACCTCGTTGTCGAGCACTTGGTTTCCTTGCCGCGCAGCGAGAGAACGCGGGCCGTCCATGTGGTTGCAAACGACACGCTTGTCGAGAGTCCGCTGGTCATGGAGCATGTTCGAATCGGCCTCGCGGAGATCGAGAAGGCGGCACAGGCATTCGACTTACCCGTGGTTGTCGCCACGACCACGCCCGAACCGAATCAGACGTTCTGGGTCAATCTCATCGGCCGCGGCTATCCCTCACCCAACCGTAGCTTCCGCTGGTGCACCGATCGAATGAAGATCCAGCCGACCAGCAACTACGTTCGAGAGCAGGCGAACATCTCGGGCGAGGTGGTCCTTCTGCTTGGCGTGCGCCGAAACGAGAGTGCCACACGGGCCGGCGTCGCGGCACGCTATGACAACGGTTCGCGGCTGAACCGGCACAACGATCTTCAGGGCTGTCTGGTGTTCCGGCCAATCCTCGAACTGGACACCGACGACGTCTGGGAATTCCTCGCAGAGAACAAGCCTCCCTGGGGCGGCAGCCACGATCGGTTGATCCAGCTCTATCGGGACGCGGGCGGCGGGGAATGCCCGGTCGTAACTTCGACGGCCGATGCGCCTTCGTGCAGTACGACGTCTTCTCGATTCGGATGCTGGACGTGCACTGTCGTCGAGAAGGACAAGAGCCTGGCGGGATTCGTCGATTCCGGCTTCGATCAATTCATGCCGCTACTTGAGTTTCGCGATTGGCTCGTGGAGATTCGCAACGATCCCGCGCGCCGTCTCGCACGGCGCCGCAATGGGCGCGTCACGATCACCAGGAAGGGTGTATTCGTGTCCGGCCCGTTTAATATGGCTACCAGACGCGAAATCCTGGATCGACTGTTGGCGCTTCAGGCACGATCGGAAATGGTTCTGATTGCCCAGTCGGAAATCGAACGCATACGGGAGCTTTGGGTGGAGGATGTGATCGTGAGTGCGGAACGAAACGCGGAAGCGCAGCGCGCCATGGCCACTGGAGGCGCATACTGCCGAACGGCCATGTCGTACTCCTTCGAAGTGAAGCAGGTCGAAGGCTGGTCCGCTTGAAGTGCAAGGAAGCAGAACTCGATCCAGGCGTGCTCGAACAGCTGATCGCCGTAGAGATGGATCAGCAGGGCAAACTTCGAAAGCGCGGGATAACAGAGGCGTTCAACGAGATTTTTGACAACATCGAGACCGAGACGGACGAGTAATGCACCTCCGTTCGGTCGAATTGATAAATTGGCGCTCCTACAGGCACGCCCGCTTCGACTTTCCGACTCCGCATGGCCACCGGAATGTCATCCTCATCAGAGCGCCCAACGAGTACGGGAAGACCTCTTTCTTCGAGGCTCTCACACTGGGATTGTTCGGACGCGACGGGCTGGTCCTCGTGCCCCGTGCCCGGACAGCCGTCCGTGGCGACCCCGTTGACCGCTTCAAAGCCAGCTACAGCCAGTTTCTCAGCAACACCCTTCACCATCGGGCCACGGAGACCGGCCCGGCCAAATGCTCCGTGTCGATCGAGGTCGAGGACGACAACGGTGAACCGATCGAGCTCACGCGGATCTGGCATTTTCGACAGAACCGCCAACACAAGCCGAGCGACGATGACCTCACGATTTTCCACGGGCTGGCCAGGGAGCCCGTCATACCCCCATCCGGAATCGAGAACCGTGACGAATGGTACCGTGATTGGATAGCGCAACGCTTCTTGCATCCCAGTCTGGCCGAGTTCTTTCTCTTCGACGGTGAACAGGTGCAGCGTTATGCAAATCGCGAAATGGGCGAACAGGTCCGTCGAGGTATCGAGGGCCTGCTGGGTCTCCCGATTTTGCGTAGCCTGAAGTCCTCGCTCGCGACCTACGCGCAACAACGACGCACCTCAGCGGCAGCGCCGACCGACAGTACGGTCAAGAAGGTGGAGGCCGACATCGCCGCCATTTCGGAATCCATAGTCAGGGAGCAAGACCGCTTCAACGAAGCGGCAACGGTTCTACCCGGACTTACGGCCGAAATCGACGAGTTGACTCAAGCCATCGGCGGACGTGGCGAAGGTACGACTGCAATGGTCGGAAAGCTCATGCAAGCTGAACAGCGGCATCGGGACGAGGCGCAGCGCGCCATGGACGCATTGCTGGCGCTTATCCAGGAAGATGTCGCGCTGGCGGTCGCGGGTCCCGAACTCCGGGACCGCACACGCGAAAGGCTGGAGGCGGAAGCAAAGCGCGAGCGATGGGAGGCAGGCCGTAACGAAGGCGCTCAAAATCTCGACCGTTTCGCCCTCGAACTTGGGCGCCGTGTCTCGGCACTCGACCCACCGCTCGATGAAGATCGCTGTCTGGCCGTTGTCGAAGCCGGCAAGGAGGCTTGGGATGCCCTATGGCATCCGGCCCCCGAGGGCTGTCCCGAGAACTATCGTCATCCGTCCCTCAACGGGACGATGCGCGACCGCGCGATCGAACGCTTGCTGTCGCTGGACAATCACACCGAAGGAGAAGTCGCCGGCCAGGAGGAACGATTCCGTATCGCCGTCGAACGAGCCGAATCCGTGAAGCGGGAATGGCAGGAACTCGAATCGACGGCGCCGGAAGTGGAGCGCCTCACCATGCGGTTGAGGGATCTCTCCGAACAGATGGGGCAGTACAAGTCCCAGAGAGATGAGGCTGATCGTGCCATCCAGGGCAAGGAGGCGGAGCTTGCCCAGAAGCGAGCGGAACTCGGACGCTACATGTCACGCCAGGGTGCCAGCGCTCCTGCATTGCGGCGAGCCGGCTATGCCGATCGCTATGCAGATCTGATCCAAGACCTCCTTAAGGACGCGTTGCCGAGTGAGGTTGGCGAGGTCGCTGAGGAGATGACACGGGCCTGGAAGGCGATGGCTCACCTTTCGGATCGCGTGGACCGGATCGAGATCACCCCGAATTGCGAAGTGAAAATGCTGACCGCAGACGGCGAGGACCTGCACGGGATCGACAAATCCGCTGGCGCCAGCCAGGTGTTCACCCAGGCTCTCATTACGGCGATTACGAGAGTCAGCGGCCGGACATTTCCGTTCGTCGTCGATACACCGTTGGCGCGGCTGAGCCGGGCGCAGAGAATCGGTGTCCTGAATACGTTCACGGACCGATCGGGTCAGGTGATTCTCCTGTCCACCGACGAAGAGGTCGTCGACGACAAACTCGACGCGATCAGAGAGCGTTTGGTCGCTGCCTTCGAACTGAAGATCCGCAGCGACAAGGGTATCGCCGTCACGAGCGTCCACAAACTCGATCCGGCGGAAATCTAGAGATGGTCGTCGGCATTCCGGATCTTGCGACATCCACGTTTCGGACGACACGAACCGCGGATGAGATTTGCGCCGACCTCACCGCGAAGCTGGGTTGGAAGCATCGATATGTCGCCGCCCGGCTGGCCGTGGGCAGATCGCTGGCTCTCCCTGAGCAGCCACCTGAGTTGAAGGACGAAGACAGCGAGGACATGGCTATCCCGTTGCGCGGCATGCAATTGTTCGGCGAGGACGCTCATGCTTCCGCCTGGTTGGCTCTCATCACCCAGCATTGCGATGATGCTGAAATGACGAAGAGAGTCCTGCAGGGACTGGTCACACGCCATTGGCACAGAGGCGCGTTTCTTCTCAAGCAGGACTGGGACGACGGCGGCCAACAGATGGAAGGCTTCGTCGCGCGCCTGGCCGAACTCGCGAGCTTTGCTGGAGACGGCGACCGGCGCGACGATTCCCCGCCGACTGCCGTGGCACCCACCTACGCCGGAGAAGTCCGATTGCCCGTAGGCGAAATCGCTCGCGACCTCAAATCGGACGAGCATGTCACGTTTTCGGTGAACGGGGCAGGCGGCAGCCCCCACATGGCCATCATGGGCGGTGTCGGTTCCGGCAAGACCAGGACCGCAATCCACATGCTTCGCACTTTGCGCCGGCACTACGAGCTTCCGCTCCTGGCATTCGACTTCAAGGGAGACCTTACCGACAGCTTTACACGGAACTTCGGAGCCACATCGATCACCCCTCCGGAGTTGGCAATTCCCTTGGACGTGCTACATGTTCCTTCCAGTGACGATACATCGATCAAGACGGCCGCCGCCCGCATTCGGGACTCGATCGCCGCGGTGAAGGCGCGCAAGCCCAGCGGTGTCCAGTCAGAGGCCCTGAGGGAAGCTGTCGCATCCGTTCTTCGTCACAGTTCGCCGGATGCGCCGGCAAATCTGCCAGACGTCGCGTCGGCACTGGAATCGGAGTACGAGGACCGTGGACGCAAGTCCGACGAGCTGACGGCGACCTTGAACGAACTGACCCAGTTCGCCCTCTTCAAGCCCGATCTTTCGCCAGCCGCGTTCTTTGCAAGAAGCTGGATCATCCAGCTCCCACAAGACGGATCGGCGGAAATGCGGCGACTGATAATTAACCTGACGCTCGATGCCCTCGACCGCTGGATCAACTCTCAATCGGACGCACCGACAGACGACCAGGGCACGCGCGACCTTCGCCATCTGACCATGCTCGACGAAGCCCACGTGATCTTGTCGACAAGACTCCCTGCTCTTGCCAACCTCGTGCGGATGAGCCGTTCCAAGGGGGGTGCGATGATGCTGATATCTCAATCTCCGGATGACTTCGAGAACGCCGAGGATGGCTACTTGGACAATATGGGCATGACCCTCGCCTTCAATACCCAGGCCAAGCCCGGCCCAACGAAGCGTATCTTCGGGAACTCTGTGTCCCTAGCCGCCCTTCCAGTTGGAGAAGCGCTATGCAGAATTCGCTCGGAAGCACGGACACAAAAGATCATTTGCTGGAATAAGACTTGACAGGTCAATATCTCACCAGCGACCGAATCCTGCAATTGTACGTACCTGACCTTGCGCAACAATACGTAGAGCCGTTGACGAGTGTGAGACTGAAATGGCCCTGACTCCCTTTCTCGAAGAAGTAGCCGAGAATGAACTGAGAATCGTACGCACGCAACTTTTTCCCGACCGTTGGCGTCATTTCTGTGATCAATACAACCTCGTTTGGCAATACACCCCGTTTGAGCGTGAACATGTGCAACACATAAGCACCGACCCCGGCGTATACTGCTTTCACGTCGGCCATGCGCTCGATTGTCTACCTCCCCTTGGGCTTTCTCTTTATGGCGGCATTGCAACGCAGGCCCTTAGGACGCGTTGCCTCAGGTACTTTTGGGAAAAGGATGCGGACCAGGGACGGTTACATGTTCGAAAATTTCTACAGGTCTTCGAAGGAGAACTCACTCTCGGCTGGTCGGAAGTCGATACTGAGACAATTAACCTCAAGACCTTGGAGAAAGATTTCAACGACGCAATGATGCCTCAATACAGCGTCAAGGACTTTTCTGCCGCAGTTCGAGCAGCAAGGAACGCATGGCCATGACGGGACCTATACTTTTGCCAGCACTCCAAGGCCAATTTGGAGACTGGGTCTATTACTCCGCCATTATGCCGTTATCCGAAGTGAACGACCGCATTGGCTTCGCTCGTGAACTTCATCGGAACGAACGTCTCGGTGAACTGATCCAACGACAACTCCAGGATTCCGGATCTGGCAAGCGAAATCGCGCCAATGCCATCGCACAGTATCTGCGCGCGAACGAAGGACGCTTCTTCAACGCCATCGTGGTCGGGATTTATGGCGGCGAACCTGTGTGGCATCCGTTCGATATCGATATAAGTGCGCGCCCTGAGTTCGATCGTGCAAACATTGACCATTTGGTGGAGCAAGAGCGCGTCGGCTTCTTAGAACTCAAAGGCACGGAACGCCTCTTCGCCCTGGATGGCCAGCACAGGGTTGCGGGCATAAAGAAAGCATTGGCCAACGGTGGAACCGAGGGCGGAGACATTCTGACCGTGCTGTTTGTGCCGCACTCCAATACGGAAGCGGGCATCCAACGGACGCGCCGATTGTTTGTTGACCTGAACAAGCGAGCAGTGCCAGTCGGTACTAAAGACATCATTATTCTGGATGAAGTGGATTTGCCGGCGATTCTGGCTCGCCGACTTGTCGACGAGCATGACTGGTTCTCTCGAGGTCAGGTCGACATTGAACGATTTACGGCGACCATTCCAAGAAATTCAACTGCCTTGTTTTCCATAGCGACCCTTCACAATGTAATCAAACGTGTTCTTCCCAATGCGCTAGCGTCTAACCCTGAGGAAAGACACGAAATCAAGGGCGCCTCGGCAATCCGGCTACCTGAGGACCGTATCGACTACTACTATGATCGAGCTTCGATGTACTTTAGTGGACTGGCCGATGCCAACCCCCGAAAGCGGTATTGCAGCAATTGCACGTGATCCTAACGTCCGCAACGTCCTATTT
>JAAXGO010000273.1 GCA_012267425.1 Rhodothermales bacterium
GCCGTCGCCACGCCGTGCTGGCCGGCACCCGTTTCGGCGATGATGCGGGTTTTTCCCATCCGCCTTGCCAGGAGTATCTGCCCGACGGTGTTGTTTATCTTGTGTGCGCCGGTATGGCAGAGATCCTCGCGCTTCAAATAGATGCGGGGCCCCTTAAGCGTCTCCGTTAGCCGGCTCGCAAATGTGAGCGGAGTCGGACGTCCGACGTAGTCCACGAGAAGCTTGTGGTATTCTGCGCGGAATGACTCATCTGCCCACGCTTCCATGAACGCACTTCGGAGCGCCTTGAGGCACGGAATGAGAATCTCGGGTACGAACGTGCCGCCGTACTCGCCGAAGCGTCCACGTGAGTCGGGACCGTAAAAGGTCATGCAATCAGGTGTAACCAGCGGTCTTAAGAACCTGGAAGAAAGCGGCCACCTTGTCGAAGTCTTTCTTTCCGGGCCTTGACTCAAGGCTGCTGGAGAGGTCAATGCCGAGAGGTCGTACCTGCTGCGAGGCACAAATTACGTTGTGCGCTCCGATACCTCCGGAAAGCAGAACCGGAAAATCCCTCGCAAGCGACCGTGCTATGTGCCAGTCGAATGACCGTCCGGTTCCACCCCACACGTCTTGCTCCCACGTATCGAGCAGAAACGTGTCGACGAACGGTAAATAGCTATCCATTTGTGCACGCACGGCGTCATTGTCGGTGTGCGGTGCAATCCGCAGCGCCTTGATGACTGGTCGCTCGATTCGTTCACAGAGCTCCGGTGCTTCATCTCCGTGGAGCTGCACGCAATCGAAGTCGGCCAGTTCTGCTAAGCGATTGACTTGAGGTGCATCCTCATTCACGAATACGCCAACACACTGTGGCCCGTGGACCCATTGGACGAGTTGTGCTGCCACTTCCGCCCGAATATAGCGCGGGCTTTTCAGGTACTGGATGAAGCCCAGATAGTCCGCCCCTGCCCCTGCGCAGAATCGAGCATCCGCCAGATCCGTGATGCCGCAGATCTTAACGTTCAGTGACATGGATTCCTGGAGTGATTCGGATGAGACCATCGACGAGACTTCTCAGAGCATGCCCCGGATGGCCTGAGGACATGAGCGATCCACCGATCAATGCGGCGTCTACCTCGTTTTGCCACAGATGCGCAAGCTGCGCCGCGCTGCACAAGCCGCTCTCAGATACTCGTATAACACCTGGCGGCACGTCCCGCAGAATGTGCAGTGTTCGTTCGACGTCGACGTCAAAGGTGCGTAAATCGCGGTTGTTTACACCCAAGATCTTTACGATGTCGAAGTCGAGTAGTTTGAGCTCGGATACATCGTAGACTTCAACCAGACAGTCAAGGCCGAACTCGTCCGCTGTCTGCTGCAGATCCCGCAGCTCGGACCCGTCCAGCACAGCGGCAATGAGCAGTACTGCGTCTGCCCCCGACGCTCGGGCCTCTGCAATCTGATATGGATCGACAATGAAATCCTTGCGGAGAATCGGCACGGAGATGTGTCGATTCACAGACTCGATGTCACCGAGAGCACCGCCGAAATGATGCGGCTCTGTCAGGACACTGACCGCGTCCGCCCCGGCCACTTCGTACTGCAGTGCAATCTGTGCGGCGTTAAAATCATTTCGAAGGAGACCTTGCGAGGGTGATCTCTTCTTGATTTCGGCTATAATCGCCAGGCGCTCTTTCCTGAGCGCCCGGGCGAGGGAGCGCGGAGCCGGTAGCTCGTTAGCACGCCGCTCCCATTCGCTGAACGAGACCGTGCGCTTTGCTTCACAAAGGCGCTCGCGCGTATCGTGTACGATTCGATCCAGGATCGTAGTCATGACCGCGCGGCAAGCCTGGAAACTTCGACCAATCGTGCGAGGCACCGTTCGGCTGCACCTGAATCTATGCTTTCACGTGCAGCGGCCATGCACGCATCCATGTCGTGGAAGCGACCGCTGATACGCAGGGCCCAGGCTGCGTTTAAGAGCGTCACATCGCGACGGGGGCCCGTTTCGCCTTTGAGGAGTGCCCGGAGGAGCTTTGCGTTTTCGTCTGCCATGCCGCCAGCGAGTGCCGACACCGGTGCGTTGGCGATGCCGTAGTCGGATGTCCGGATTATCATCGGGCGGACGTCGCCGGTTTCAGCCACTGTGAATGCACGTGTCGGGGCGCCGAGAGAGATCTCATCCAGTCCATCGTCGGACGTAAGTGTAACGATGTGCGTTGCCCCCATCCGGGCAAAAACATCCGCCATTTTTTTAGCTGCCTCCACACTGAAGGCGCCTACCAGCTGCCGCCGAATGCGGGCGGGATTGCATAGAGGGCCCAAGATGTTGAAACACGTCCGCGCAGCCAGTGCACGCCGCACGGGAGCGACATGGCGCATTGCTGGATGGAAGCGTCTCGCAAAAAGAAAGGCGATGCCTGCCTCGCGCAGGCAGCGTTCGGCGCCGCGTTTTCCAAGATCGATCTCTACCCCGAGGGCAGAAAGGACGTCAGCGGAACCACACTGAGAGGAGACAGACCTGTTGCCGTGTTTTGCTACCGTTACACCGGCGCCGGCGCAGACGAAGGATGCGGCCGTGGAAATATTGAATGTGCCGCGCGCGTCACCGCCCGTTCCGCAGAGATCGATAGCGAACTCGTCATCGCACATGACGTGGACTGCGTGTGCCCGCATCGCCCGGACAAAGCCCGTCAGTTCGTCAATCGTTTCGCCCCGTGCCCGAAGTCCCATGAGGAGTCCGGCAATCTGCCGTTCGTCCACTTTGCCTTCCATCATCCAGTGCATGGCCTGCTCGGCTTGCTCTTCGGACAACGCCCCACCGCGCGATACCACGTCGAGGTACGCTTTCATGCGATCCCCCGTAGCCAGTTGGCGATAAGAGTGGGGCCTTCCTTTGTAAGGAAGCTTTCGGGATGGAACTGAACACCTTCGACGGGGAGGGTGCGGTGCCTGAGCCCCATTACGACACCGTCGTCTGCTTCGGCCGATATCTCTAGGACCTCCGGGATACTGGAACGATCGACTACGAGCGAGTGGTATCGTGTCGCCAAAAATCCTTGTGATGTTCCCCGGAATATCGTTCGGCTGTCGTGGTGCACGGTGCTCGTTTTTCCGTGCATGAGCGCGGGAGCATGGGTGACCGTGGCGCCGTAGACCTCACCAATAGCCTGGTGGCCGAGGCAGATTCCGAGTATCGGAACAGAAGGGCCCATCCGTTTGATCAACTCCTCACAGATTCCCGCATCGGCTGGGTGCCCCGGGCCCGGCGATATCATGATAGCCGCCGGTGCGATGGCTTCAACGTCACCGACGGTTAGGGCGTCGTTGCGCACGATGTGCACGTCGGCGGTGTGGCGTCCGACGAGGTGGACAAGATTGTACGTGAAGGAATCGTAGTTGTCTATTATCAGGATCATTCGCCGTAGGTCGTCATCAATCCTGTTGCCGAGCGGACGCGGTCCATGAACCGCTTAGCCTGTTCCCGTCCTCGGCGTCCGCCCTCGCGTAGCACGTCAAGTACGTAGTCGGGGTGCTTGATGAGATCCTGCCGCCGCTCGCGTGCTTCTCCGAAATAGTCTGTGATCATTGAAATCAGCCGTTTCTTCGCGTGTCCGTAACCATAACCGCCGCGGACGTATGCTTCGCGAATTTCGGCCTCCTGATCCTTATCAGCGAAGAGCTTGATGAGGGCGAAGACATTGTCCGAGTCGGGATCCTTCGGATCCTCGAGCGGCGTCGAGTCGGTCACGATAGAGCGTATCCGCTTCTTGAGTGTAGCCCCTTCGTCGAAGATGCCGATTGTGTTGCCGTAGCTCTTGGACATCTTCCGACCATCGATACCGGGAATTATGGCTACGCTGTCCAGGATATAGGGCTCCGGCACCGGAAAGATCGGATCGTCCACACAGTACGCGGTATTGAATCGCTGTGCGATGTTGCGCGTCATTTCGATGTGCTGCTTCTGGTCGGCTCCAACCGGAACGAGAGTACCGCCGTAGATGAGGATGTCGGCGGCCTGCAGTACGGGGTAGCCGAGCAGGCCGGAGTTCGGCGAGAGACCCTGGGCGATTTTGTCCTTATAAGTGACGCTCTTGTAAAGATGGGATACAGGCGTGAGGCACATAAAAATCCACGTGAGTTCCGCGAGCTCCGGTACGTCACTTTGTACAAAGAGATTGGATTTTTCCGGGTCAAAGCCCAGCGCCAGGTACGTGACCGCGGCGTCCAGCGTATGACGGTGCAACGCGTCCGCATCGCGCACGGTCGTCATGGCGTGGTAGTTGACGATGAAATAGTAGGATTCGTGCTTATCCTGGAGCGCGATATGCTGTCGCATGGCACCGAAGTAGTTGCCGATATGCAGCACACCCGAGGACTGAATGCCAGAAACGACGATCGTCTTCATGGTTTATCGGCGTCGGGTGCTCGTGATCTTTCTCAGCAAGACGAGCCGTTGACGGCCGTGTGCCAAAAGGCGCGAGAGCACGGCTCGCGTACGAATTTGGTGCTCAACGGCGGTTTCCGCTTCGATGGCAGCAACAAATGCTTCTTCGCGTCGCTTGAGTTCAAAGAGCGCTTCACTGCGGTCAACCGCAACGTCGATCTTCGTTGTATCCACGCTGCTGACTGCCACTCCACCACTGCTGTGGACGGTTTCGGTGAGCTTTCCAACGTCGAGCAGCGCTTTGCGGCATTCGGCCTGAAGCTCGGTGCCAAGATCGTCCCACACGGCGCGGTACGTCTGGTTGAGCACGATGTGGCGGTGAATGAGCGGGTTGAGGCGCTCGACTGTTTCATTGCGGGAGAGGGTCTGTCCCGCCCAGCCCTTCTTTAGAAGGGCCGCCTTGACCTCCCTGAAAATCATTGTAGATTCTCCGATTCGTTGCGGTGATGTGAAGGTAGGGTTTTGCAATGCGGCGCTCTGTTGACTTCGTGTGGAAATGCAAACGGGCTCATTACAGGAGTCCTTCTGAAGCCAAAAGTAGTGCCTGTTTCAGTGCGCGCGCCTTGTTTTCAGTTTCTTCGAATTCTCGGTCCGGATTGCTGTCCGCCACGATGCCGGCACCCGCCTGAATGAAAATGTCACGTCCGCGAACAACCATCGTGCGGATAGCAATGCAGGTATCCAGATTGCCGGAGAAATTCACGTATCCGACCGCGCCTGCATAGATGTTGCGCTTGGTTGGTTCAAGGTCGTCAATGATCTCCATCGCGCGGACTTTCGGTGCGCCGCTAACCGTTCCGGCCGGGAAACACGCTTTGAGCACGTCCATCGCCGTACGCCCTTTTTCAATGACACCAGAGACTTCGGAGACGATGTGCATTACATGCGAATAGCGCTCGATGTATGCGTACCTGTCAACTTGGACGGTATTCATGCGGCACACGCGGCTGAGGTCATTGCGCCCTAGATCCACGAGCATGAGATGTTCGGCGCGCTCCTTGGGATCGTCGAGCAGTTCCGCAGCCAGAGCCTCGTCTTCGTCTGGGCCGGATCCCCTTGGCCTGGTACCCGCGATAGGAAGGACCTGTACTCTGGAATTCTCGACACGTACAAGCACCTCGGGTGAGCTCCCAATCAGCGTAACGTCGTCAAAGTCAAGATGGAACAGGTATGGAGAAGGATTGACCTGTCGCAGGGCCCTATACAGATTGAAGGAGTCTCCGTCGAATGACAATGTGAAGCGTTGCGACAGTACGACCTGAAAAATGTCACCCTCGAAGATCAGACGTTTTGCTTCGATGACCGCGGCTTCAAAGGCCGACCGCTCGATATTCGATGTCATCTCGCGGGCGTGCAGCGTTACTGGCTCGGGATTTTCCCACGCCTTTTGCAATGCTGCTTCTACATCTGAAAGCCGGACTGCCGCCTCGTCGTACGAAGCATCTGGATCCGAGTCCTCGTCCATAAATGCGCTTACCATCAGGACGAGCTGATGCTTCACGTGGTCGAATGCGATCACTGTGTCGTAGAAGCACCATACGGCATCGGGCAGTCTAAGATCATCGTGAGGCACTTCAGGGAGTCGCTCGATCAGGCGCACCGTGTCGTAACCAAGAAATCCCACGGCTCCGCCGGTGAACCGTGGCAATCCCTCTACTCTGACTTCCTTCCACCGATCTAGGTAGGCCTGCAAGACCACGAAGATATCGCCATCGGTGACGGTGTCTGTAGACCTGCCGTTTAGGTCTTCGACGGTGATGCTGTCACCGTGCGAGCGAACGATGCGGTAGGGATTTCGGCCCAAAAACGAGTATCTCGCAAGGCTTTCACCGCCCTCGACGCTTTCGAGGAGAAACGTGCAGCGTCCCTCGCGCCGAAGGAGAAGGAATGCGGAAACCGGCGTCAATAAATCAGCGCTGAGTCGCCTAAAGACAGGAATCACGAAGCTCCGAGCGCCGCGCGTGCGCTCGGAGTTAGCCAGGCACCGGAAGGATTCGACCGTCATCATGGGCAAAAAAAAACCCACTGCCGATGAAGCAGCGGGTCGGAAGTCGTCGGTGGTCGGGGTCCTATGTCAATCCGGCCGGGGTATCCGTACTCGCTGCTTCAGCGAAGCACCGCCACCACGTGCCCGAATGGAACCCAGTCATCATGAACGCAAGATACATCACACGGCAAACGACTGCAACCTGCCAGGCAACGAGGTAACAATTGGAGTGTGTGGGAGTACACACGGCGCTTTCGGCACGAACAGGACCTATCTCTACTTCATGGCAAGAAGAAGGAAGCGAGAAACGGAAGGAATCCGGCGACAGAGACCCGCGGCGCCATTGATTCCGTACAGATCCGGCGTCGAGCGAACGCTGTTCGTCCTCGCACTCGTCGGCGTCCTTTTGACCGTGCACTTGGCGATGTGGTACGGCGACAATGCGGCTGGGGTCTCCGATCCTGTCTGTGGCGCGGCGTTTGACTGCGAGGCGGTGATAGCGAACGACCCGGCGCCGCTGGGCGTCTCGAGCACCGTTTGGGGACTGCTTTTCTATCTGGCACTAGCAGTAGTCTGTCTCGGTATAGCGTTCGTTAACGTACCGTCCCTTTTGCGCAAAGTCCGTATCGTCATGGTGGGAGGGGGCTTTTTGTATTCGCTGTTTCTGACCTCGTATCAGTTCCTTATGTTGGAGGAGCGCTGTTTGATCTGCCTGCTGTCGGC
>JAAXGO010000274.1 GCA_012267425.1 Rhodothermales bacterium
GCCGCACACAGCGCCCACGAAGCAAGAATGAGTACGTTGCGGCGCATCATCGGCGACGGCGTCGACTCCGTGAACGACGCTTCCTCTTGGGGGTATCGGCGGGAGCCTGCGGTCTACCGGCATTCGGATTCATGCGATCATGGTACAGGTCGTCGACGAGCATCGCCATCAGCTCCGGCTCCTCTTTGACTAATTCCTCTACCAGCGGAATGAAGCGTCGCAGGCGCTCCTTTTCAAGGTTGCTCCTGGAACGCAATTCTGCTTCCAGTAAAACCACCATTCGTTCCCCAACGCGGGCGGCAACATCTTCGGGCTCGGGCATGTTACGCTTCTCCAATTCCACGTCATATAACCGGGCGATACGCTGAAGCCGTCCCTCGTCCTCGAAGGTGACCAGCGTGACTGCCGTACCGGCCTTTCCGGCACGCGCCGTCCGTCCGGTACGGTGTATGTAATACTCAGGATCCACCGGCACGTCATACTGGAACACGTGACTCAGATCGCTGATGTCGATCCCGCGCGCCGCTACATCCGTCGCCACCAAAAAGCGCAGCCTGCCACGCCGGAGGCGCTCCATGGCAGCCTCTCGCGCACGCTGCGGCAGATCACCGGAAATATGCGCTACGTCGTAGCCGAAATTCTCGAGAAACTGCACCAAGTACTCCACTTCGCGCTTCGTGTTGGCAAACACGAGGGCCGATTCAGGATTCTCCATCTCCAACAGCCGGATCAGAGACCGGTCCTTCTCCATGGGATCAATCCTGTAATACCTGTGCTCGATCGTCTCCACGCCGATGCGCCCTGTGCTGAGCCCCAAGAATGAAGGCTCGGTCAAGAACTCCCGTCCGAGGAGACGCACTTTTGGCGGCATGGTCGCGCTGAACATGTAGGACCGCCTCTCCTGTGGCAAGTGGTTTTTCACTTGCACCATGGCCGGATAGAAACCCATCGACAACATTTCGTCTGCCTCATCCAGAACAAATGTGTCGAGACTCTCTAGCGTGAACACCCCCCGATCAAGATGATCCAAGATCCGCCCTGGCGTCCCAACGACGAGTTGGGCACCTGCGCGGAGATCTCGTACTTGGCTCTTGTACCTGACGCCTCCATACACGAGAGCGCCACGTAAGCCGCCCAGCGCCGAGTTCATCCGATCGAATTCCGCATAGATTTGGCGCGCCAATTCACGGGTCGGGGTCAAGATCAACGCCTGCGTGCCTTTGAGTTGCACATCGAGGCCGGCAAAAAGCGGGAGCAAGAAGGCGCCTGTCTTTCCCGAACCCGTACGCGACTGCACAATAAGATCCCGCCCGTAGATCATGTACGGAATCACCTGCTCCTGAACGGGCATCAAATGCGTCCATCCCGTTCTGTCAAAGGCCACCCTGGCCCTGGCAGGCAACGTTTCGGGCGTAGCGGGAGGAAGCGCTGGCGGCGGCGGAAACAGCCTCTGTGCGTGGACCTCCTGTACGTTGCGCTGGGCCTTCGAGGTAAGATCAATTACATGCGTGTACGCATCGCGGCCAACCACTGTGATACCTCCGTGCGATTCTATCGGTCACCGCCGTCCGGCGCGACACTACATGGCAAGTCCGCCATCGATGCGGAGCACTTGTCCCGTTATATACTCCGCCGCAGAAGACGCCAGAAACAGGATGGGCCCTGCTATTTCCTCCGGCTTTGCGGCACGCCGAAGCGGAATCTGTGCAAGCATCGCCTTCTGCACGGTGTGATGTAGGACCTCTGTCATATCGGTCAAAACGTAACCCGGCGCCACGACGTTCACCGTAATGCCGCGCCTCCCCAGCTCCTTGGCAAGGCTCTTCGAGAATCCAATGATTCCCGCCTTCGACGCCGCATAGTTGGCCTGCCCAGCATTGCCCATAAGCCCGACGACCGACGATACGTTGATGATCCGTCCACGTCGGCGAACCATCATCGGACGATACACGGCTTTCGAAAAATTGAAGACACTCTTGAGGTTCGTCGCAAGAACAGCATCCCAGTCCGCTTCGCCCATTCGAAGGATCAGACCATCACGCGTAATGCCGGCGTTGTTGATAAGAACGTCGATGCGACCCCATGCATCGACGACCCCTGCAACCACCGCTTCCGCGGAAGCGAAATCCGCAGCATCGCTTTGAAATGCCTTCGCCTGCACACCACACGCTGTAAGTTCGTGCCGCAGGGCCTCTGCCTCGTCGGTCGACGACCTGTATGTAAACGCTACACTCGCACCTTCATTTGCAAAGGCCTTGGCGACGGCCCGCCCGATGCCTCGCGTGCCCCCGGTTACAAGAACGCACTGCCCAGTAAATTCCATGTCACTTTCTCCTTAACGTGCCGTCGGGCACCGGCGCAAGAATGAGCTCTTCCGCAACGATAGTTGACGTGCGGCGGCCCAAAGTGCGCCGCGCAAGCGCACTCAAAACACGACCGGATCCAATTTCAACGAAGGTGCTCGCTCCGTCGGCGTGAAGACCCTGCAGCGTTTGCGCCCACAGAACGGGCGACGTTAGCTGCCTAAGCATGTTGGTCCGAATCTCTTTGGGGTCCATCGTCGCCTGTGCAGTTACGTTGAGGTAGACTGGACAATGCGGAGTACGTATGGCTAGCTCGCGGACCGCACGGGCAAATTCATCACACGTATCGGCCATGAGAGGCGAGTGAAAAGCGCCACTTACGTTTAGGCGGATGACCCGCTTGGATCCCGCCTCTTTCGCGCGCTCGGCGAGCCGATGCACCGCCTCGGAATCTCCTGACACGACAACCTGGCCAGGCGCGTTGAAGTTTGCCGCTACGACCAATGAGTGTGCGGTCGAGACATCAATGCAAAGCGCCTGCACCCGATCGTCGTCAAGGCCAAGCACGGCAGCCATACCGCCAGGTCGCACAGTGCCGGCTTCGGCCATGAGCTGGCCGCGAAGCCTCACCAAGCGCAAGCCATCTTCCATCTCTATTGCACCTGCCGCGGCTAAGGCGCTGAATTCCCCGACGCTGTGTCCAGCTACCATGTCCGGCACGGGTGCCGCATCTCCCCAGGCCGCAAGTACGGCCAAGGAATGAACGTAGAGCGCCGGCTGCGTGTATTCCGTTGAATTGATCCGGCCATCCAAGCCAAAGGCCATCTCGCCGAGCGCGAAGCCCAACACGTCATCCGCGCGATCGAAAACCTCGCGCGCCGCAGCGTATGCCTGGTAGAGATCGCCACCCATGCCCGAGCGCTGCGATCCCTGACCGGGAAACAGAAAAGCCGTCATCATCACGTCGCCGTCGGGGCAGATTGCAGTGGGCTTTCGCCGGCTGCAACCGCCGATCCGTCGTAGGCCCAGCGGAGATACGTAGCACCCCACGTGTAACCGCCACCAAATGCTGCGACGATCAGATTGTCGCCCTTACGAAGTTCGCGTTCCCAGTCATGCAGACAGAGGGGAATTGTCGCAGCGGTCGTATTGCCGTAGCGACTGATGTTGAGCATAACGCCATCCATGGAGACGCCCATCCTACGTGCAACAGCCCGGATGATGCGCTGATTGGCCTGATGCGGAACCAAGTACCGAACGTCGTCGCCGTTGAGCCCGTTGCGCTTCATCACCTCGCTCGCCACGTCCGCCATGCCTTCGACTGCGATACGGAAAACAACCCGCCCGTCCTGATAGAGATAGTGAATTCCGTCCGCCAACGTGGCCTCGGATGGTGGATATAGGCTGCCGCCGCCACGAATGCACAGCGCTTCCCAGTTGTCAGCTTTGCAGTACAGTGCACTGTCAATCACACCATAACCCTCCTCATCCGCCTCCACCAGGACCGCACCGGCTCCGTCGCCGAAGAGGACACATGTGCTCCGGTCGGTGAAATCTACGAGAGTCGACATCTTATCAGTGCCCACGACCAACACCTTCTCGTAGCGTCCGCTTTCAACAAAACTGGCAGCCGTATTGAGCGCGAACAGGAAACCGCAGCAGGCAGCGTTCAAGTCGAATCCCCACGCATTCACGGCACCAAGGCCCGTCTGCACCAGGCAGGCCGTCGACGGCACCAACATATCCTGGGTGATCGTCGCAATGATGATAACGTCAAGTTCCTCGGCAGCGATTCCGCGCTTGGCCAACAGCTCCTTTCCCGCCTCGATCGCCATGAAGGCGCTGGCCTTGCTCTTGTCCCGCAAGATGCGCCGTTCGATGATGCCCGTCCGCGTACGGATCCACTCGTCGTTCGTGTCGACGAGTTGACTCAGTTCTTCGTTGGTCAGCCGGTCTTCCGGCAGATAGTGTCCGACAGCGGTGACGGCTGCACGTCTCATGAATTTGGGTCCGTCGGAAGGTTAGGCCGCTTTTTTGAGAGCACTCGAGATGGCCGCTTTCAGTTGCGTCGTGGCCGCCCGGGCGGCCATCAGGATACAGCGTTCCACGGCCCTCGCTTGCGAACTGCCGTGCAAAATAAACACCGTTCCGTCAACTCCAAGAAGCGGGGAGCCGCCGCCGTAATATTCTGGATTAAAACGTCGTTTGAGCCCGCCGAATACCTGTCGGAAAGCATCCATGTACTTCATATCTAGGCCCTTCGCAACCATCTCCTGGCGGATGAGCTCCGGAACAGCCGTCATGACGCTCTCTCCAAGTTTCAGCACCACGTTGCCTACGAATCCGTCACAGACCACCACGTCGGCGCCGTGGTGCATTATGTCTCGGCCTTCCATGTTACCCACGAAACGAATGTTCGGCGCAGCCCTGAACAGGTCGTAGGCACCCTTGACGAGCTCGTTGCCCTTCCCAGGTTCTTCTCCGACGCTGAGCAAGCCCACCGCCGGCTCTTTGAGATCAAGCAGAAAGCGCGCGTAGGCCGATCCCATCTGTGCGAATTGTAATAGGTGCTCGGGCTTGCTGTCCATGTTGGACCCAACGTCCAGCACCAGACAAACACCCTTGACCGTCGGGTAGTAAGAAGGAATCGACGGTCGGACCACGCCCGGAAGGCGGCCCAGGATGAATTGTGCGGCCGCAACGATCGCACCCGTGTTGCCAGCGCTCAAAAACGCGTCCGCGCGACCGGCTAGATTGGCCTGCAATCCGTGGTGAATCGAAGACCGGGGTTTTGCACGCACTGCCGCAACCGGCGATTCAGCCATGCCGATCACCTGCGGCGCATCAACGATTTCGACAGCTGAGGTCGCTCGGTTGCCCAATGCGGCGAGCAACTCCACTTCCGGTCCGAAAAGCTGTATGCTGAGCGGCTCGGCAGCACTCCGGGCAGCCCTCAATGCCCCTTCGATAACAACCGATGGGGCATCGTCACCACCCATGGCGTCTACAGCAACTCGTATAGCCATCTGCGATGTCAGGTCTGTGCGCGATCGCCGCTGCAAAAATACGGCGAATGGCGGGGCAGCCTATGCAGACTGATTCCCCTCGACAATCTGCCGGCCACGATAGGCGCCGCAGCTCGGACAGGCCCTGTGTCGCAGCTTTCTATTCCCGCAATCGGGACATTCCATTGTCGTAGGACCGTCCAGGCCTCCGTAGTATAAACTGCGTCGCTTCCGCGTGCGCGCTTTGGAATGTTTTCGTTTTGGATTGGCCATGGCGTGCCTGTAGCGAATGTGAACTGCACTAAAATTTAACGCAGCGCCAGGAGTGCCCCCCAACGGTAATCGCCGAGCGATTCGCCGTCCGGTGCCCCGAAAACAGTCTGGATTTCAACGTCCTCTGCTCCCGGGGCGACCCTTCTGGCGGGCAGCGCGAGAAGGAGCGTGTCGCGCACCGCGTCGGTTAGGTCAACGTGCCTCATTGCCGTATCGAACGTCACCGTTTCGTCGTAGTCAACGGCCGGCTCGCTGGCCTCGGGAACTAGGAGCAACCTATACATTCCCCGTACCGAACTCCGAAAACCATCCAGAGTCCGGTCGCAGACGAGCATTGCCGTTGCCGAGGCCTCCAAGATGACGAGAATCTGCTCCGCGGCACGCTTCATCGTGACCGTCACGTACACGTCGGCGTATTGGCCGGGATCCAAACCCAGCTCGTCAACGTGCGGAGTCACTGCGACAAAGGCCTCTTGGTCACTTTTAAGTACGGCCAGGTCAAGGCATAACATGTCGGCCCTGCGAAAAATATTTCGGTGGTATCCATCCAACATCAAACGCCGCTGAACCGTCGGCGCCCCACAAGTGTTCCGCTGGACCCATTGGCCTGCACGCCTCACGACGGCGGAACGCAAAGAAGACACGCTTGCCGATTGTGGGGAGTCGCCGGCTCAGCGCGGAAAATCCATGCCGCGCCCTTGATCATGCCCGCTGGAAGTATTACAATTCACGTAACGATTCGGTAACACACGGCTAACCCGTACAGCCTTTCCCGAATGGGAGGCGGACTTGCCTGTGGACTATTTGGGGATAACCTGATCCAGCTCGCTTCGCAGGGGCCCGCGGCGTCTGACTTCGCACAGATCAACGAGTAACGGAGAACATCTACTTCCTGTAAATCCAAAGAGTTACTATAGCCTGTGGGCGTTGCCGCATCAACACGGGCATCACGGAAGACAATCGGTACGAACGCGCTGGGTCATGGCAACTGTGGATAACGCGTGGAATGAAGGTGAAGTCGAATACCGGCCGTCCGGCGAAGAGAACGCGCAGAAAGAGCACGCCCGACACGCGGCCATCACGATGCAGGTCGCAGAGCGGTCGTTCGAGACCGTCTGGAACGACTGTCTCGAGATTATCAAGGCGGACGATCAAGTCTCCGATCAGAGTTTCAAGACGTGGTTTAAGCCGCTCGAAGTCGTAAGCCTCATCCGGGCCGAGGAGCAATGGAAGCTCACCGTCCAGCTTCCGAGCAGATTCTACTACGAGTGGCTGGAAGAGCACTTCTACTCCGTGATCAGGAACGCGATAACGCAAGTGCTGGGGCCCGACGGCAGACTGTATTACAATATCGTTGTCCAGCGTAACGCCGACGCGGCCAGCGAATATGGGGGCTCGACGATGCAACTGCCCGCGCGACGCCCGGCCAACGAGCCGACCGCGGGGCATACCATGCATGCACCGCAAACCCAGCCGGCGCGCTCGCGGGAGAGAGTCAATCCGAAACTCAACGCGAATTATACGTTCTACTCGTTCATCGAAGGAGATTGCAACCGGCTCGGGCGCAGCGCCTCGCTTGCCATCGCCGAAGAGCCGGGAGCAACGCCGTTCAATCCGTTTCTGGTCTATGGCGGCGTCGGGCTGGGCAAGACACACCTGATCCAGGCCATTGGCAACGCCGTCCTCGAGAGATTCCCCACCCACGCGGTCCGCTACGTGTCAAGCGAGAAGTTCACGAACGACTTCGTTCAGGCAATCCAGCGCAACCGCATCCGCGAGTTTTCGAAATTCTACCGCAAGATCGATGTGCTGATCATCGACGATGTGCAGTTCTTCGGTGGCAAGGAAAAGACTCAGGAAGAGTTTTTTCACATCTTCAACGAGCTGCATCAAAGCGACAAACAGATCGTCTTGTCTGCCGACCGGCCGCCACGCGAAATCAAGGGCATCGAAGATCGTCTGCTGTCGCGTTTCCACTGGGGACTGACAGCGGATCTTCAGCCTCCGGAATTGGAGACGCGCATTGCCATTCTCAACCGCAAGTCTGCGGATGACGGGATCGAGTTTCCCCCGAGCGTCATCGAGTTTATTGCGCGGAACATCAAATCCAACGTGCGCGAACTCGAAGGGGCGCTGATCCGCCTTCTGGCACACGCGACGCTGTACCAACGAGATTTTGACGTCTCACTGGCCAAGGAGGTGCTGCGTGATCTCATTGCAGAAAAGGCTGTCAAACTGACCATCAACCAGATTCTGGAAATCGTATCCGGATACTTCGACATACCACCTAGCTTGGTCAGGGATAAGACGCGAAAGCGCGAAGTCGTCAAGGCCCGCCAGGCGGGCATGTACTTCGCAAAGCAGCTCACGCAGCATTCGCTCAAATCGATCGGCATGCACTTTGGCGGACGTGATCACTCAACGGTCATCCACGCCCTCCGCAGTGTGGACAACGAAATCGCAACTAATCCCAGATTCCGGCAGACGATCGAAGACCTCCACGGCCTAATCGATGTCCAAACCCGATAGGCCCTGCGGATCCGTCGTACGATTGGGACGTTGAGCGGCCAGACTACTCCGTAGACCCGCCCCCAGAATGAGATTCTCCACCCCGACTACGTTACTCCGCGAAGCCATCGGCATTGCCGGCAGCGCGGTGCCGTCGAAGACTACACTCCCAATACTCGACAGCATCTTCTTCGAGCGCGACGGGGATCGGCTCCGCCTGACCTCCACCGACCTCGAGATCTCAGTCGTTAAGCATGTTTCCGTCATGTTTGGTGGCAGCGGAACGGCAAAGACGCGCCGTATCGCAGTACCCGCCGCCAAACTGCAGGAAACACTCCGCAAGCTGCCCGATGTGCCGCTGACATTCCACGCGGATGAAAACTTCGCCGTCACGTTGCGCACCGAGACCGGGATGTACAAAATGCTGGGCTTCGACGGGGCCGATTATCCGGCCCTGCCAGACATGAAGGAGGGCACGGTGATCTATACCGACAGTGCCTCCATGCGGCGTGCGTTGCAGAAGACCGGGTTCGCTGTTAGCAAAGATTTGCTCCGCCCTGCCATGTCGGGCATTTACTTTCAGATTGATACCGATGGCACGCGAGTGGTGGCAAGCGACGGACACCGGTTAGTGCGACTATCCCTCCACAAATTGACGAGTTCCGCAGCCGTCTCGTTCATCCTGCCCTACAGGGCAATGGGAATCGTGGGCCGCGGGGCGGAAGACGGTCCGTGCACCATCACGTTCGACGGCAACTACGTATCATTTGACTTCACAGACCTGCGTATCCTTTCGCGCCGAATCGACGAAACATACCCAAACTACGAGGCTGTTATTCCGCTCGACAACAACCGCCGGATGACCGTCAATCGCCAGGCCCTCATTTCTTCCGCGCTGCGTGTCGGTCTTTACTCGTCAAAGTCGACGCAACAGATCCGGATGAGGATTGCCAAGAATACCATGACCGTCTCTGCCGAGGACATCGAACGTTCCAGCGAAGCAAAGGAAGAGGTCAGCTGCGAGCATTCCGGCGAGGACTACCTGATCGGCTTCAACGGCCCCTCCCTCACCGAGGCGCTCAAAGTCCTCGATTCCGAACACGTTCTGTTCGACTTTGGCTCCCCTAAACATGCGGGGGTCCTCAAGCCGCTCGAGCAACAGGCAGGCGAGGAAATCATGATGCTCGTCATGCCGGTGAGGCTCAGTACCTACGCCTAGGAAGTCAAGATTGCGGGAAGTTTTTTCTCGGCCAGAACCTGGCCCAACCTGACGGTGTTGTAGCGGGCCGTCCCGATTCAACTTGTTCGGTCCGATTGCATGGACGTTAACAGTTTCTCAACGGCAAGTGCGAAAGCGACAGATGTCGAGCGCGCGTGGTTCGTCGTCGATGCCGAGCAACAGATCGTCGGGCGGCTCGCCTCGCGCATTGCCTCAATTCTTCGTGGCAAGCATAAGCCGTCATATACGCCGCACGTCGACACCGGCGACTTCGTCATTGTGATCAACGCGGACAAGGCACGCTTCACCGGCAACAAGGAAAACAACAAGCTCTACTATCGCTACAGCGGGTATCCCGGCGGGCTGAAGTCGCGGACGGCAAAACAGATGCGCCAGCGCCGTCCCGAGTACCTCATGCGCCATGCCGTCCGGGGCATGTTGCCAAAAGGGCCCCTGGGGCGAAAAATGCTTGCCAAACTGAAAGTGTACGCCGCGCCGACGCATCCGCACGAAGCACAGAAACCGCAAATTCTCAAACCGTAAGCAGCTCGATTGATGGCCGCACTCTCCCAGTCCATCGCTGTTGGGCGGCGCAAGACCTCCACGGCCCGTGTATACCTACGCCCTGGCACCGGAAAGGTCGTGGTCAATAAGCGCCCGCTCGAGACGTATTTCCAACTCGAAACCCAGCGCAGAACGCTCCTGTCCCCTCTAACAATCGCGGGCACAGCCAATTCCATGGACGTGGTTGTCAACGTGAAGGGCGGCGGAGTTACCGGCCAATCAGAAGCCATCCGGCTCGGCATTGCCCGTGCGCTTGTGGCCTCCTCGGAGGAACATCGCAAGGTGCTCCGCGAAGCGGGACTGCTAACGCGCGATCCCCGCATGGTCGAACGCAAGAAATACGGCCAACCAAAAGCCCGCAAACGATTCCAGTTCTCGAAGCGGTAAATCCAAACAGATCGCCGCAATCAATCACCCATACCGCCCGATGACCGGCGGGGTGATTCCCGAATCGGGAATTTCGCCGGTCAGACGACGACGGTAGCGGACCAACCCACAGGACACGATGAGCACCCCTGCGACCGGCGCCAAACACCGCGTCTCGATTGACCAGCTCCTGCGAGCAGGCACGCACTTCGGCCACCTTACAAGCCGGTGGAATCCGAAGATGAAGCCGTATATCTTCATGGCCCGCAATGGCATTCACATTATCGACCTGCGCAAGACGCAGTCGATGCTGGAGAAGGCCGCTAACGCAGCGGCACGATTTGCGAAACAGGGCAAGCGAATTCTTCTTGTCGGCACGAAGAAGCAGGCAAAGGATACCGTCCGTCGCCTTGCCCTGGACTGCGGCTCCCCGTTCGTCGTCGAACGCTGGCTCGGCGGCACGCTGACCAACTTCCAAACGATTCGGAAGAGCATCCGGCGCATGGAAGAGCTCGGCAAGATGGAACGGGACGGGACCCTCGCTCAGCTCAAGAAAAAGGAGCGCCTCATGAAGGGCCGCGAGCGCATGAAACTCGAGCGAGACCTCAGCGGCATCTCTGACATGGCACGCATGCCCGGCGCACTGTTCATCGTCGACATAAAGCGTGAAGAAATCGCCGTGAAGGAAGCCCGAAAACTCGGGATCCCAATCATCGCCATGGTGGATAGCAACTGCAATCCGGACGTGGTCGACTACCTCATCCCCTGCAACGACGACGCGCATAAGTCAATCGAACTCATTACGGCGACGATCTCCGGCGCGATAAATGAAGGCAAGAAGCAGCGCGAGCTTGAAAAGGCCCTGCGCCAAGCCGAGAAAACGAAAAAATCTGGTGCCTAGGTACCGGTGAAGACTCAGACCTCCATGACAATTGCCGCAAAAGACGTAAAGAAACTGCGCGATTTGACCGGCGCGGGCATAATGGACAGCAAGCGTGCCCTTCAGGAAGCCGGCGGCAACGTGGAAAAGGCGATCGACCTTCTTCGCAAGAAAGGGCAAAAGGTGGCTGCCAAGCGTGCCGGAAGACAGGCAAATCAGGGCCTCGTGGTCACGCGTGTGAGTGACGACCATCAGACAGGGATTGTTCTCGAAGCCAACTGCGAGACGGATTTCGTGGCTCGCAACGACAAGTTCGCGGAGTTTGTCGGTGAGGTGGGAGACCTGATCCTCAGCAAGCTGCCGGCCGATTTGGGCGCCCTGTGGAAGCTTGACTTTCAGGGAAGCCGAACCGTTGCTCAGGCGCTCACCGACCTCACAGGCAAGATCGGCGAAAAGCTTGTCCTACGGCGCTTTGCGACGATGCAGGCCACGAGCGGACGCATCGTTGCCTACGTCCATCCGGGCTCCCGCTTGGGCGTCCTCGTCAACATGGAGGGTGACGGTGAGCTTGCCCCTACAGGTCGTGACATCGCCATGCAGGTGGCCGCTCTCAACCCGGTGGCTGCACACCGCACCGAAGTGCCGCAATCGATTCGCGAGAAGGAAATGGAAATCGCACGCGAAGCAGCCCGCAATGCCGGCAAACCGGAGCATATCCTGGACCGCATCGCACGCGGCAAGCTCGAGCGCTACTTTAAGGACCACGTCCTGGTCGAACAGCCCTTTGTCAAGGACGCGTCGATGCGCGTCAGGGACGTACTGGAGCGGTCCGACGCGGACGTACGGAGCTTCATCCGATTCGCGCTCGGAGACTAGTGCCCACCAAAGAAGCCCTATGGACGCACCTGCCTACAGGCGCATCTTGGTCAAGCTCAGCGGCGCGGCGCTTCTCGGCGGCCAAACCTACGGGATCGCCAGTACCGTCCTGAAGCGTTACGCCAGCGAGATCCGCGTAGTTGTCGATACCGGAGTACAGATCGCCCTGGTCATCGGCGGCGGCAACATTTTTCGCGGAGTGCAGGGCTCCAACGGCGGCATGACGCGCGCCCATGGGGATTACATGGGAATGCTGGCGACGATGATCAACGCCATGGCGCTGCAGGACGCACTCGAACAGGAGGGACTTCGCACCCGACTTTTGTCCGGCATCAAGATGGAAGAGATCGCCGAACCCTTCATCCGCCGCAGGGCGATTCGGCACCTGGAAAAACGCCGCGTTATCATTTTCGGGGCGGGGACCGGAAATCCGTACTTTACCACCGACACGGCGGCCGCTTTACGGGCACTCGAAATCGAGGCGGAAGTACTGCTCAAGGGCACACGCGTGGAGGGAGTCTATTCTGCCGACCCGGAAAAAGACGAGACCGCCGAGCACTACCCGACAATTCACGGCAACGACGTAATACGGAAAGGGCTACGCGTCATGGACATGACGGCGTTCACGCTGTGCAAAGAGTCGGATCTTCCGATCATCGTGTTCAACATGAACCGTCCGGGAAGCCTAATGCGTATCCTTCGAGGGGACAATCTCGGAACCCATGTGCACTGGCAACCCGCAGCGGGCTGATGCGCCATGTTGGATGAACTGCTCGATCTGATCCTGGAGGATGCCCGGGATCACATGAAAAAGACGGTGGCCCATTTCAATTCGGAACTGAGCGCCATCCGTGCCGGGCGCGCCTCGCCGGCAATGCTGAAGAACGTGCGCGTGAACTACTACGGCAGCCTTACGCCACTTAATCAAATGGCGACAGTCAGCGCCCCGCAACCGGACCTTATCGTCGTGACTCCCTGGGACGGCTCGGCTCTCAAGAACGTCGAGCGTGCGATACTGGCCGGCAATCTGGGACTCAATCCATCCAATGATGGGATGGTCATTCGCGTCCCGATTCCGCCCCTGTCTGAGGAGCGGCGTCGCTCACTCGTCAAGTCAGCACGCCGATGCGCAGAAGATGCCAAGGTGGCGGTACGCAACATTCGCCGCAATGCGAAGGACGAAGTCAAGTCGACCCAGGCGTCGGAGAACCTATCCGAAGACATGCGCTACCTTGCCGAAGATCGGCTCCAGCAAGACACCAATGCCTTCGTAGAGAAGATTGGCAGCATTCTCGCCCGCAAGGAAATCGAGATAATGGAGATTTAGCCCGGAGAGGTGCCGGAGTGGCCGAACGGG
>JAAXGO010000275.1 GCA_012267425.1 Rhodothermales bacterium
TCCGTATTGTGCGTCATAGATCCGGCCCCCTACACCTCCGCGGCTACGCTAGATTCTGCCGCTTTGGCGGCTTCTGCAGCAGCAGCGATTGCAGCTTCTTCACGGGCCCTCTTCTCGGCGGCGGCCCTACGCCGTGCTTCTGCCAGCTTCGCTTCGCGTTTAGCAGCCTCTTCCGCTTCCGCCTCGAGCGCTTTGCGGCGTCGTTCGCTGGCGGTCATTTTCTTTGAGGCTTCGGCCATTGCCGCGTGGCGCGCCCGGTGAGCACTAACCGCTTCCTCGACGTTTTCTGCAGACTCGCCCTTTCGCTTCAGATGCAGATTCAGCAGGATTCCCTGACGGCTCAAGAGACTCCGAACAGTCTCGGATGGTTGTGCGCCCACTTCCAGCCAGTACAACACGCGGTCGCGCTTGAGCTCTATGCGCGACGGCTCGTCCAGCGGATAATACCGCCCCAAGTCCTCGATGAACCTGCCGTCGCGTGGCGAGCGGACATCCGCTGCCACGATTGAGAAAACCGGGAGCTTTTTACGGCCAATCCGGCGAAGTCTGATTCTTACTGCCACGTTCCAGGTAGATTATTCGTTGTAAAAGAAGGCTTTCAGCGTACGCTCCTTAGAAGTGAGGCCATATCTACTTTGCGGCCTTTGCCCATCATCTTGGACATTGACTTCATCAATTTACGCATAGACCGGAAGTCCCTGAGCAGCTGATTGACGTCGCGTACCTGCTGGCCGCTGCCTCGGGCTATACGCCGCCGCCGGCTGGCGTTGATGATGTGAGGCCGACGACGCTCCTCAACGGTCATCGACTGGATAAGCGCTTCGATGTGCTTGAAGACATCATCATCAATGTCCTCCTTAATAAGCCGCTTCGCACCGGGAATCATTCCGATGACATCCGACATCGACCCCATTCGCTTCAACTTCTGGAGCTGCAAGTAAAAGTCCTCCAGATCGAACGTCTCCTTGCGAATCTTCCTTCGCAGGACTTCCGCCTGCTCCTCGTCGAACTGCTCCTGGGCCTTCTCGACCAGGGTAACCACGTCCCCCATCCCCAGGATGCGCTGCGCCATCCGATCCGGGTAAAACGTGGTGAGCTGATCGAGCTTCTCACCCGTTGAAGCAAACTTTATGGGCTTCTTGACGACCGAACGGATCGACAGTGCCGCGCCACCGCGGGTATCGCCGTCCAGTTTCGTAAGGACCACCCCGTCGAATTGCAGTCGGTCGTTGAATTCTCGCGCGGCCTTGACGGCATCCTGACCTGTCATGCCGTCAACCACGAAGAGGACCTCCGTGGGCTGGATCGCAGCCTCGATCGCCTCCACTTCCGCCATCATCGATTCATCGACATGCAGTCGACCGGCCGTATCGACAATGACGGCGTCTCGCGCCGTTTTCCGTGCAATGCTCACGGACTGCGTCGCCACGAACACGGCATCCTTCACCACAGCGCCCGACTCGTCGCGGATCGCGTGGACGGGCACACCAACGTCGGCGGCGAGCTTCGTGAGCTGGTCAACGGCGGCTGGCCGATATACGTCGGCGGCCGCGAGAAGCGGAGCATGCCCCTGCTTCTTAAGCAGACGGGCCAGCTTTGCGCAAAACGTCGTCTTTCCCGAACCCTGCAGGCCTGCGACCAGTATGACGGTCGGTGGCGTGGGAGCCTTGGCAATTTCTGCCTCGGATCCTCCGAGAAGCATAACCAGCTCGTCGTAGACGATCTTGACGAGCATTTGGCCCGGAGCTACTGAGGCAAGCACTTGCTCGCCGAGGGCCTTGTCCTTTATGCGATTCGTGAAGCTGCGAGCGACCTGATAGTTGACGTCCGCCTCCAGAAGGGCCTTCCGAACGTCCCGCATCGACTCAGCGATGTTGATGTCCGTAATGCGCCCCTTGCCGGATAGATTCCGGAGGGCTTCTCCCAGCTTCTGCGACAGATTATCGAACATTTAGACCCAATCCCGTGTTCGCATAGACTAACAAATGTACGCTAAACAGCATCTAATTACCATCCAGCGTACAATTTGATCGTGCGGTACTACGACAGGCGGGCTTTGCGCTAAATATTCATTCATTAGCCGGCACCTGTACAATGTCTTCTGTCCGTCGGGAAAAATTGGCGCTGCGCAATCGCTTCCGGCAGATACGAAGCGCGTTCGATGAAGCGGAGCGGGCCGCTCGGAGCCGTGCGATCGTATCTAAGCTTGTCGAAATTCCCGAACTGCGTGGTGTGCCGACGATTCTCTCATACTGGCCTTTTGCCGACGAGATCGATATCCGAGCATTGATTGAGCAATTTTACCGGCAGGGCGTCCGGATCGCACTTCCGGTAGTCGATTTTTCCAGCACTCGTCCAGCGATGCATGCTGCGCTGTACGATGGCGACGATGCGTTGCACCCCAACAGGTGGGGCATTCTCGAGCCTGTGGACACGCCGCATGTATACTCGTCGGAGTTGGGCGCAGTCATCGTCCCCGCGCTCGGCGCCGGACAAAACGGCCACAGAATCGGCTACGGTGGCGGCCATTATGACGCACTCCTCGCCGAACTCGAAGTACTTACTATCTGCACAGTGCATGCCGAATGCCTTGTTGAGCACTGCCCATTCGAAGCGCACGACGTATCGGTGGACGTCCTTGTAACAGAACGCGACGTCGTGCGGGTTGGCTCGCTGCCCGCAACCCAGCCGCAGTAGCGGACGTACCAGTCACACTAGCACATCCGCCCCGATTTATGAGCACACGCGAACGCCGTGCCGTTAGACTCGAAGACGGCGACCTTTACCAAGAGTACCAAGAGCCGGACCTGGATCTCGAATCATTGTCAGACGAAGAGCTTGAAGAGTTTCTGTTTAAAGAAGAGGCGCCGGACGAGAAAAGCCCGTTAAACATACCGACAATTGCTGGCCTATCCATGATTCTGGTCGGCATCGTTTATTTCCTGCAGCAGCTGGACGTACTGGGCGGAGTCAGTTTGAGCACACTCGTGGAATGGATTCCGTGGCTGGCCGGCATCCTCATCATACTCGTCGGATTCGGCGTTCTGTCATGGAAGCCGTCTAAGAAACGGGCAAAGCAATCTGCCGCGAAACGACGGAAGGCTCGGAAGAAGTCGATGGACTTTAACCGGGAGGTGAGAGCAGCCAAGGCTGCACGCAAGGCGCAGACTACGCAGGGGAAGCCCAGACGGAAGGGCAAAAAGCGGCTTCGCAAATCGCGTGACCGTGTGATATCCGGGGTCTGCAGCGGCCTTGGTGACTACCTCGGCGTGGACCCGACAATCATACGGATCCTCTTCGTGATTGGTACCATTGTGTTCGGGGCTGCTCCGATTGTGTATCTCGTCCTCGCCGTTACGATGTCCGCGCCAGAAAAGAAGCCGCGTGTAACAGACGGGCAATCGCTTCGTATCGGCGAATGAATCCCTCTCGCAATGAACGCGCTCATCAGCCATGACCGGCCCACGACTCACACGATCCGTCACAGACAGAAAACTAGCCGGCGTCTGCGGTGGCCTGGCAGAATGGCTTGACTTGGATCCGACACTGGTACGCATCGCATACGTAGTCCTCAGCGTATTGTGTGCCGCGTTCCCGGGTCTCCTCCTCTACATTATCCTAGCCATCGTCATACCGGGCGGCTGACGGACTCGGGAATCGTGCCTGCGATCGCAGAGTGAAACGCTGTGGGCCTGAGCTGCCTGCGCAATGCACCGTTTACCCCCTCGAGCGTCAGGGCGCTTATTTCCTGAGGAAACAGCTCGAGGTAGTCAACGCCCAGATTGTACAGTGCATAGCGGTACAGCGTCGCCGCCAGACCCGATGTCGTGCCGAGCCGGACCTTGTAGTTGCCACAGATCGTAGTCTTGCGCCTGGCAAGTTCCTCGTCGGTCGGTCCCTCCTCTACGAATCGGCATACTTCGTCCAGCGTGGCACGTATCCCGCGCTCCAAGTTCTCCTGGCTGAGCGTCACGCCGACAACGGCGTAGCCATGGTATTCCGGGCCGATCCCCGCAAGGCGGGCATAGATGCCATAGGTAAGTCCTAAGTCTTCGCGGAGCTTCTGCATAAGACGAGCCGAAAAATTTCCGCCCAGGATCGAGATTCCCGCATACAGCGGAATAAAATCGGGATCCCACCGATCCAGGCGCAGCCCGTGGCCCAGCCGGACGTCCAGATTGGGCCGATCAGCAATGTACACGCGTGCCTTGCCGGGCCTATCGGGCTCCGGCTCGGACTCGTACGCTGCGGGGTTATCATTTGCCGTCCAGTTGCCAAACGCCTCCTCGAGCGCGCCGATAATCTGCTCGTGATCGAGATCGCCGACAAACACGAGGAGGAATTCGTTTGCCCCAAAATGCCGTGCATGATAGTCTCGGACCGTCTCGACATCCAGTGACCGGAGACGCTCGAGCGTTTCTTCCGGAGGTCGCCCAAAATTGGGATGCTCCGCCCGATACATTCGGCTCAGTAGTGCACGGCTGGCCTGCGCAGAAGTGTCTGTCCGCGCATGTTGTACACTCGTTTCACATGCTGAGCAGACTTTCTTGAATTCACTTTCACTCAGTAGCGGCATCCTGAGCGACTCGGCCATGATGCGCACAGTCTCCGGCACGTCTTCGCGGAGTGCCCGCCCACGGAACCCAACCCGCAGATTGTCGGACAAAAAGTGAATCTGCGCGCCGCGGTTTTCCAGTGTTTCCGCGATTTCGAAGCGGTTCCGCAGAGACGTACCCTTGTCAAGGAGCCGGACGGCCAGCGTCTGCACGAGTTTATCGCCGCGCCCCACGTCCGGATTGGCAAGGATAGACCCCTGCCACGAGACCACCGACCGGACCGGCGTCTTCAGCATGATGACACGGCAGGGCCCGACCATACGCTCGATCACTCTGGATGAAAGGGCGTCACCTGTCATGTGCCTGCCTGTTCTATTCCGGAGTAAGCCAAGCTATCGTTCGCGTCATTTCCGTGAGGTAGGTGCATGCCGCCTCCCGCACGTCGTCGGCCGTAACCTGTTCGATCCTCTCACGGAACGTCGTAAAAAGCCGCCAGTCACCGGCGGAAATCGCCTCGCTAAGCGATGCGGCGATAGCATATGAACCATCACGCCCGAACGCTTCCAGGGCACGTATCTGGTTGCGGGTCCGCTGCAGTTCTTCCTCGGTTACGCCGTCGTTCTGAATGGCCGCAATAATCTCCATGATCGCTGTTTCGACCTCTTCGTGTGTCCGGCCCGGTGTCAATACAGCACTGATCGTAAGCAGCCCTGGCTCCCTCAGCGCCTGTGCCCCTACCGACACGTGGGTCGTAAGGCCCCGATCTGTGAGGTGGCGATATAGGCGGCCCGTCTTGCCGCTGGCCATAATTCCCGCCAGTACGTCGAGAGATGGCGTATCGGGATGCAGCGTTGCCGGCGTCTTGAACCCCACCATGATCGCGGCGAACTGTACGGACAAGCTCGTTTGAAGGCGACGCTCGCGAGCCTGGCCGGGTTCTTCGGTCCGCGTCCTGTACGCCTTTGCCGGAGCGGCAGGAATACAGCCGAAGTGCCTCGCCGCCAGGCTCAGCACCTCTTCAGTGTCGAAGTCGCCGATGACAGCCAGCGTCGTCCGATCAGGCCAGTAGTGGGAATCGTAGAGCGCTCGCAGTGTGTCCGACGTCATGAGCGCCACGTGTTCAGCCGATCCTAAGGTCGGATTCCCGTACGGATGCTCGCTGTACGCCGTTTTCCAGAGCGACCGGTATAGATTGCCGAGCGGCTCGTTTTCCGCCCGGTCTATTTCGTTGAGGATGACAGTGATCTCCGATTCGACATCGTCGGGCAAAAGCAGTGCTCCCCGCATGCGGTCGGCCTCAATGTCAAGGGCGAGACCGACGTATTCGCTGGGCAACACTTCGTAGTAGTTGGTGCGGTCTTTCGACGTCGTCGCGTTCAGCTGGGCGCCGACCCGCTGCAGTACGTCGAACACCGACGTGCCTCGGCCCCTGTTGAACCGCCTCGTCCCTTTGAACATCATGTGTTCGAGGAAATGCATGCCCCCCGTCCTGCCCGACCCCTCGTCGGCACTGCCAGCCCGGTAGGTCACAATTACGGTAACCACCGGTGCCGTGGCCTCGCGGTAGAGCAAAAGCTGCAGACCGTTCCTCTTCAGGCGGAATTCGTCGACACCACCCGAGGAGTCGATAGCCTCAAAGTCATGTCGTTCGCTCTCCATGAAGTCAGTGCGCTTCGAGGCAAATTGAGCTGCAATGTATGGATACCGTCAGGCAAACGCTCAGTGGCAACGAAGGCAGGGTCACTACCACGAGGGATGACACCTGCGACCTCTCCCCTCGGCTCATTCGATGGGAGCTGGTCCTACTTCGTTGGGCAGTTTGAGGCAAAGTTAAGGTGGATTCCGACTGGGTGTAAGAGCCCTCGGGATTCTTCATTACGTGAATCTCAGCCCCGGTTGGGAAAAGCACGCGGAGCCGGTGGATGGCATGCTGTGCCTTCGGCCTCCTGGTTGCGGGTTCCACCGCGCGGGGAGGTGCTCGATACCAGGCGGCTGGACACGACGCGCGTTGCTCATGCCGCCCTCGTGCCATTGCGGTACGTCTCGTCTGGCGTTCGCCCACCCAGCGACGAATGCGGGCACACCTATAGAAGTCGATCCACGAGCCGATGATCCGCGCGGCGTCCAGAGCTCTGAGGCAGAACGAGGCGTCCATCGTATTCGACAGCCGCCAGGAGAGAACGTGCTGAGTGGCCCAGTCCATCACGGCCGCAAGGTAGAACCCCCCTGGCTGACACGGACAGAGGTGATGTCCGCACACCAGACATGGCCTGCCCGGGAGATCTCGAGGCCACGCAGCAGGGAGGGGAAAATCCGGTGCCCCAAGTTCGCCACGCTTGTGCGCGGGCGCCGGTAGGAGAACGACGACCGGCTCACAGCCAAAAGCACGCACTGCATCGACAGGCTCAACGGTCCATCCGGCTCGATCATATGCCTCCGGCAGGCTCAGCGCTTCAACGCGCGCCGAAAAAAATCCCGCTCGACCGTCAGCTCTCCGATCGCGGCGTGCAGGTCGTGAGTCTTCGCCTCATGCACCTTAGCGAGCTTCCCCCTTCCACCCTTGGCGAACACCTCCGTACGGCGTCGAGCAGCTGCCGCTTCCAGGCGCTCACCTGGTTCGGATGAAGCTCATGCCGCGCCGCCTGCACACTGTCGCGCCCCTGCAGCACCACCCGGCCCTTGAACTCCACCG
>JAAXGO010000276.1 GCA_012267425.1 Rhodothermales bacterium
CGTGCATCCCGTCTGCGTACATGACCTCTACTTGCGCCGCCTCACGTGCCGCAGGCCGTGGTATCTCTACGAAGAGTCGGTCGTCGACTGCTGCGTTGTTCCGACGATACTTCCGTCGCCAGTAGATTAGCTGTGCGTGCGAGATGCCGTGCTCGGCGCAAAACGCCGCTGCCGTTTGCGTCCTCGCTTCATACAGCTCTATCATCGGATACATCTGTTCCGCCGTACGTCTGCAGTGTCTCATGCCATCCAAGGGTTGAGGGTATCGGGTCTATCAACAAATTCCCGACTACCCGGTACCCAATCAAGATGGGGTTCACCGGACGCTTACGATTCATGTACCCAACCGCAGGCGGGCCTGCGTCCGATGATTGGTCCTTCCGGGCGGTCGTTCCACTTGGAGCGAGGGTCTTGCTTGTACGTCGGAGTGTCTCTTCGCGTACCTTCTGGTGACTCTGCTGCACAACACTTGGACTCCCAGCTTCGATGACTAGACTCGTTGTCGACAATATCGGGAAGCGCTTTTCCTGCAACGTTGTTTTCCGGCGACTTTCATTCACGCTAGAGGGAAGTTCCGCGCTGGCCGTCACTGGCCCTAACGGATCGGGCAAATCCACGCTCCTCAAAATACTAGCCGGTCTTCAGCGCCCGACGAAGGGCATGGCTACGCTGTATGTAAATGGCCGGGCGCTCGATACGGAGGCACATGTTCTGAAAGCGGGACTTGTTGCTCCTGATTACAACGTCTACGAGGATCTCACAGCGCGCGAAAACCTGAAATTTTTGGCTCGTGGCCACGGCCTGCCGGACGTGGGCGAGCGCATTGACCGGTTGCTGTCGTTCGTCGCCCTTGCCGAATGCGGGGACGACTACGTTCACAGCTTTTCGTCGGGCATGAAGCAGCGCATGAAGTTCGCCGCGACGCTTCTGTCTGATCCGCCGCTGCTGCTTCTTGACGAGCCAAACGTGAGCCTAGACGAAAACGGGCGAGAATTGGTGAGCCAGATCGTCACGCGCCAACTGGATGCCGGGGGCATTCTCGTGCTCGCGACGAACGTGGCTGAAGAGGTAGTCGACTTCACGACCGTCCTTAGCATCGGTGAATTTGGCCCGGCCAAAAGGGGCGAGTGCCACTGAGCGCTTCGTGGAAAGCCCGGTAGACCTCTTCTTCCTGAAGACGGATATTCGTATACTTCGTCTCGACGAACTTGTGATACCAGAGCACGACCGAATGGACCGCAGACGAAAGGGAATGGTCATTAAAAACACGGACAGGGTGACTGTAGCCGTGGAGCTGGCAACGCGCAAAATCGCCCTCGGACCGGGTGAGCAGCTGCCGATTTCGGCGGAAGAGGTAAAGGACACAGTGCTTCGAGAAAAGCTCCAGGAGCGGGCCATTTCGATTGTACGCCCGACGACGGAGGCGGAAGAGGCGGCCGTACGAGAGCTCTTGGAAGCCGGTGGTAAGTAGCGGGGCGATGAACGTACTCGCACTCGAACCCTGGTACGGTGGCTCGCATCGAAATTTCCTGGATGGCCTCACCCGGCACAGCCACCACTCGTTCCATCGTGTTACGATGTCTGCCCGCTTCTGGAAGTGGCGCATGCACGGCGGTGCGGTGACGCTGGCCAGGAAGGTTGTGCAGCTCTGCGAGGCAGGATACAAGCCCGACGTCATTCTAGCCACCAGTATGGTCAACGTGCCGGCGTTCCTGGCGCTTACTCGGTCGCACATCAAGGCCGCCCCTGTAGTCTTTTACTTGCACGAGAACCAGCTGACCTATCCGTTGCGGAATGGAGAGGAGCGCGATTTGTCTTACGCATATGTCAACTATCTGTCGTGTCTGGCAGCAGACCGCGTGGTCTTCAATTCGCAATTCCACTACGACGAATTCATGCGCGCCCTGCCGGGGCTGTTACGTGCGTTTCCTGACTACACGCACCTGCATACGGTGCAGGAAATCCGCGACAAGAGCCGTGTGCTCCATCTGGGCATGGATCTGCAGGCACACGACGGATATGCAATGGACTATTCGGGGCATGAATGGGGACCATGGATGGAGCCGCCGATCGTGCTCTGGAATCACAGGTGGGAGCACGACAAGAACCCAGAGGCATTCTTCCGGCTCATGAACCGGTTGGATGACATCGGGCTGCAGTTCCGGCTGATTCTTGCTGGAAAGCACTTTGAAGAGCAGCCATACGAATTCGAGCGTGCGTTTGAGCGGTATGCAGAGCGCATCCTGCATTACGGGTACGCTGAGGATTTCGAGGAGTACAGCCGTCTGCTGCACCGGGCCGATATGGTGGTTTCGACTGCCATCCACGAATTTTTCGGGATTGCTATTATGGAGGCGATCTATTGTGGCTGCCATCCTCTGCTTCCTAATCGTCTGAGCTATCCCGAGTTGATCCCTGAATCGCTTCATCAGCCGCTCTTGCACGTTCCAATCCTGTACGAGGATGAGGACGATCTCTTCCAGATCATGGCATCGATCCTCAGGGGCGAGGAGCGCCCACTCCCACCGGCCACGCTGCGGAGCATCTTGGAAGATCTCGACTGGCCGCGCCACGTCGTGCACTATGATGCGCTGTTTGAGTCGGTGGCAAGAGCGTAAGCACGTCGATCGGCGGCCACGTCGCCGCCGTGCTGGGATGTGCCCGCCGCCTGGGCCTCGAAAAGCTGCTGGA
>JAAXGO010000277.1 GCA_012267425.1 Rhodothermales bacterium
TCCGGCGGCCAGTGAACGACGTAGGCTCCGGTGAGGCTGCCGTTGTTGAAGGCGCGGTACGCAAATTGGATGGTCCGTCTCAATTTCGTGCTGTAATTGCTGCCCCAATGCAGGATTGGCGTGAGATAGACGATGCCGTCACCGGCGCGGAGTTTGATCAGCATACCGCCGTCGATGGGCGCGTGCTCGCTGATGGATAGCTGTTGGTTTTCGGCGGCCGTGTTGAAGCGGCGATGGCTCCCCGGTACCATCCAGAAGATGTCGTCGTCGTACAGAGCGATGTTCCATTGCGTGTAACACGGGGGGTTGTTGAGGAAGTCGGTGTAGTAGGCTTCGACTGGACCGTGCACTGGCGGGCTGATGTCGCGATGCCAGTCCGATGGCCCGTGGTCGATGCGCGGGTTGCAGAACATGCCGAACTGCGTTGGCACCACGTCTTCGGTCTGCATGATCTGTTTGCTGATGCCGTACGTGTTCTCGTGAAACAGGAACTCCACCGACTCGTGATTCCGGCGGTCGATCACCCGGTCGAACAGGACGCGTGGCTGCTTGCCGACCCCCCATTCGCCGCCCGGCGGTTGGTCCGGGGTGCGTTGTTCTGTCCACCACGTTTTGTGCCGCTCCAGCATCTGCTCGCAGTGCGTCCGCATCGACTCCAGTCGGTCTGGTGGGACGCACTCGGGAACGATGAGGTAGCCTGCATCCAGCAGTTTTTTGCTGTCGACGATCAATTTTCGCTCCATGCCGAGAAGGGGGTGTGGATGGGAAGAATAAGGCGTTATCGGTAGTTGGATCAAGGACTGAGCTTGCCCAATTGGGGGACGCGTTCTAATTTGGCCCAAGCATACGACAACCCTTTCCAATGGCCGCATCAGCCGCATCGGAGGAATCCCATGTTGACCGACCAGCAACTGCATCACTTCCGAACCTTCGGCTTCGTCACCCTGCGCAAGTTGTTCACCCCGGAAGAGGTCGAGATTCTGCGCGAAGAGTACGAGTCCGAGCTCGATCACGTGTACGCCGATCAGCCCTTCAAGGGGGAGACGCGCTACTGGACAATGATGCTGCACCCGCGCACCCCCCTATACGCCAGCCTGCTCGAGGACGAACGCCTCTGCGGCGTGGCCGAGCAGCTCTACGGCGACGATGTCATTGGCATCGGCACCGATGCCAACCGCTATGTCGGCGATACGGGCTGGCATCCCGATCATAGGGCCGATCCATCCGCGGACTGTTTCGGCGTCAAGTTCGCCTTTTACCTCGACCCGGTCGATGCCGAG
>JAAXGO010000278.1 GCA_012267425.1 Rhodothermales bacterium
GCGGGGCGATTCGTTCAAATTGGGGGTTGTTCACTTGACGCAAGATAATCCCATATCTTGTGGTGTGCGCGTGAGTCGCGAGGCACCACTACATGTTGTGGTATGGCTAAACGCCATCAGTTCGGGCATGTTCTGTCGATGGAATGGACGGAGCGCATTTGGAGGGGGCTGCGAAAGCGGCTGTCCGACAAGCTGATGGGTATTCTTGCAGAAGCTCTTGAGAAGGCGTTGGAGAAAAGCCCAAAAATCCAAATAAATCAAACAGTTATGGGCGGCTCCCCCATAATGTTCATGACTCCCGAAGATTTTTTGAAACTCCGTGAGGCAGATGAAGGGACCGTCTACGTTGTTTCCCGCAAGTTCTCGATGTCCGGCGGAACCATTACCGGCGGCGCGGAGGCCGAAACAGGACCACAAGATGTAGGTCCGGGTGCGTCAAGTGAATAATCGCCTATCAAATGATTGAAAAATGGGCGCCAACCGCCCCTTAATTGGCCAACAAAACACCATATGATCGCTAATCATGCAAAATCAGGCCCGGATCGAAATTCCTGGCGGCAATGAGCGGGACCGATTCGATCCGACATCAACCGGCGCTCCTCGCGCGTCGGCCAAGGGCGCGGATCACCGAATTCAGTCGCAGCCGACCGACCGACTGGAGACCCGGGCAAGTACGAAATCCTTTCGGCTCGTTGGACGGGTACTTCACGGACGCGGCCGCATGGGAGTTGATCGCGTCGAAGCTTGAGGAAGGTCACGAGTTGGAGACAGTGCAGCTGCGCGAGCCACCCGGGCGGACCGGCTACGTGATGGAGATCGAACCAGCCTGACTATACGGGCACGGAGGTTGCGTTGAGGCCGCTTGAGCCGAGCCGATCACGGTTTCGGTGTTTGCGCGCGAACGAGCGCATCAGGTAGGAGGCACGAGGGTTTCACTTGCGTCCCCGTCAAATCGGTCCTGAGCATCCATCCGGCAGTGTGGATCTCCGTGATCAGTGCCAGCGCCCAGCGCCGGTCAATGTCAGGCTACGGGGCTGCGGCGACCAGCGACCGAAACGCTGCCTCACGCGTCACGTGCTTGACGGTTCGTGATTGTCGGCTCCGCAGCCAGCTGTCTCCGCCAGTCCGCCAACACCTCGGGTTTTGCGCCGAGCACCAGCGCAGCCGCATCGTCGATCACCTTGCGTGCGCCGCACTCCTCGGCGTGCTTCATCGGCAGAAGTTCGACGTCGAAAACCTCGTCGAAGGCTTCCCTCAACGAGGACCATGCCGGGTAGGTGAATTTCTGTGCCCTTCGATTGAGCAGCATTACTCGGACCGGCGTCGAGTTCCACCACGCCGCCAGCGCCTTCTGCTTGTCTTCGTCCGGCACCGCCACCGGCACCCACCACCCGAAGGACGGCTTCGCACTCCTTTGTCGGCAATGCGGCGAACGAATACGCGCTGCTTCTGTCCGAGCTCAAACTGTCGTTCCTTGGCCGCATTCGCGAAACCGGGGATGGCGAGGTCCACCGCGACGAACTCGCTAGATTCGCCGCGTTACTGCGGTGCTGGAGCCTGCCACTGCATCACATTCAACTACGATGACTTCCTGGGT
>JAAXGO010000279.1 GCA_012267425.1 Rhodothermales bacterium
GTGCGGCGGTTTGCTGATCACAAATCCGCTCCACACCTTGGGACGATCAAAACCGAGTTCGGCGAATACCGCCCTGGCGCGCGGATAAACGATGAGTTCCGGGAAAGCGGGGTGGGGAAACCGCCAGTAGGGGATAATACAGCCCTGCGAGCGGTGCTGGTCGAAGTGAGCCGGATCCTCCTGCGCGATGGTCCATTCGCTCATGGCGTTTAGCTTTGCCACCATCTCCGGTCCCAGCACGTTCTCGAAGGTGCAGTAGCCTTCGCGTATGAGTTGTTCGCGTTTCTCTTTAGCGATAATGGGCATGAATCTTCCTCATTTATACACCACGGTAGGTTCGGTTTCCTAACCGAACCGGTATTTTTTCCCTGTCGCCGGTGCGGTTGGAAACCGAACCTACCTGCCGAAATGTGTGTAAATATGAACGAAATTGACGCTAGCGCGTAGGTTGCGTTGAACGGAAGGCCGCGAGGGAATCACATGCTGGAGATGGATTCTCTAGGTATGAACTCCCGCAAAAGCGCCTCATTGTAGGGTGCAATCAAAGGAGCGAAAAGCGACTGCGATAGAGATCCCCGCGCACCAACCTCACCATCCCCCGATTTCCCCTCTTCCACGCTTCCAGCCTTCAATCCGCTTATCCCTTCACTGGGACAAGCGTCGCGAGTACAACTCGCTCCTACAGAATCCGTGTCACTCTATGTCTCTTCCATCCTTCCACGCGCAAGCCTATTTCGGTACCTCTGGCGGGATGACGACATCGGGCCAGGTGTCCCCGGTGCGCTCGCACCAGTCGCGCAAGCCTTCCTTCAGCAATGCCAGCGCGCCGGCTGCCGCAGGATCGTCGATTAGGTTGCGGCACTCGTGCGGGTCATCAACGAGGTTATAGAGCTCGTGATCGCCGTGATACGACTCGACGTATTTCCACTCCTCGGTGCGCCACATCCGCAGCGGACCAATCGGGTTTGTCCAGTTGCAGGAGTGAAACTCCGTGACGACACCCGAGCGTCGGCGGTCGGTCGAGATCGCGTCAGGCGACCCCTCAATCTGCGGGCGCAGCGACATTCCATCCAAACCGGAGGGAGTATCCGCGCCGCACCAGTCAAGAATGGTGGGCATCAGATCGATGTGCGAAACGAGCGCCGAGTCGACCCTCTCCGATTCGAGTCCGCCGGGCGGCACTATGACGAGCGGTATCCGCGCCAAGTCGTCAAACACGGCTGCGCCCTTCAACAGCATATTGTGCCTGCCCATCATCTCGCCGTGATCCGAGGTGAAGATGACGAGGGTGTCTTCAAGTTGTCCGGTGTCGATCAGCGACGCGACCAAGCGCCCGACGAGGTGATCGCAGAAACTCACTTGGCCGTAATAGGCTGCCACGATCTCCCGCATCTCCGACTCGGAGAGTCCCATTTCGTTTATCTTTCGGAGTTGATTGTCCTGACGAATCTTGGTGTGCGGGTGGAACGACACATCGGTGAAGGTCGGCGGGAGCGGCATGTCGTCGGGCTGGTACATGGCGTCAAAGGGGCGGGGCGAGACGAACGGCGAGTGCGGCTCGTGCGTGCTGTAGACCAGCATGAACGGATCGTCGCTGTGCTGATGCCGCTGAATGAACGACATGGCGCGGTCGCACATCAGCGTCGCCGGATGGTCCGCCAGGGGCATCATGCTCGGGCCGACGCGCGTCTTATCGTTAAACGTCGCCGGATTCGGTTCGGTGCCCTGCCGCCTGCCGGTCAGTTCAACGCCGATAGCACGTGCATGGGTTATCGCCTCGTTCTGCTCAGGAGTATCCGTATCGAAATCGAAGTGGCTGGCAACATACTCGCCGAAACCCCGCCGGTCGCTGCCGGTGCCGAGGTGCCATTTCCCGGTGTAACCGCAGGAATAGCCCTCCGGCTTCAGGTAATCCGCGATGAGTTTGACATCCGGGCTGAGATGCATCTGATCGCAACCGGGCCGCGGCTGGTGGTTCGCGACCATGCCGTGCTGGTGCGGATACAACCCCGACAGCAGGGAGGCTCTGGCGGGGGAGCAGATTGGCGTGGCGCAAAATGCGTGCGTGAATCGGGTACCGCGCTCGGAAAGCCAATCGATGTGCGGCGTTTCGATCGCCTCTTCTCCGCCGCAGCGGAGCGTGTCGTAACGCTGCTGATCGGTGATAATGAGAAGTACGTTCGGTCTTTTTGGCATCTGTTCCTCGAATTGGTTATTGTGGTATGAATCAATACAAGACGGAATTACCACAACGGTTTGCAAGGGACGCAGATCTGCGTCCCCTACGAC
>JAAXGO010000280.1 GCA_012267425.1 Rhodothermales bacterium
CCGCACGTCGATCTTGCCCGTCACCGCCGCCGAGATAAGGGCGGTGCGCAGCTCTTGAAGGCTGTTGATGGCCTCTTGGACTTTGGCAACCAAGGCATCGATCTTCGCCGTTTCCCGGTCGAGGAAATCACCTATCCCTCGTTGCTCGACAACGTCAGGCACTCCGGTATGCTCAGCATGAATGTCGTTGCGATCTACCCCAGGGACAGCCAACTTGGCTGAGTGCAAGAGAAATAATGGCGCAAGATGTATCAGCATATAGCGAGTAAAGCGAGGTTCGTTTCCGTGGAGATCAATGCTGTAAAGCATGGTGTTCAGAGGCCAATAGGGCTGGTCTATAAGATGGAACTGTCCAATAGTTCCGTAACGTCCTGTCACGATACCAGGTGCCGGCGCAACCGCCTTCGAGTGCGCGGATGAAATCCCCGATGAAGAAACGACTGGCACATTTCCTTCTTCGCGATCATCAGACGGGAGATCATGACCGCGCTGGAATGTAATCGCCCAACGGAGCTGCTTCACTTCCCAATGTGCCGGAATCTCCTCCAGCCACTCGACGCCGGAATCCTTCATCGGAACATCAGGGTCGAGACCCCTTGTGACGGCGTAAGAGATAAGGGCGGTGTGTTTCTCCTGCAACAACTCGATGAGTCGCTCCTTCTTCGCCACCAGCGCATCGATCTTCACCGTCTCCCGGTCGAGGAAGGCGGCGATGGCACATTGCTCTGCTTGTGGCGGCACGGCCAGCGTCGCGCTTCGGATAGCATCGCGCGTGAGGTCAAACCGAGTAATTCCATTCGCAGAAATTTGATATTGGCCACGCGGTCCGATTGCAGAAATATTCCAGCTTAGAAACGTACCATCACACTGGCTATCAGGCCGAATGTGGGCAAGATGATATCCGCACAGCGTGCCAGGAAGGTCTTCGGTAACAACTGCAGGAACTGCTATGTCCGTCCACGTCTCCGAGTCCTTTGTGATCAGGACGTCGCCTGACCGGAGCGAGAAACGTCGTATCTGATCGCGTGTCGCAGTTGCAGGCATGAAGTCAATTTGCGTTCCAATTTTCTCGTTGTAGTAGACATCGACATAATTGCACAGTCGCACTGTCTCTTGGCCTTCTACTGTTTTCTTGTCAATACTACTAAGTTGTACCGTTGCAACCTCCTTCAGCCGTTTCACCTCCCAATGCGCTGGAATCTCACCCAGCCACTCGACGCCGGAATCCTTGTAGGCCGGATAGGGTCGGTACTTTCCGACCCCAGCGATGGACGCGGCACCGCTCGCTTCGGCGCCGGCGAATCCGACCGTCATGTCCCCCGGCTCCTCTGAGCCTGCGCCGATTTCATCGCCCAGGCCCTTTCAATGCCGCCACGGGCCGCCCTCGGGCCACGTCCCGGTGAACGCAGGTTCGCGCGTAATCGCATCCCATGGCTCTACCAAGAACGACAGGATACGTTCACCGACGATACCGAAACCCGATGGCGCTCCCGGAAGGTAGTTCCGCTCCAGATATCGGCGCCATTGCCCCGCGCGACCGGAGTCGGCATAGAACTGGGGCGTCAGCGCAACTGGCCGCACTTCGGCGATCGACGTGCCGCGCTGCTCGAACGTCGCGCGGATCGCGCGTACCAGGCATTCTCCATCGAACGCGAAGTGCTGCGAGAGCACGTGAAAGTCGTAGAAGTCCTTGTAGCGGCTGTTCCGTTCGCCGTGCAAGACCATCGCGTGAAGCTTCTCGGCCACCACGGCTTCGCGTGGATAAACTCTGATCTGTGGACGCGAACCGCCGAGCAGCACGGGATAGTGCGCGTCCGTCGGCGACGGATGAATGGCGTCTCCGAATCCGATGTCGATCTGCATCGGGACGCGCGCCTTGGCAAGCGTTGCTCCGAAACGTACGCGGAGGCCGTCGTAGTCGTCCTGCCCGTGGATGGGATCGATCGTCAGCGCTTCGCAGTGGAATTCGATACCGTCGTCCGCGACGGAGATCGCGCAGATGTCACAGATGACGGAGCGCACATCATCCGGCCGGGAGCTGCCATAGCCGGTGAAGTCGAGGTCGCGCGTGGGCCGATAGGCTGCTTCGCCCCAGAGCGCGAGGAGCATCGCACCCTTGAGGACAAAGCGCTCACGATAGGGCGATTCTCCAAGGCGGAAGAGGAACCGTTCCGCCCCGTATCGCTGCAACAGGAGCTGGAAATCGTCGCCGGTTTCGCGACTTCGTTGCATCAACCGTGCGCGCACCGACGCGCCCACGTTTCGGAGTGGCCGACACGTCATGCCAGGACCGCCTCCAGGTAGGTCTGCATGACCGTACGCGCCCGGCAGGCTTCGGCGGCGCGTGTGATTTCGCTCACCGTCGCGGCGCGCGATCGGAGCACATCGCGGAGCGCTTCGAATGCGACGTCGAGACCAAGCTTGTTGCGGTAGCGGAAGCAGTCCACTACGGTGCGGGCAGGTGAGGTGATGCGGAACGGCACCCCGAGCGCCGAACGGCGGAGCACGCCATAGGTCAGCATCGGGCCGGAGAAACGGACGATGCGCACCCGGGAAGGAGGGTGCGCAGGCTTGCGGGCCTTGCGGTCCAGGGCGATCCAGACATCGCGCGGCGATTGGGTGCCTATTTCGTGGTATCGAAGCGCCGTCAGCAGGCACATGACGGCATTCGGGACAGCGGCGGCGACCATCGCGATCGTCTCCAACTCGGTGGCGGCGACCTCGGTGAGGCGATAGAGCCCGTTCCCGAAGTTCCCCACTACCCCGCGCGAGACCA
>JAAXGO010000281.1 GCA_012267425.1 Rhodothermales bacterium
CGCATCGAATCTGCTCGATGGGTAACGACGTGCTTTTTGACTGCGATCTTGGAACCGGCAGTCCACCGCCACCGGGCCACCGGCGCAAACCTGCCGCGTTGAGACGGATCGTCTGAACCGCTTGGCGAGCGATCAAGTCGGTTCGAGTACGTCGCCGCCGATGCGGGCTTGTAGCATTGCCACGCACATCCCCGCCACTGGGCGCAATACTGGATTTTTCGGCGGGACAAAGGGCTACTCTATGTGGAACAATCATTCGCCGCCGAGCATCGTCTGCCTCGGACCTGAACAAAGAGCCTTGGCGCGTGCTTGCGGCGAGATGGGGTGCCGTCATCGAACTGTACCTGGGAGATGATTTGCACTTGTGCCCGGTGACTGTTCGCGCATGGCGGCAGGTGGTGGCGCGTGGTTGTATCAACGGAATGCATTGAGGGGGTTAGGGATGCCAGGACCACAAGTCGAAGCGCTGGTACGTCAGATTTTCAAGGAACTGCCAGGCTCAGCGGGTCTGGACGCTGCGGTCGACAGCGTCCGCGAGGAGCTTGCGATTCTCGGACTTGCCTCCAATCTGTCGGCGGAGTTGTCGGAAGCACGAGAAATCGTCCAGAAGCAGTTTGATTCGATTGAGATACTGCATAGCCACTCGGTGCTTCGAAAAAGACAGCAGTGGTACTTTGGCCCCCGTCCAGCCGATCGTCACTGGCCCGCAGTGCGGGACTACCTCTTGAATTCCAAAGGATGGGCAGAAGAGGACGTGCAAGCCATCGACCATGCGTCCAACGAGGTCGTGTCGCTTCTGGAAAGCCCTCAACAAGTGATGTTTTCCTGCCGTGGGCTTGTGGTAGGCCATATCCAGTCCGGCAAGACGGCCAATATGACTGCTGTAATCGCCAAGGCGCTTGATGCCGGCTACAACACAGTGATCGTTCTTGCCGGTATGACGAACAAGTTGCGCTTCCAGACACAGCTTCGGCTTTTCGAAGACCTGGTCAGTCGACACCCGGACCATCAGCTCCACTGGCAACTTCTGACGCCGAACGAACTGAACCGCGACTTTCGCGCTCCGCCACACGGCGGTTTTCTTTCGCATGTCGACAAGGCGCAACTAGCTGTCATCAAGAAAAACGTGTCGCCGTTGCGCGAGCTGGAGGCCGCGATCAGCGAGACAAGCCCTGTGGTCCTGAATCGCCTGAAGGTCCTTGTAATCGACGACGAGTGCGATCAGGCCAGCGTCAACACTGCTCGTCGTGAACTCGACATGACTGCCATCAATCGTCGGATACGCGGACTTCTGTCGCACCTGCCGCGAGTGACCTACGTGGGCTACACAGCGACTCCTTTCGCAAACGTGCTCATTAACCCGTACAGTGCTCACGGCGAGCAACTCGACGATCTCTATCCACGAGATTTCATAACTGCGCTTCCGACTTCCGCAAGGTACTTCGGGGCCGAAAGGCTGTTCGGCGTGGTCCCGGAGGACGCCGGAGACATCCGCTCCCACGAGGATGGCTTGGACATGATCCGGACTGTGCCGGAAGAGGAGGAAGCGTTGCTGCAGCCTCCAAGCCGGGATGAACGTGATTTGTTTCATCCGGTCATGACAACGAGCTTACGGGTTGCGATTCTCTATTTTCTTGCATGTGCCGCCGCAAGACATGCACGCGGTGACGGCGCTGCGCATATGACCATGCTCGTCCATACGTCCGCATACGTCATCGTTCATGAACGTCTGGCGGCGCTCATTAGTGGTTGGGTGGAGGTCAACCACGCAAATCTGGTTGATCGAGGGTCGGATCTCGGAAGACAGATCCAGAATATCTGGGCAGAAGAGCAAGCACTTCTACCTGGCGATCTCACAGATGCCGACGATGTTTCGATCGACGACATCTTCGAGAACCTATCGGCTGTTCTCGGTGCTATCGAATTTCCGATCGAAAACGGCTCAAGCGAAGATCGGATCGACTACACCGAAGGCCCAAAGACCTACATCGTGGTAGGCGGATCCATCCTTGCACGAGGCTTGACGCTCGAAGGGCTGATGGTCAGCTATTTTCTCCGCTCCGCGAATCAGTATGACACGCTGCTTCAGATGGGCCGATGGTTTGGCTACCGGCAGCGGTACGAAGACCTTCCCCGGATGTGGATGCCGGAGGATCTGAAGTTGCGTTTCCGCGCACTCGCTGGCGTGGAACAGGAGATCAGGGATGAGATTGACCAGTACGGGGCTCGGGATCTCACTCCGATGGATATCGCAGTGAGAATTCGAGCGATTCCCGGGATGGCGATAACGGCTGCGAGCAAGATGCGCTCGGCGCGCCGCAGTGCTGTCAGTTACTGGGGAACCCACCGCCAGACATTTCGCTTCGACCATCGAAACGAACGGGTACTACGCCGCAATTGGAATGCAGCGGCGGAGCTCGTCAGCCGTGCGGAAACGCTGGGCCTTCGAGCAACAGATCCAAGCGTTTCCGCGAGAAAGCTATGGCGCGGTGTCCCCTTGTCGTCGATCCGACGTTTCCTCGAAACATATGCGGTTCACGCCACCCACGAGGATCTCCGTGACGATATGCTTTTGGCGTTTCTGCAGAACGGCGATCCGCGCTTGGATACGTGGAACGTTGGTGTCGTCGAGGCTGCACGAGGTAATTCGAGCGCAGAGCCCCTCGGTGCACTAGGCAGGGTTCAGACAGTAACTCGCGCGCGGCTCGCGGACAGTCACGCTGTTGCTGATATCAAGGCCCTGATGTCGCGGCGTGATGTCCTGTTCGACTGCATCGAGAGTGTGCCGGACCAAGGAGGATGGGATGACCTCAAGGACATGCGTGCGAACGATGTGGGTGAGGTGCCACTTCTGCTCCTATATCCGATTGATCGCACTTCCAAGCCAGTGCGCGAGAGCAAAGTTCGTGTTCCGCTCGATGCGGAATATGAAGTTCTTGGCTATGGGGTGGTTTTTCCGGGAAGTGTGGCAGAAGGCGGTAATTTCGTTTCTGTAGAACTCAAGCGGTTTTCGGCCGACGAACTCGATGCCATAGACGCGGAAGAACAAGAGGCAGCGGACGCAGCCGATGTCGAATGAAGCAGCGAAATCCTCGGCTGTCGACGGCTGGAGTGTTTTGCGCACTGGCGGTCACCACAGCGGCGGGCTTGAAATCCCAACCATTCCGACAGGCGTGCGCGGTAAGTCAGGTCAGGTTCGACTAGCAGTTGGACCAGCCGGCGAGGCGCGCGTCATGATCCCGCTGGCGGAACGCGAAACACCCACAGGGCTCCACGGGGGTAGTGCACTTGGCGTCGATGTGTCTGCGTTCCACTACAAGGGGCACCCGGCGCGCTTCTTGGATTTGATCTGTCTTTCGTCCGATCTTGAGGGAGTGTTCGGAGATGTTGTGGACGAGATGCTGGATCGCATCAGGGCCGGCCAGAGCTGTCTAGACGCGGCGCGGTCGACGATCCAGGACTTTCGCTCACTTTTGACACGTGGAAGCGCGAGTCACGTCGATCAGCGCACGGTTGCAGGATTGATCGCAGAGTTGCTCGTCGTGAACAGACTTCTCGATCGCTCGGCGTCCGCGTGGCGCGCGTGGGCTGGGCCGGCCGGGGACCGCCATGATTTTCGTGTCGGAAACACGTCACTCGAAGTCAAGGCGACATTGCGCCCGGGCAACTCGATGGTGACCATCAACAGCCTCGATCAATTGGAGGCGCCCACGGGCGGAACGCTCCATCTGCTGCGATTCGTTATCGAACCGGTCAGCAGCGGGCAGTTGAGCGTCTCTGCCTTGGCGCGCAGCGCGATCGCGAAGTCCGACGATCGCGAAGCGCTCGGTACGCTGCTTGCTGCCGTCGGCTGCGAGGATGTCGACGCAGAGCGCTGGAACAGGCACGCGTTTCGAATGGAGTCCGAACACTTCTACGAAGTGCGGGATGGCTTTCCTCGAATCACCCTGAGTATGTTGTCCGATGGCGGTGTCCCTCACGGCGTTGACAGCGTGACGTATCAGATTGACCTTGCAACTGCGCAAGATTTTCTGTGTACTCCAGCCCGCTACGACGACCTGGAAGCAAGGCTTGCTTCGTGACCAAAAGCAATCTGACGATCTACTCGGAGCCTTTCGGCTCGACGGGCAACATTGGCGACAATTTCCTGCGTTTGTTGGGGGCTCCAACCCTTGACCGGCTACAAACGCTCATTCGCGAAGCCGTACAGAATGTTGCTGACGCTTCAATCCAAGGATCCGGGCCAGAAATCGAGATCAGGCTGCGCCACCTGACTGCGGAGCAGCACCGCACACTGGCTTCCCGCATCTTTCGTGAACTGCCGCACGGCTCTCCATCCAAAGACTGTCTTCAGGACATGCGATCACGGGAAAGGCTCCTCGTGATGGAGATATGCGATTTCGGGACGATCGGTCTTGGCGGCCCCACCCGCGCGGACCGCATGCCAGCTGAAACTGAGGTAACGGACTTCATTGATTTTCTGCGCAATGTCGGTACCGCACGCGATACACACCAAGGTGCCGGCACCTACGGCTTCGGCAAGGTCGCGCTGTACACCGCGAGCAGGTGTGACACGATCATCGTGGATACGCTCCCGCGAGGTTCCGGGCCGGAAGGGCGCCGCCTGATTGCATGTCATGCTGGTAATTCGTATTCGAAGAACGAAGGAAACGTGATGCGCCGTTTCACCGGACGTCACTGGTGGGGAGTGGCCGATACCGATGACGGAATTGTGGATCCCGTCACCGGCGATGTCGCGAGTCAAATTGCGGCGGAGCTTGGATTGCCGACGCGGGACGGTGGGCGAACGGGAACGTCGATCATGATCCTGGATTTCGATTCCGGTGGCGAGGGTATCGATGTCTTGGGTGCGAGGGTCGTGGAGTCGCTTCTCTGGCATTTCTGGCCAAGAATGATGCGCGACGCCCCCACCGAGAAGCGCTTCAACTGTCGCGTCGAGGTCGAGGGCTCGGCGATCTCCATCCCGTTTCCAGACGATATTGCTCCACTTCACCTGTTCTCGAAGGCCATGCAAGCGGCCCGACGAGGCACGGGTAATGATGTTAGGCCGATATCATCGAGGAGACCTAAACAGCGTCTTGGAACACTTGCCATCGAACGCGGACTTCGGGTTCCAAGGCGAAAGTTGGTTGAACCGGACTCGCTGTTTCCGGATCCAGTAAACCACATCGCTCTGATGCGTCCGGTGGAACTGGTGGTCAAATACATCGAGGGTCAACCTCTTCCGGACGAGCGAGTTGAGTGGGCAGGTGTATTTGTCGCCAGCGACAAGGAACAGGTCGAACGTGCGTTTGCAGACTCGGAGCCACCGGCACACGACAACTGGGTTCCGGACTATCTCCCGAAAAGCAGTTGGGCAAAAAGGTATGTGAACGTTGCCTTGAGGAAACTGAAGAGCGCCGCGTTGGAAATGGGGCTGCCATCACAGGCCCAAGCTGGCGACCCGCACGCTCACGCGCCACTTGCCCGTCTTGCCGGCCGCTTGGGTTCGATCCTGGAAGGCGTTGAGGGTGACGGGGCGGGCCGAAGGCGCCGAACACCCGGTGGTGGTCGCAATCCTCGTCCACGTCGAGCGACAGCGACTCAGCCGAATTTCGAAAGGCTCGAGACTTCTCGCGACGGTCCTGTGGCCGTGTTCTCGACCAGAGTCGTCCAGGACTCCGGGCGAACCGGAGCCGTTCTTAGCGCGCGTGGGGAGGTAGCCGTCGAGGGGACGACGCTACGAGACCCCGATGGCGCGATAGTACAACCAATCGTGCTCTCGATCCGTTCGGTAGAAAGCGGACGTTCCGAACGTGGCGGTGAAGTCGAGCTTTCGGGTGACGACGGGATCTTCGAAATACGCGTTCGCGTGCCCGAGAACTGCGCGGTTAGAGCATCAGCCAAAGTACTGCCAGGTACGTGAGCGAGATGCGTCGCGTTGCATATCCGTTCCTGACACTTTCAGATGCTGCAGTACAAGCGGCTCCCTGGTCGTGCTCACTCAACGGCGACGACTGGCAGGTCGCGGGCGAATTCCTGGCTGACTGGGATGCCGAAAGCACAACACGATTTCGTCGTACGCTGGCAATCGATCCGAAAGTTGCCAGTAGCGAACTCGGCGTGGTAGCAGACCATCTCGCGCTGTCGATCGGGCTTCGCGTGGGTACCGGACCGGGGCGCATACCGTTTGTACTGCGGCGCGAGTGCCATCGGTTGTCGCACGGTACCTGGAAGCAGGAGCTCGAGATCGAACTCGCTGGACACCAACTGTCTGCGACGATCGACCTCGAACTGTACGTAATTCTGGCTGCTCCGCCTCGGCAGTATGCGCAACTGTCTCCGCGTCAGGTTGCGAATCGTCTCTGGTCCGACACACTCCGCGTTCGCATCGAAGGTGAGGAGCCGCGTTTCCCGATCGAACTCGCCGATATGAGACAGCTCATTGGGGACACAAGTGCAGCGTCGGCACCGTGGTATCTATACTGGTCCCCTCTGGACTGGAACCGCGACTTCCATGGCGCCGTGCGGCTGTATCTGAACAAGGACGATTCCGGTTTGGTATCAAGAGTGATGGAGTCTGACGAGCCTACTCTTCAGACAGTGCTCGCCGATGTCATGGGGCAGATTTGTGAGCGCCTCCTGACAGAGTCCGAGGCGGCGGGCATCATCGCTGAGGCCGAACCCGGATCAATCGCCGCTCAGGCAAGCGCTTGGCTAGGAACAGCATGGCCTGGGAAGGACATCGCGTTTATCCGATCGCTTCGGGACAATCGTCCTGGCCAATTCCGCTCAGCGTTCCTGGTATTGGCCGAGCTGGGCGAGGTGTAAGTGCCAGTCCTGCTTCCACGCCTCCCCGGTCCTGCGGCGGAAGCGCTGCTGGACCAGCGACTTGCAAACGGATTCGCGACTCCGTACGAGTTCGATCCTCGCAATCTCCCGGAAGCGATCAGATTCGGTGCAACTGGTGGGGCGCGTGTGGATGAAGACACGCTCGCCCATTTGCGCAACGAACTGGTGCTAGTCGCCGCATCGAACGGGTACCCGAGTACGCGCGACCGCGTCGCACTTGCGGGGTTCGACGTAGTGGCGGCGATCATGTTGGCCGAGCAGGAGGTACTGAGAAGCGGGGAAGCGCTCAGGGACGACGTGTGGGCATTCGTCGGCGTTACACTTGCGCCCGATATTGTGCACTGGCGCTTCGGCGATTCGAGAGAGCGGTACTTGGGTGGTGTCCGCAACACCTTTCAAAGGCTATGGTTACGCAGTCGGGCGCTGGACCGGGGAACCGACCATCCGGAGCGCTGGAGACTGCTTGAGGAACTCACGGAAGACGCACATGTGCAGATCACGGAGCGCCCAAGTCTCGGCGGCGACTCTCGCGTGGCAACTGCAATCGGGGAAGCATGGCTTTGCGCTGCGAACCACCATGGCAAAAACGCGATGGAACCCATCATGCGGCGGGCCGCGTTGCGCACAAGAGTCTGGAACGAAACGCGGAGCCTTGCGGATCTCCCTTCCGACGAGCTTGCGCGAGTGCTCGCTGGTGCATTCGACATTCCTGTCGAGACGAGTCCCGAACCCGCCGAGGCGGCTGCGGCCGTTTCCGGTCCTGTACGCGACGAAATCAACTTGCATGTCGGTGGACATCACGCTGCGCAAGCGCAAGGCCTCGATGTACCGGAGCGCGCACCAACTGTCACGTCAGCGGCAGCGTCAGAGGCTGCGACTCGTGTTCTGGAAGAAGCTGCAGGGCGCCGCTTGCTGTCAAGGAATTCCAAACGTGCGCTTCACGCGGTGCGCGAGGGTAGTCGTTCTCTTACTCGCAGGGAGAGGAACGCACTGAATCATCTCTTGAGGCAGATGGCGTCGGTCGAAGAATTGCGCGACGTGATTTCGGAGTTGTCGCGGTCCGTCAGTTCGATCCGGGCTCCGTTGAACGAGCCCGAGGCAGATTCATCCTCGAGCACTCGGAGGAGGAGGCCTGCGATCTTCCGCGCAAGATAGGGCGGTACGGCGTTGCCTACCTGGACGTATTGTTGCGTCCGGTTTCCCAGAAACAGGTAGTCGTCGGGAAAGGTCTGCAATCGGGCAGCTTCTCTAACGGTCAGGCTGCGACATTGCAACGGGTCGTGATGGATGTAGTAGTGGCCGTCCTTCGATATGTGGCTGGTTACGGTGGTCGATGCCGCGTTATCCAGTTGCACCCTGAACCGGTCGCTGAAACTGCCGCTCCACCAGTTACGGTGATCCGGCGCGAGTCTGGACGGAAACTGATCCGCCTTTGGGCTCGTCCCTTCGACCTGCGCGTACGCGGCTGCAAAGAGGTAGCGGCCAAGATCAGATGCCATATGTCCGCGAGTCTCGTGATGCGCGATCCCGTGTAGTTCAGCGCTCTCAAGAGACATCAGAAGGCCGCTGTTGGAATGGCCGTAGCCGTCCGGAAGGGTCTTGGCAGATCGTTCAAGTGTCGCGCAACTCCGGAGTTCTTGCGCGATTTCCCGGAATTTCCCACCGAGAGGGCGACCAGACCGATAGCTGCGTGAAAGGTCGCGTGCCGCCCGCTGCAATTCCGCTTTCCAGTTTTCGGGACTGTCCCATCCGCGGCTAAGCCCACTTCGCAGTCGCGGCAGATTGCCAATCGCGTCGGCGACGGTAGTACTCTCCTGCGGCAGGTGAATGCTTGCGGTCCCTGACCTACCGGCCAGGTCGGAGCGAAGGCCGATGATAATCACACGATGACGACGCTGCGGAACGCCGAAGGATTCCGAACGAACAACATAGTCCGATGGTTGTTCCGCTTCGCACAGTCGGGCGACCGTACCATCCAGCTTCACCGCACGCACTTCGTACAAGGCGCGCCGCGCAGTGCCGAGTGACGACAGATCCTCCATCAGCATCTCGAACACCATGCGACTGTCGACGGTGGACGACAGCATGCCCTTCACGTTTTCCATAATGAACGCGGCAGGTCGAAGCCGCTCCAGGACCCGAATGTACTCCCGAAAGAGATAGTGACGGTGATCCTTCTCGGGTACGTAATTCCGCTGCCCTCTGATCCTGGCG
>JAAXGO010000282.1 GCA_012267425.1 Rhodothermales bacterium
AGGGTCACGTATTTGACGCCTGTCGATGAGGCGGTGGCGAAGACTATCTGGCCACAGGACCACCTTATCTTCGGCGGAGCGATGATTCAGGCGGAGACGCTGCCGGAAGCGGAGGTGCTGGCGACGGTGACGCTGCCGTTCACGGCGCCCGAAGCCGGACGCGCCATAGGCAGCCGCTTCGCTGCGATCATCAGCGATCCGCCAGCAGTCACGGCGGGATCAGATCCCGGAATAGTCGTGCACTCTTACGGTAAGGGTAAGGCCGTCTGGGTTGCGGCGCCGATTGAGTCCGTGGCTCAGCAGGTGAATGCAAGGCTCGTTCTCGCATTGCTGAAACGACTCTTGCCAGCACCGTACAAGTTTGAAGCAGAAACGCACCCGTCGACAGAGGTGACGCTGTTCGATCAGCCGGAGAACCGGCGTTTTTTGCTGGGAATGCTGAACATGCAATCACAACTTCCGGCGGTCCCAGTTGGCGCGACAATCAAGGTGCAGCTACCCCATGGTCGAGACCCGAGCGGCGTGTTCCGTATACCCGACCGCGAGCCACTAGCGTTCAAGAGAGCCGGGCCGTACGTAAAGATCGGATTCGAACCCTTCGAGACGCTGGCTATAGCGCTTGTGGAGTACGAATAAGCTTGCGGAGCTTGGACGTGTGTTAGGGGCCCCGGCGTTCCACTGGCGGACGCCGATGCATACCGTCTAGTCAAACCGGAATTCGCCTGGCACGGCGGGATCTACTGCATGTGAATGCCGCCACACACGTTAATTGCCTGGCCAGTGATGTAGTTGGAATCAGGAGAAGCCAGGAAGCTGACGAGATTGGCAACGTCTTCGGGTTGTTCCTGACGCCCGAGGGAAATTGTTTTAACCATCGCCTGCAGAGCGGCCCCCTTTTCCCGGCCCATCGCTTCGGAACGGACCGTGTCGATGTGGTCCCACATTCGGGTGTCGACGATGCCCGGGCAATAGGCATTGACAGTGATACCGTAAGGGGCGAGCTCCTTGGCCATGCTCTGGGTGATTCCAATCACGGCGAACTTGCTGGCGGAATAGGCAAGCTGGTCCGAGCCGCCGCGGCGGCCGCCGATCGAGGACGCATTGATGATCTTGCCTCGTCCCTGCGCAATCATCTGGCGACCCGCTTCACGGCCACACACGAAGACGCCGCGAACGTTGATGTTGATGACACGATCGAAGTCTTCCAGAGTGGTATCAAGAAAGGAGCCAATGTGGATAACGCCAGCGTTGGCGACGAGTACGTCAAGACTGCCGAGCTCGCCGACGATATAGGCAACTATACGGCGGACGGTGTCTTCGTCCGAGATATCACCGGGAACAGGCAGAGCGCGGCCACCAGCAGAGTGTATTGATTGCCGGACGGCGTCCAGCGTTTCAGCATCGACATCGTTTATTGCAACGGTGAAGCCATCGGCGGCGAGACGCAGGGAGACAGCGCGGCCAATGCCCCGGCCGGCACCGGTGACCCACGCGACGGGAGCGTGTTGATTGGACATAGCGCATCCTCCGGCGATGGTCGCTTGACTAGCGCGAGACTATGGAATCTGCCAGCTACGGCGACGACGATACCAGCATAATGCACCTTCAATTTGCCCCGGCCTAGCAGTGAGAGACCTCGACAAACGGGCACCGTACGGGGCGGAGAGCAACGGCCTGTTCGTGAAGATTGGCTGCACGGCGGAAGCCGCCCCGTATTGCCTCCAGCTTCCAGGGCATGTCCGCGGACAATCAAGACTGAGTCTGGCCTGACGGCCCCAATCGCCCCACCACCACCGCCATCCTGATATTGCTAGAACCAGCCGGCCGCGACCATGTCTCGTGCGGAAGCTATCGCAGGAGTGGCGCTTGGTACTCGTAGGATTGCCGAGTTGATATCTCGCAGAAGCCGACCTTCCTCGGAACCAGGGCGAACCGACGCTTCAAGTTCCACAAGTGGATTCAACGGCTCACTGCGGACGATCACGATGTGGACCAATTTAGAGAGCGCCAACGCATCAGCCCAAGCGCTAGCTCTGGCAACTACGTCGACATACGAGTCGTCCGAACCGATAAGGAGTAAGCCGTCGCTAGGCGGGATTAATCGTTGGCGGTCGATGCTAATCGGATCATGCATACCATACACGCAGCTAGGTGCAAACGCCTGAAGCGATCGTACAGCCACCGTGCTCGAAGCCACCGTCGGCTCCACTACGGCAATTCCGTCACCAGCTTTAGGGGAACTCCAGAAGACATGGTCATAGCACGAATATCCGGAACCACCAGGTGTCACGATGAATGGATGCTCCCCGTCGACGAATTTTTTTACTAGCGCCCCAACAGCCCGTGTAGCCGAGTCGATGACACTGGTCGGATACTGTCCACAACGGTCGGCGAACTCTGGAATGTCGGCAATCCACCAACTACCGTCTCCGAAGAACTCAACATCTATATCTAGATCAATCCAACGGAGGCATCGACCTTCTAAGTTCACGGGCGTGGCGACGTTGCAATACCAGTAACCACCGCGCCGCTGCCCCTCAATAATGTTGTGCCAAGCTAGCCTGTCGAAATGGTAGATTCCATCGGAGTAGGTGTTGAACCACGAGCCGTCGTATGAGGCTGAGTCGTTGAGGTGAGGCACGAAAACCTCGATAGTCGATGCCGCCGACATTCGCACGAAGCCGAAGCCGGTTCGGTGCGGTGAATCGTTACCCCATTTGAACGAGCGAAGCGCGACTCTCGTTCCTGGAGCAAGGTTGGTCCAGGGAACTTCGTCTGAACTGTCGCTACGTTGATCCGGCGTAAACATCGGCGGCGGTGGGTACATCCTTGAAGGCGCGACAGTATCAGGAAATGAGCTTGTTGATGCGTGTCGACATAAGTGCAATTGTACGAACCTCGGTCCGTTGTATTGATTTGTAAGGCCATTGACACCGCAGTGTGGTGGCCATGTCGGTCTCATCGACGGCGCAAAGGCATCGTGGGAACCTAAAACGCCAAATGTCGCTGGCGATGTGCCGCCTGCTGGTCACTGCCTTACACTGCCGTGAGCGTAGTTAGGAGGTCCCGGTGGAATACGTGAATCTCGGCGCGTCAGGTCTCAAAGTCTCTCGCATTGCATTTGGAATGGGATTTCGAAGCCAGTCGGACGAGCGGGAGATGCAAAGGCTGATTGACCGCGCATTCGATCTGGGCGTCACGCTCTTCGACTGCGCCAACATCTACGGACCGATGGACGACCGCCGGTATATAGGCGTATCGGAGCAAGTGCTTGGCAGAGCGCTCGCAGGCCGGAGGGACGACGTGGTCATAACGTCAAAGGTCGCAAGCGCCGTCGGGGGCGGACCGAACGACAGCGGCTACTCGCGATACCACGTCATGAGGGAAGTGGAGAGGTCCCTAGCCCGGCTCAACACCGATCACATCGATATCTACATACTGCACGTTCGAGACGCGACCACTCCCTTTGCCGAAGTTGTGGCAACGATGGACCACTTGGTGCAGCAAGGCAAAATCCGTTACTGGGGCGTGAGCAATTTCGCCGCGTGGGAGCTGTGCAAGATGCTCTGGACCGCCGACCGGCTCGGCGCGGTCAAACCGTCATGCATCCAGAATCCATACAGCCTTCTCCACCGGAAACTGGAGAAGGAGGTCATGCCCCTATGCCGTGAAGAGGGAGTCGCGATCGAGGCCTATAGCCCTCTTGCGGTCGGCCTTCTTTCCGGTCGCTATTCCAGGGGCAGACCGCCCCCCGTCGACAGCTTTTGGGACGTCCGAAGGAGCGACGAATTCGACGACGTGGTCACCGACCAGGCGATGCGCGTCATAGACGAGGTCGTCCGCATCGCCGACGGCTACGGCAAACCCGCCACGCAAGTAGCTATCAACTGGGTCCTGTCCCATCCCGAGGTGACGGTAGCTGTGATCGGCCCCAGCCGGATGGCGTATCTGGAAGACAATCTAGGCGCGGTCGATTGGAAGCTCGACGAGACGGAGCGCGCCCGGCTCGACAGCGTTTCGGAGTTTCGGACGCCGCAGATTACCTGATTCGAGGCGTCAGCCAGTCTGCGGACTAGAGGAAGTTCGGCGGCACGGCAAGCTCGTCGAATCGAGCCAACGCCGCGTCGACGTGAGCCTGCGCGCCACTGAGCGAAATGGCTCCGTGTCCCGGAAGCAACGCGTCGAGGCCAGCGCCGCGAAACTTCTCCATGCTGTTCGCATAGTCCGTGATAGAGCATTCCGCAGTATTCAGGAGCATGATCTTGCCCCCGTGGAACAGGAAGTCACCTCCGAACAGGCA
>JAAXGO010000283.1 GCA_012267425.1 Rhodothermales bacterium
CTTCAGGGGCGGTGTCAGTTCAGGACTCATCGGAGCATCGTTTAGCGTCGTCGACAGTTATTCGGCTTCCAGCACACACAATCTAGGTCCAACTTCGTTGGGCGAGTTTCGCGTTAGCTATACGACGGTGATCGCGGAGTCGACAAGCCCTTATCAGGCGCTCTCGCCAAGAGACTTGGGCGGCAATTTCAACGTCGACGGCGAAAATACGGCGACACCCGATGTGAATATTGTCGGCAGGGGATTTGCTGCTGCCTCATTCCCGGCCCGTCGTCCTGACAAGACGTTGCAGATCGGAGGTAAGCTCTCTTGGACCATCGGGAAGCACGCTTTGAAGGTGGGTGCCGAGACTTATCAGTTGATTGGCGGCGAAACGGCACAGTGGCGTAGCGCCGGGACCTTTACGTTCAACGGAAATTTCACCGAAGTATCCGCTGCGGACTTTATGTTGGGCCGACCGTCCAATCTCCGCGCGCAAAGCACGATCCACAACGACACTTTCACCGAGAACTATCACTTCTTCGTCCAAGATGACTTCAAGGTCGCGCCTCGGCTGACCTTGAATCTCGGCCTACGCTACGAGGTGCAGCCCCCGTGGGCCCAGAAGTTTGACTTCCAGTCGACGATCCGTCCTCATGCGCCGTGCTTCGGGAACTGCCAGCAATCACAGGTATTTCCGGAAGCTGCTCCGGGAACGGTATATCCGGGCGATACGGGCGTACCCCGGGGCCTCGTCGCTACCGACAAGAACAATTTTGCGCCCCGAGTCGGCTTGGCGTGGGACGTATCCGGGAATGGAAGGACCTCGGTCCGCGCTGCCTACGGCGTCTACTACGCCTATATCGGGTACAACCAATCGGCGGTGTCGCACGCGAGCCAGCCTTTCCTGTTGTCGGTCTTCCTCGCGGCTCCGCCCAGCTTCAGCGACCCGTGGAGCGAGTCGTCCGACCCGTTCCCTTACTCGCAGGACACCTTCAATTACTCGAACCCGGTCCGTCAGTACGCCATAAGCCCCGACTTTCGCAACACCTACGTGCAGCAGTGGAATTTGAACATCCAG
>JAAXGO010000007.1 GCA_012267425.1 Rhodothermales bacterium
CTGTCTTGCTCATTGCCGTAACTCCTTCTTCAACCGTTTCAGCCGCTCGCCGATCAGATCGATATCCTTCTTCGGGGTCCCGATGCCCTGCTTCCCCTTCTTCCGGAAGGCGTGCACGACCCAAACCCGCTCCTCCAGTTGCAGGGCGTAGACTGTCCGATACGCATTGGTGCGGTCCTTGAGCGCCACCTCGAATACGCCGGAGCCGAAACCCTTCAGGGGCTTGGCGATGTCGGCCTTACGGCCTTCAGCGGCGACCGTCAGCGCCCGCATGATCGCGTTCTGAGGCCGTTCGGGAAAGCCATCGAAAGCCTTGCGGGCCGCCCTGATCCACGAAATGGGCCGGGTATCTCTACTTCTGATGGGATATGATGGCAAATATGACACCAAGCGTCAAGAGAGACAAATTTCGGGTAGTGGGTTATTTTGACGCCGGAAGCCAAAGTCTCGCATCCCGCCGCGACGCCATCCGAGTAAGTGCCCCGGTCGCTCTTCATGTCGTCGCTTGGTACAACTGCGTCCGCACGGCGCACTTGGCGGGATGACGCCGGCTATGGCAGTGGGCATCACGGGTTCGTTCTGCCCGCTCGAGCGACTGCTGCAGTAGGCATCGAGGTGCTCACTGTCGAGCGGGAAGGGGGTAATCGGATGAGCAACAAGCCATTGAGAACTGACTTTGCACGCTGTCGCGCGGGCATGGCGGAACTGCTGACGCAGGCGGTCGAGATGACGCGCAAGCTCGAGCAAAGGTTGGATGTCACAGGCGGGTGGCAGGAAGCCACAGCGCAAATCGACCTCGATGCAGAACCAACCGCCGGGCTTCGGATTGAAGGCGCGCTGCTACTTCGCAAGGCGCGGATACACACGGTCGCCGTCCTCCGAGCCAACGAGACCCGCAACCTACACTCGCTCGCTGTGCAGATGAGGCCAGTCCTTGAATGTGCCGGACAGGTCGTGTTCAGATTTCGCACCCTTTTCATTGCGCCGGATGTGCTCATGTCACAGGAGAAAGCCGCCGCGATGTTGGGAACCCGAGTGAACGCGGACTTCTATCAAACGCTTCGTAGAGGAACCAAAGGCCGAATCAGCCCCAAGAAGCTGCGCAAAATGGCGACGAAGGTGGAAGCCGCGGTAGCGGAGGAATGCGGGGCAGCGAAGCCGAAGAGGCAGAAAGCGTGGAGCTTCAATCAAGCAGACAAGGTGGCTCCCCTCGCTGGTGGCCGCGCGTGGTACACCTACTTGAGTGAGTACTTTAGCCACGGCAAGACGGCAGATTGGAGGGGGCTCTCGTGGCGCGGCGGAGTCATGACGATCGACAGGGTTGAGGATGAGGTCGCGTTCCTGGGATTGATGTCCTACCTAGTGGAGCAGGTGGCTCACATGAACGCTGCTGTAGCGTTGTGCCCGGTCGAGGGAGACGAGAACAACTGTTGGAAAGACTGGGTAGAACCCGCGCTGGCGCAGCTAAGCCACGTACGGGAGTCGTCGAAGACGCTCGTGGACGCCGCCAGGGTCGCCCTGACAGGAGAACTGGATGGAAGCTCTGGACCCGGTTGAAGTGCAGCGCGCTCGGTGCGAAGACTGTCGTAACGTGCTTCGCAATCTCGCTCGAATCCATGTTGAGATCGACGCCCCAAGGCGCAAGGTCGGCGCGGACGAACCTGATTGGGTCTTACGCCTGCGTAAAGTGTGCCTCCATGCGGTAGCGATCACCAAATGCGAAGTCGACGTCGATGGCGTGCATGTGATGACTACAGAACTACGGGCGGCATACGAGCAGATGGATTCGGTATGGAAGTGCCTGCCAGGCGAGTTCCGGTTCGATGAGGACGGTAGCTGGTGGGCCGACGAGGCGAATGACCGGCTGGCGGAGTACACCCATCCGACACCGATGAAGTTGGCCTTGCCATTGGCGTGGGGCGGTTTCGACGATGCCGACGCACCAGAAAGCTACCTGCGGCTCGCCGTGTGGCTGGGCCGTCTCGGGTGCGGGTACGGGCTAGCTCTCGCCTATCTGGCGCGAGTGCTAGGCACCGAAGGGGACATTGATTCCCGTTTAATGGCGGTACTGCCCGACATGCACTGATGGCACGCACTTAGTGGGAGACGGAGTGCGTGCCTGCGAACGGTCCGCGTTTCAACACCTGTCGCGGACGGCGTTTTTTCCGGAACGGCGACGCATGATGCAAGTCTGGGCCGACTACTTGGACCGGTTCAAGGTAGCTGAACAGATCGATGCAGACAAAACGATAGCAGAGTCGTCCAGCACCCCAACTGCCGGTTGCCGCTCCGTGCGTCAAGGAATCGTGTCAAAGCGAACGTAGAATTCCTTGGCTCCACCAGTAATGTGAAAAGCCGGTTCAAGGTCTTTCGGTATAGGGATATAGATTCTGTCTTTGGTGATGATCGTCGTCGTTGGGAACATCGCACCGCCCGTGGTGGTCGTCTCAAGAGGCTCCCTAAGTTCGATATCGTAATAGAGACTAAGGCTTCCTGTGGCGTCCGTGAAAATATAGATAATGCGGTGAGTTCCCCATATGAGCTTCGTCGTATGGGGTGACTTGAAGAACATGCCTTCAATCTTGACTGCGCGGGCGGAGAGCGTTAGGAACATCTTGAAGTGATTGAGCTTTTCATGGGCCTCTGCGACGGTTAGCACCTTCATTTCCGTCACTATGTCTGGCCGCAGAATGGGGGGAGCCGGGTCGAATGCGTTCTGGGGAAGTGGACTGGCCCCGTCGATGATGTCCGGAATCTGCTGTTCAACGGTGCCAACTTGGTTCACACTGACATGCTGACGTTGGCTCGAAGCGCGGCTGGCTGATGCTCGAAGTACTTGATCGAAACCGAGCTTCCCTGACAGATACTCGGCAAGCAGAGCTTCAACCTCACCGAATTCGCTCTCTTCGTAGCGGAATAGCTCCTTATTCTCTTTCAGACGCTTGTAAAGCACATCACGCCCTTGCCGTGTCGAGGACGGAACATAGTCGCGGATGTGATTGTAAAGGTGCTCCCTGACGAAATCCTTTACGAAGCCGTCAAACACGTCTCTGGCAGAGTTGTAGCACTCGACAACCATGCAGGCGGCTGGCATGTCGCGGGCGATAGACACCACCAGGCCAGATCTGGTCCGTTCCACATCGAAGGCAACGCCATGACTGATCGAGGCGAACGCAAGATCAACATCAGGCATCAGGTAGTCATCAAGCAGGACGCCACGCAAGCGCACGATGAACATTGCTTCCTCGAAGCTGAGGGCGGTTCCCGAAATTCGGTCAACGATCGGCGTCTCGGGCACCTGCTCGATCTTGAGGATGGTTTCGAGATACCGCAACTGCAGCTTGCGACGGGGATTGGCCTGGCTGACATGAACGAGGTTCGCCTGTTCACTGGCAAACCGTTTCAATACCGTCTGGTCGCGGCCAGCGTAGAAGAGCTTCGGCTTTTGAGATTCCCACGCAGCAAGTGCACCTAGCGCAATGTCCGAGCAAGAGGGCAAGACAGTAACGTTGACGTTGTGAGCCAGCGCAGTAAGACCATGAGAGAGGATGTACTGCTGGAAGTGCTGATTCTGATTGGCAAAGGCGGTTTCGGCGATATCTCTTGAAGCCTCAGCCTCCACCATCGCAACCAGATTTGAAACAAGCTGAATTGTTTCTCGACTGAGGGCCTCGCGGCCGGCCGTTGGGTGGAGTACATCGAGATTAACGAAGCCGCCGAGATTGTAGGCACTAGACAGCGGAAGCGGCGCCAAGCCAAACAGGTTGCGGAAACCAAGCGTGTGCCCACCATTCTGGACGAGGAACAGCTCACCGGTGAGAGGCTGACCATTAAGTGTGATGCCCGTTAGTCTGACGAGCAGACGCGCCTGCGGATTCAGAAGGGTTTCCAGGGTGCCTGCCAGTTCCCCCTTGCTGACTTCGCGCAAGGACCGGCGTACAAAGCCTTTCGCTCTGTCGCCGAGAGTGGTTTCGAAGCTGGCCTGGCTGATGAGTTCGTCGTTCACGAAGTCGTTCACGAAGACGGGAACTGGCAAGAACCGGACATAAGGTGTCAGATAGCCCTTTATTGCAACGACGTCAATCGTGAACGCGGCGTCAAGCTCGGCAGTAATGGTTGTGCCGGCCTCTCGATCTTCGGCTAAGCGTTCAAGATCGATACAGTTCTGAGCGATTCGTAAGTCGTCACGACGTGCGGAACTGATCAGAGTGGTGTCCGAGTCAATGTGCCGGGTCTCGACCCGTAGCGATTGGCAGACTCCAAAATTGGCCATTGCGCCGATACCGAAGGTACCGATGACGCCCGATCGTCGGGCTAGTTCGGAATTCTTTCCGCTGGAGCCCGCTTTCCAGAAGTTGTTCTTCAGGACGTCTTCGGTCATACCAATGCCGTCGTCCCGGACGGTCAACCTCTGACCGTCGATGGTCACGTCAATCCGCCGTTCGGAAAGCGGCGTGCCCTTCGCTGTCGAACGCATCAGGACGGCATCGTAAGCGTTCTGAAGGTTCTCGCGGAGAAATGCCTTCGGCGAGTCGTATATCTCGGACGAGAGTATCTGGAGGATTCTGCTCGTCTCAACGTCAAACGCGATACGCTCTCTGCTGTCGTTGCTCATCCCGCTAACCTCGCCTGGTATTTCCGCCGAGTCTCATCAACGGCAGGATCGCTGGATTCCGCAACAATCGGTTCACCCAGAAGAACGCACAAGCGTTCAAGGTTCTGCTCCGCCCAAAGCGCCTCCATCAGATATATAGCCTCTGTTTCGCTAAGGGGTGGATCGAAGTGAGCGGCGATTCCGGCAGTGTCGTTTAGCTTTCCGAAGCAGTCAAGCAGCAGGCGCCTGGCCAAGTCGTCAGTAGATGCGAGGGGGAGCAGAAGCTCCGCAGCTTCAGCATACTTGGCCGCGACATGTAAGCGCTGGGCCTCCAAGAGCACGGTTGTGGTTGGGGGTGGCGCTACGGATGATGGTGGCGGAGGGTCAAAAGTAAAGGCCAGATATGGGTTGGTGCCCGGTGGCAATGATCGGCATCCCCAAATAGGGCGCTCAAGATCGTCGTTGAGCATTTCGCGCACATGCAGCCGGCCCTTGCGGCGTTCCAGGTCCAGTTCGATGATGTTGTAGGAGCGCCCGAATCGGGGCGAAGCGCTCCCGCAAAGAGTGCCCGCGCTGATGACGGAGATTCGCGCGTTGCCGCCGTAGTTGAACCGCGTGTCAAAGCATTGGGGGCGGTGCTGGTGACCGTGGAGACCGATGCTGAAGCCACTATCAATCAGGTTCTGCAGGATGCCGGCGTCCATGTAATTGGTCTGCGAGGGGATGCCTTCTGTGTTGTGATGCCACACTGCGGCTTGGAGTCGCCCGTTGAAACGCGGATACCGAAGAGCCAGGCTGGCTTCGGCGATGCATCCGGGGTGGATCGCGCCTTGCTTGTTGAAGAAGTCATTCTCATGGCAGCTCGAAAAGCCGACGACTGTCAGGTTGAAGTCAGGATAGTCAAACATTTCGAACTGCTTTGAGGGATCGAGATCGAAAGTCCGTCTCCCTTGATAGAACTCCGTATAGAACGCAGCGAACGATGCGAGGCGTTGAGCGTAGTGCTCTTCGTCCGCTACCTTGTAGAGCCCCAACTCCCGCCACGACCAGCGCAGACTTGAGCCGGGATGAAACAGTTGTGACAGAAAGTCCTTCTTGCTGTCAGCGGCTACGTGGAGGCGCTCAAGGCTCTTCATGAAGTGACAGGCACTGACATCGTGATTGCCCGGCACGAGGACGAGGCGGCCACGGTCGCCCGCTAATAGACGCTGTGTAAGAGCCTCCAGGAAACGTATGGCCTCTTGGTATTGGTCGGAAAGCTGCGCCTCGTAGTCCGTGGTGCCTGGCGGGGCGCCGCGGATGATGTCCCCGCTCACGACGATGATGTCCGGGGGCCGAATGGCAACACTGTCTCGGCCAGTTGCGTAGCGGTCCCGATCATTTTGCAGCGAACTCAGGAGGGCATCATTGCGGATGGGACTGGAGCGCTCACGGTGCAAATCGGAGATTTGCAGAATGCTTACGGAGAGAGTCACGGCCTTGTTTCATGTTACTCGTCAACGTTGAATCTGATCTGCCGAGTATTCACATGCTGTTCCTACAAGCTACTTTGTACCGAGTCCTGTGAGCACTTGGCGGAAGCTGTCGAGACCCGCTTCGAGGTTCTCGATGATTTCTTCGGCGAGGTCGTCGGGTTCCGGCAGGTTGTCGAGGTCGGTCAGGCTCTTGTCCTTGAGCCAGAAGATATCCAGGCTGGTCTTGTCGCGCGCCAGAAGTTCCTCGTAGCTGTAACTGCGCCAACGGCCGTCCGGCGCTTCGTTCTCATCCCAAGTGGCCTTGCGCCGATGCCGGTTCCGCGGGTTGTAGCACTTGACGAAGTCCAACAGGTTCTCGTACCGCATGGGCTTCTTCTTGAGCGTGTGGTGAATGTTGGTGCGGTAGTCGTAGTACCAGACCTGTTTAGTCCACGGATCGGGGCTGGCTTGGCGGTTGTCGAAGAAGATCACGTTGGCCTTGACCCCTTGGGCGTAGAACACGCCGGTGGGAAGTCGCAGGATGGTGTGCAGGTCCGTGTTGTCCAGCAGCTTCTTCCGGACTGTCTCGCCAGCGCCGCCCTCGAACAGAACATTGTCGGGAACTACGACGGCGGCGCGGCCGTCCGTCTTGAGCATCGTCCGAATATGCTGCACGAAGTTAAGCTGCTTGTTCGATGTGGTGGCCCAGAAATCCTGACGGTTGTAGGTCAGGTTGTCTGTCTTCTGTTCACCTTCTTCGTTGGTGAAGCTCATGGAACTCTTCTTGCCGAAAGGTGGATTGGCCAGCACGTAGTCGAAGCGCTGACCGGAGTCGGCCACGAGCGCGTCATTGGTCGAAATAGGCGCGCCGCTGTCGATTTCACCGATGTTGTGGAGAAACATATTCATCAGGCACAGGCGGCGCGTGTTGGCGACGATCTCGTTGCCGTGAAACGCCTCATGCTTCAGGAATGCCTTCTGCCGCTTGTCGAGATGGAAGTTGTCCGGGTTGGTGATGAAATCATAGGCCGCCAGAAAGAACCCGCCGGTTCCGCAAGCCGGATCGGCGACGAGCTTGCCTGGCTCAGGTCGCGCGCATTCCACCATCGCACGGATGAGCGCGCGTGGCGTGAAATACTGCCCTGCACCCGACTTCGTGTCCTCGGCGTTCCTTTCAAGCAGATCCTCATAGATGTCGCCCTTGATGTCTGCGCCCATCGTGACCCACTCGGTGTCGTCCACCATGTCGATCAGGCGGTACAGCTTCGCCGGATCCTGAATCTTGTTCTGCGCCTTGGTGAAAATCTGCCCCAACATGCCCGGCCGGGTGCCCAGCTCGCGCAACAAGGTAACGTAGTAGCCTTCCAGTTCCGCACCCCGCTTCGATCTCAGGTTCGCCCAGTTGAACTTGGCGGGAATCCCCACGTCCCGGTTGTACGGCGGCTTCGCGTACTCGTCGGCCATCTTGAGGAAGATCAGGTAGGTGAGCTGCTCCAAGTAGTCCCCGTAGCCCACACCGTCATCGCGCAGGGTGGTGCAGAAGCTCCAGACTCTGGAAACAATGGGGGCTGTGTTCATGCAGTCGTCTTTCTCTTCTTGGTTTTCCTAGTGCGGCTGTTCTTTGCCGCCTTCTCCCTTTCCGCCCGGATTCGTTTCAGAAGCACGGACGCCGGTTCGTCGTTCGGGTCTTGTGCAACGAGTTTACCGGCAAAGGCTTTTTTCAGGATCGACTGGCGGAGGACCTCGGCCTTGAGTAGATGAGCGTCGATCTCTGCAACAGCAGCGTTGGTTGCTGAAAGGTTGTTAGACAGCCGTTCGACTACGGCCTCTTGTTCATTGAGACTGCACAATGGAACGATAAGCGATTGGATTTCACTGGAATTTATGTTGTTGACGCCGCTAGTCGATTTTGCCTTGTACTCGATTTGAGTCCGTAGCAGATGGCTTGAAAGGAGTCTTACAAGGTAGTCGGAAAGCAATACTTCCGGGTTGCTTCGAAGGCGAATTAGATAGCCGGCGAAAAGGTAACGCTCGTCTGTTTTGGAGATGACTGCGCACTTGCCGACTATAGCAATGCTTCCGTTTGATCTGACCAGGAGGACATCACCTGCCTTCAACGCATAAATCTGCTTCTCATTCTCGTCGAAATGAGCCCCCTTGAGATCAGAAGCATCGATCGCGCCACTAATGACGTTAGGGATTCTAAGGACCCCAGTGCCCTCGAAATTGTAGTTACATTTCTTAGCAGTGCCGTATTTGGGTTCGTCAATCACGAGACCCAAACGCAAATAGGACCAACCTTCGGCGAGAGTTGGGATCGATTTCGTTTCGTCCAAGGATAAGCGCGATACGTCCTTCGGCTTCGGTGGCTTCAGAGGCTTCTTTCCAGATTCTCCGCCTTTCTTCCATTCCTCGACAGCAGCTTTCCACTGCTTGAATTGGCGCTGGTATCGAGCCGCCCGTTCCCGTTTGATGCGAGCTAACAATTGCTCATTAGTCTCAAGCTTGTCCTTGTTCTCCGCGCGCCATTGCGCGGTGAGATCGCCTTCGAAAGCGTGTTTCAGGACGGATTGCCGATAGACTTCAAGCTGCCTGCGCGCCGTTTTCAGGCTTTCGATCCCCTTGTCGAGTTCCGAGAAGAGTTCGTCGATCTTGGCGACGATTCGCGCTTGCTCTGGTAGTGGTGGCAGGTCGAATTCGAGTCCTTCAACGAAGCCCTTAGTAATGGCTTTGAATGTCGAACCTGTTCCCTTGCCCGATATCTCGGGTTCGATGCTTCTGAAGAGATATAACAGGAACTTTGGTTCGATCTCCCCACAAGGATGAAGTGCTGCCAAACCACGGCCAATACAACACTCGTATTGCACGAGATTAGTCGGTCCGACGGGGGCTCTAACCGAAAGAAGAGTTGCTCCTTGCTTGGCAATCTTGCTGGGCTGGGAACAGTACAGGTTGATGGTTGGGGATAAGTCACTAAATTCTGCCTTCCCCTGAAAGAAAGGCAGCCCCTCGCCATTACGGTTGTAGGTCGCTGAGGACGGTGACTGGCCCATCACGATGCGCGTGAATTCGGGAAGACCGCATCTTTGCCATCCCTTGGGGTCTATGTTCTCTACACGATTGGTCATCGTTTATGCCGCTAACGCCTCATTCAACTCATCAATCACGCCGTCCATCCTGTCGCCAAAAAGTATGTACATCCGTCCCAAGCCACCTTTGCTGTCAAACGGAGCCATGTCAAGGTCGTCGCGTTCCAGGTGAAAGGAGGTGATGATGTGGTCCCGGATCATGCGGAGCCACTCCATTTGCTCCTCGTTGAATTTCTCCCCGGCGCCTCTGTGGCGCGTCATGATCCAGCGCTGGAAATTCCGGCGTGCGGTTTCCGCATACGGTGAAAGGGTCGTGTCAATACCGCACACGCGGCGGATCAAAGCCACCAGCGCCGTCAGCTCGCTGTCTGGTTGCCCGCCCTTGTATTCGTCAAGGAGGGCGTAGGCCTGCCACACGCGCAAGGGGGCCAACAGAGGCATGTCGCTCTTCAGCCTGTCAAACACCGCCCGAATCATCGCGTAGGTCAACTCCCGGCGACGATGCGGTTGACTGTAGAAGATAGTCAGGGCTTCGATTTCGTCGCGGTGGGTTTCCAGATAGCTCTGGAAGTCCTGGACCATGGCCTTTGCGTTCTCTCGAGCGTCTCCCTTCCAGCCAGTGCTTAGAACGGTGTCAAGGCTCTCGTGATCGATGGTCTGTTCCTTGTCACGGCGGATCGAGTCGATCAGGTCGATCAACGGCCCGTTGAAGACGGCAACGGCGTCATCGACCAGTTGTTCCCGGGCTTTGTCGCAAACCTCTGGCGATGGATTGGCGTCTTCCGATATGGGCTCGATCGCGCGCGCCTTCTCGTCAATGAGGTCCGGATCGAGGGCCGCCATCAGATCGCCAACGATTCGAGTCAGTTCGATGCCACCGGCCTGTTTCTTGATCCGCTCCTTCTCGGCGGAATCAAGCTGTCGATCGAGGCGGGCAAGGCGGCCGGCAAGGGAACTCACCGTATCTTCGTCGCGAGCGCCCATCATCACGCCCATGGCGAGGTCCTTGAGCGGAACGGTGGGCTTGGTGATGATCGGCTGGCTCTCGGTCTTGAGTGAGTTCGTGACACCGACGGCATCCACGATCACGTAGTGGGTCTTTGCGCTGGCTGCCGAGGGCGTAACTTTTCTGAGGTCGTCATGGCCGACGGTGCGCGTTCCGCGGCCCTTCATCTGCTCGAAGTAGTTGCGGCTTTTCACGTCGCGCATGAAGAGCAGGCATTCCAGCGGCTTGACGTCGGTGCCCGTGGCAATCATGTCCACGGTCACGGCAATGCGGGGGTAGTAGTCGTTGCGAAATTGGGCCAGCATCGACTTCGGGTCTTCCTCGGCCTGATAGGTGATCTTCTTGCAGAACTGGTTGCCTTCGCCGAATTCCTCTCGCACGGTCTGAATGATGTCGTCGGCGTGGCTGTCCGTCTTGGCGAAAACGAGCGTTTTCGGGACTTCCTTGCGGCCGGGGAATATCTCAGGCCACTTGTCGCGGAAGGTGCGGATGACCGTGCGAATCTGATCCGGGTTGACGACGGCTCGGTCGAGCTGACTGGCGGTGTAAGACGTGTCCTCATCCTGGATCGTCCAGCGCCTCAGACGCGTCAGGCGCTCGCGCTTTTCGATCTGCTGACCCGCCTTGAGTCGGCCACCGTGGCGAGTTTTCTCGGTATCGATGACATAGACCTCGTTTCCCACGTTGACTCCGTCAACCACGGCCTGCTCGTGGTCGTACTCGCTGACCACATTCTTCTTGAAGAAACCGTAGGTGCGGCTGTCCGGGGTAGCGGTCAAGCCAATCAGATAGGCGTCGAAGTATTCCAGCACCTGACGCCAGAGGTTGTAGATTGACCGGTGGCACTCATCGATGATGATGAAGTCGAAGAACTC
>JAAXGO010000284.1 GCA_012267425.1 Rhodothermales bacterium
GTTACAGGCTCGTGCACGCGCGCTGCTAGAGCAAGGCTGTCACCACCGCCATTTAGAACGAAATTGTGGTCATACCCGCCGCCGAAGATCAGCTGCCGATCATCCTCGTTAATGCGAGCCCCAATGACCATAGCCTTCTGAAAATCGAACGGCCCTCCCGCCACGTTGCGAATCTCGCCGGTAGGTATCATCGTCGAATCCACTGGCGTAAAGGCGTCGGCATTAAGCATCAGTTCGTGCCCCAGTATGTCACCGCTGCCCACTAGGTTGAAATACGTGTGCTGCGTCAAGTTGACGGGAGTTGCCTTGTCCGATATGGCGTGAAAATCGACGATAAGTTCGTCGTCGTGCGTAAGCGTGTAAGTAACGCGAGATGTAAGCGTACCCGGATAGCCTTCCTCGCCGTCCTTGCTAACGTACGTCAATTGCAGTCCGGGGCCCGCTTCACTTTCGAATGACTCTGCCTGCCACACTACCTTGTCGAAGCCCTTGATTCCGCCATGGAGATGGTTTGGACCGTTGTTGGCCGCTAGCGAATATGTCACGCCGTCCAAATCAAAGGTAGCATTGCCAATGCGGTTGCCGTACCGCCCGACAATGGCCCCGAAGTAGGGACTGTCGGTAAGGTATCCAGCCAGCGAATCATGCCCCAAAACGATGTCGTCGAATCGACCAGCCTTGTCCGGAACCTGCAGAGAGACAATGGTCGCACCGTAGGTCATGACTTTCATTTCTACGCCGTTCGTGTTGACGAGCGTGAAGAGATCCACCTCCTCACCGGCGGGCGTACTTCCAAAAGGCGCCGATATCATCAGTTGAGGTGCGTCAGGTGATCCCGATGCACAGGAAGCGATAAATAAGACGGCGCAGACAATTGCTTCCGTGGTGCCGTAAAGGCGTGCGGAATCGATCATGGCATATCCTTCAATTTGTGAACAGGCGCCGCCCGTCTTCGCTTACTACCTCGATATCCTGTAGCGCGAACCAGCCTTCGTTTTCGCCCCCGGCACTGTTGCAATACGGAACGTCGGGCGCACCCGTCTCTATACCTACCACGTACACAAGATCCTTCTTCATGTCGGGGGCCACTTCGACCGCACGTGCCACGTCCGCAACCCGGCCCGTAAGCGAACCTAGTACCGCGCCTTCGCGCGTGTACAGGTGTACCCTCACGGACTTGCCGATCAAGTCGTACATACGGGACCAAGACCACCTAATTCGGTCTACTCGCCATCGTCGGTGACACGGTCTCCTGTCATCGGTACGTCGAATCCGTAATCGACCACTTTGAGAATTCCGCTCAGCGAATCACCATCAAGCGTCAGATCGACCGACATCGGCCCGAATTCTTGCGTATCAAATGTAAATGCTAGCTTGGAGGCCTCTGCTTCGAAAGTGATTTCCTGCAGGTTGGCTGGCTCATCTGGTGCATCGTCCCCAACGATCACACCAGAGAGCATTCCGTCGTCCGCCTCGCTGAATTCGAGCATCCCCGAAAACACTCCCTGAGGGGTTTCTAGTAGGTACGACCAGCTTCCCGCAAGCGGATGTGGCATGGCAGCGGGTTCCTCCGGCTTGGGAACGGGTTCGACCGAAGTCTCGCGGAGCCCCGTGCATCCTACAAGAATGAGAATGGCAGCCAATAGAGATAGGTAGCGGACAGGATTCATGAGACTACGTGGTGTTGAGCAGTGATGGTGAAGCTTCTGAGCAGCGACAGAAGGCGCAGTAGCTTTCATTCTGTATCGCCCGTGCTGCGCCGCCCCGTCATCGGAACGTCGATTCCGAAATCAGATACACTCAGGATACCGTCAAAAACGTCTCCAGCAAGGGTAAAATCCACGACCATAGTTCCGTATTCTTCCGTGGAAAACGTGAAGTTGACCGCGAAGGTCTCTGGGTCGAACAGCAGCTCGGCAATCTCTGAAGATAGGATGGGACTGCTCGTGTTCGTAACGCTGCCGGTTAGGACTCCGTCGGTGTCGTTGACCACGAGGACTCCTGTAATAAGTCCCTGTGGACTGTCCAGTTCATAGTCCCACGAGCCGACCAGCGGATGAGGTGGGGCAGTTTCGGTGGCCGTCTCTCGAGATCCGGCACAGGCTGAAAGGCTGGCCATCAGGAAAACGAGAGCAATGCTACGCGCGTAAGGCATGGTCAGGTATAATAGTATTGTAGTCAGGGGCAAGTAGCTCTTGGCGTAACCGAGGCGATCTTCACGAGCTCTCTCGTACGTACACACTCCCTGCGGGAGATACCGTCCATGGGCTGCACCCAATTCATTCAACGTACAGTTTCGATTGCGCCGATCTATACTATGACTTCCCATCCCGGTTCATAGCTCCGCCCCCACATCGCCATTGCCTCGTCGTCGCCCTGAATGCGACCGTTCGACGGATCACAGATGAGTGCGCGCCCGGTGTGTTGGGCAATGTTGCCAAGGTGGCAAAGCAGCGTACTTTTGTGACCTTCGTCTATCGGAGAATACTGCTGTGCTCCGTCGCGGATAGCGGCGAAGAAATTGGCCATATGTAATTCCGTAAGACTTCCACCGCCGCGAATGTCAAGCGTTGCCTCATTGGACTCGTCGGTGCTCCGCAGGATTACCTTGTTCTGCTGATCGTAGACGACGTAGCCTTGTCGATCCAGGATGGCGGTACCATTCTCGCAGTGGATGGCCGCTCCCCGCCCCCGCCCCTCGACCGTTCGTCCATTACAGCTCCGACCGTCCCACGTAATCGTCTTATCTTCCGCGAAGTCGAAAGAGGCTACCTGCGTGTCGTAGAATTCCCAGTCGTCTTTGAAGTGGAATCGTCCTCCCGACGACGTGACTCGAGTGGGGTAGTCAACGCCCAGAGCCCACCGACAAATATCGATTTCGTGCGCTCCGTTGTTACAGATCTCGCCCGTGCCCCAGTGCCAGAACCAGTGCCAGTTGTAGTGTACGACGTTGTCCGTGTACGGCTTGCGGCTTGCAGGTCCCTGCCAAAGATCCCAGCTCAGCCAATCCGGTACAGCGGCTGGCTTGCCATATCCGATGCTACCTCGCGTGTTGGCATACCAGGCACGCGCATAGTATGCCCTCCCGAAGAGCCCGTCCCGGATTTCTTGTATGATCCGTTGTGAATCACTCGATGCACGTTGTTGGTTGCCCATTTGGATCACGCGCCCGTACTTGGCCTGTGCCTCGACGAGAAGTTCGCCTTCCCGGCAGTTGTGGCCGCAGGGCTTTTCGACATAGACGTGCTTACCGGCCTGCATCGCCAGAATCGACGCGGGAGCGTGCCAGTGATCGGGGGCGGCAATTACAAGTGCATCAACATCGCTGTTCTCAAGAACCCGGCGAATGTCAGCCTCGCCTCGTGCCTTCGGAGCCGAAGCAGGAGCGGCACTACTGACCGCCTGTATTGTCTTGCCAATCGCTCGCTCGTCTACGTCACAAATCCACGCAACTTCGCAGCCTTCTGCTCGAGCGCAGGTCTCGGCCAGCACACGCCCCCTACTATTTACGCCCATTACGGCGACAACGATCTTGCTACTCGGAGCCGCGATGCCGCGCGCCGCACTCAAGTGGCCAAATACACCCAGGCCGGCCCCTGTAGCCGCGGCCTGCTTCAGGAAGGTTCTGCGTGTGATCCGTTGTTTCATCGCATCGAGGATTAAGGGATGACTAAACGGCAAGATAGGATCCTTGCCGCCCACCCACATGGCGAGCCTTGTGGGTGCGTGCCTCCGGTACAAAGTACCAGTCGATCTCCAAACCGGAGGCGTTGGACCTCTCTTGAATGTGTTTGGGCAGCCGGCAGCACGGCTTCTTACGAGTCCTGCTCGGATGTGGCTCGCAAATGCCGAGTGAACCGGTGAGCACGCTGTGCCGCTGGCGATACATCCAGCTCGCTCTGCAGGTCACCCACTATCGCTCAAGAATCCAAGCGGCTATTGTCTCCATTGCGCTCGGGGCCATCGTCTCTTCGATGGATCCGTACTCGGTAACGTGCCCTGTGTCGGCTGTCTGCAATAAGTGGTTGAGTCCGTCGAGTTCGAGCGTTGTAACGTCCGTGTTGCCGCCAGCGTGGAGCGCCGCCTCGATGGCAGGCAAGTTGATGCTCGAATCGACCTGCATGTCCTTCGATCCTCCGACAGCCAGAACGGGGGTTGACACCTCGGACAACGTCGGCCGCGGATCGTATGTCAGGAAAAACCGAAACCAAGGCGAAATCAGTTTGTCTATCTCGGCGTCGGCCATCTGACTGCGGGCCGCTTCGTCATATAGATAGCCCATTTTTTCGAGCTGCTTGTCTATAAGCGATCTCAGCGTGTCAGCAAGCACTTCGTTGTCGGCTTCATTCTTCACAGCCTCGAAGATCAGCTCCTGTGTGCGCAGGGTTTCGTCGAGCATTTGTTCGATTTTCTCCTCCTTGATTAAGCTACCTGGGGCCCGCAAGGTATGCTCAACAAGCACGCGCGACTGCTTCAGGATAATCTCATCACCCGGCACTCCCGGAGCAGCGATCAACACGACCAGGTCCACATCGCCCGAACTGGCTGCCACCATCGAGGCTATGAGTCCTCCTTCGCTGTGCCCGATCAGGCCGATATTCGCATCGCCCACTGAAGGATGTGTGGCCAGAAAATCCAGTGCTCCGCGAACGTCATCTGCAAAGTCTTTCGTCGTCGCCACACTAAAGTCACCGGTAGATTCACCAACGCCTCGGTCGTCGAAGCGCAGGACCGCGATACCCTTGCGAGTGAGATAGTCGGCCAGCACGAAAAACGGGTGATGACCAGAAAGCGTCGAGTTGCGATCCTGGGCACCCGAACCCGAAATCAGTACGACTGCGTGCGATGGAGCCCCTTCGGAGGGAGTACTTAGCGTTCCGGCTAACGTCACGCCCTCGGCCGCACTGCCAAAGGTTACATCCTCTGTTGCATACGGAAACGGCGGTTCCGGATCCTGCGGTCGATTAGGAACGATAGATTCTTCGGTTCGCACCAGGTCCAGTTCGAGTGGCAAACCGAACTGAGTCCAGGTACCGGCAATCGCATTCTTGTCGTCACTCAGAGTCCCCGAGTATTCGCCCCCGATCATCGCGATCGAAATGGTTATGGACGCGTCATCCACGACGACGGAGTCTACCGGAATGTCGAAAGCACCCTGGTCAGGACTGGCCATCGTGGATGCGTAGCCCGTTTCAGCGTCATGGGTGATGCCAAACACGATCCTTAAGGAGACGCCCGGCACTTCTATTGAACCCGTCCAGGTTCCTACAAAGGGGGTGGACGATTCGTGGGGTTGCGCTGCGGCGTCCCAGCCTGCAAACAGCAGCGCGGACAGGCAAGCAACGCTCAGCGCCTTAAGAGGGTGCGAATACATGGTGAACGAGTGTGTACTATTCTATAATGGAAAAAAACGAGGCCTGCGAAAACGTCACGGCCGCTGTACGCTCTAAAGATAGCCTGCTCGGACTTCGTTAAGACGGCTTTCGCGCGACGCATGTTGCAACTTCGACTGCTAAACCGGCCAAGGTAGCGACTTATGAAGTTTGGAATCAATCCGTTGGGCGCGCTGCGCTGGCACCCGGGGCGGTGCCGTGATCCGCGGCCACTGCTTCAGACATCCTCGTCCTTCGCAGGCCGACAAGCGAAGTGCTGCCATACCCCGGACTCGCGGCACGCTGCAGTACCCGGCCCAGTTATGGCGTCCTGTCTGCGTGTCCCTGATTACCGGGCTGTCTGATTATGCAGGGCGTGTTTTCTTGCCGCCATGGACACTTGGCTCAGAGCACCACTGAAGCCGCAACAGGTCCAGAAGCTCAAGACGTGACTCGTCGATGTCCAGCATCCTGAACAGTGCGGCATCCAACTCTTTGCGCGCTTCGTCACGGAAAGCCTCGTTGGCAGGCAAAAAGGCTTGCCGGCTAAATCGCACGAAGATCCGTTGACACGCCTCCATCTGCACCTCGGAAAGGGCACGCGCATCCAGTGTAGGAAAATCCGGAAGGCGCGAAATGGTAAGGCGGGCCCGACCTTGCTGCTGGCGCGTGCCCTTGTACCAGAAAAGGATTAGGCCCAGCGTGGAGTTGGCCCACAGGAGTAGCGGGATCTCGTGCCCCGCGCTATGGGGCTTTACGTTTGGCCAAGCGGTTCCACCAATGCACCGCTCCGGTGTGATGCACATGGCCAGGCTCTGCGAATTCAGCCGAAAATCTAGATTGCTGTGCAGACGTGTGGCCGTAGACCAGATGAACGCTGCCTGGTCGTCACGGCCCGGACGTATCTCGCCGCAGGTGTCTGGCTCAACGGTGAACTGTCGCTCCTTCTCGGCCCGGTGCCCCCAGAGTGCAGGGTATGTGGGCACTTCGCCTTTTTTTAGGAAATTATATAGTTGAGTTGATA
>JAAXGO010000285.1 GCA_012267425.1 Rhodothermales bacterium
AATTTGATACGAGGCCGCTCACTACTGTCGCTTCAGCGTTATCTCATGCTCGCCTGCTTGGTTCGCTAGACCGGCACCTAATTGCGTCGTTGACACCATGGCAGACTGAGCCGCTCGGCGATCTCGTGCCCGACCTCGTCATTTCGCCCGCACAGTTCAGGCCCTGGATGTTCCCCGCCGCCTCGCGCCGGCCTATCTGGTGGAACGACAAGACCGCCGTCTACGCGCTTAACGGGGCCGTCGATCCGATCATGCCTCCGCCGCCTTGGGCCGAGCCGCTGCCGTTTAGCATCCGGGTATCGGACGTAAGCGAGGCAGACGGACGAATCACCTTCACAGCGACCTTCGATGATCAGGCGCCTGGGCGCTGGACAAGCCAGGACTGGGTGCTCGTAGCCGCTGGTCCTTCACCCTGGAACCTCCCCGAACAGGTCCATCCAAACGGGAGCGCTGCCGTCGACATGTGGTTTGTTAGTTATCTGAATCCCGGAAAGGGAACGACCTCTCTTACACACGAGTTCGACTTCCAGGCGCCCAGTCTGGCGGTTCGCAGAGAGCACGGCGTGTTTAAGCCACTTGGACGCTCCGACGGAGTGTTGGAGTCAGGCAACTACTTGCTTGCGGTACGCCTGCGGCACGAGTACAAGCCTCAGCAATGGCGCGACGCCGCCATCATTCCGGTGCTGAGGATCACGGTCTCCGAGACCGGCGAGATCTCTTATCAGGTCCACGAGGACGTGGGCGGCTAGGCGGCTGATCCATCGAATCTGAAGTCGCGTGAATTCTTCACGAAGGCATAACGGGTAGTCGAGTGCGGCGGTGCTCCTGGTTGCTCGAGCTTTGGAAGGTCCGGCCGTTCAGTTTGCTCGTGAGATGGTCAGGTCACCGAATTGCGTGGCGCATCAGGAACGTACACCGCGAAACGGCCCTCAGGGCGACACATCAGGCTCAACTACCCAAGACGTAGACCCTGTCCTCCAGCAGCCCGAGGTCGAGTCCGAAGTAATAGTCCAGTATTGCTCTGAAATGATTCACCGAGGTAATTGACGGATATTCGGCGCGCTCACCGCCGTCCCGAAAAAGGAACGCCGCGAGTATGTCAAAGCGGAGAGTAGTTAGGTGTCCATGATCTCCCGCGATGACGATAATCGGCGGTTCTTCGTAATTGTCGAGTATGACGTCGATGACATCGAGCATTTGACCGTTGAGCCAAATGAGTTGACCGTAGAACGGGCTCCCTACCGTGGGATCGTCGTCGCGTCCCCAACCCCAATCGGGCGAATGCCAGGCGATCTTTCCGAACCTGTCGAATGAGTAAGGAAAATGGGGCTTGACCAGGTGGGCAAAGACGAACTTCGGCCTTTCCATCGTTGCGATCTCCTTCATGAAATCTAGCCATGCAAGGGTCCGGAGTGGATGCTCCCATGGGCAGGGGCATCATCGCTAACTTGGGCGGCAAGTCCATGTGCTACGAATGGCCTGACTGCGGTTGTTTGAAGAACAACGGTAGTGAATCTGCGAGATATGCGGATGGCTCGTGCCAGCGAGAACTGATCCGTCGCTGCGGGTTCGGAAACAAGGCTCCCGGATGGTGTAAATTCCACGACTGAGCCGGTGTTGCGGCTTGTGTTGGTCACGGGATATCCGCTCGCAATGTGCAGATATTCGTATCCGAGCGATTTCAGGATTCGGCCCAACGCATGATCGTCCGCCATCTGCCGAAGCTGGTTCCTATCGTCTTTCGCAGCCAACTCGTCAACGTATCTCATATTCAGGGATGAGGGGATTGACTGGAAACTCCAGACGTAGTTGCTGCTGGCTTGTGGAGCCACGTAGAAGCCGCGGTTCTGCAGTTCTTGCACAAACTCGCTGTTGTCGAATTCCGATGGCGACCCGCTGCGAGGGTATGAATCTAGAACGATGTAGTAGATGTTCGCAGTTCATTCTGCGTTAACGTCGCCTTTGACGCGGTGATGCGTTCTTCAGTCCCGACTAAGTCCTGAGACGCCTGACTATTCCCGGTGAAGCCAGACGCAAAGAAGTATGAGGCAATCTGGAATATCGGTGCTGCGAGAAGAACGGCGCTTCCGATATTGAGAATGGAGTTGGTTTTGTGCGCCAGGTCGGGACGTCTGTGCACGATCATGCCAAGACTGAACACGAGGGGCAGCCCTAGCCCGAGCAAGTATCGATCATCGGCGCGCTCTCCCAGAGCTATGCTGATATGGCCGTATGAAAAGAACGCGGTTCCGAGCAGGCCGGTTAGCGCCGCCACCACGGCCGTGCTCTTGAAGGCGAGTCGGAATGCGATAAAGGCTAGGGTGACTACTGCCATGGTGATGACGAAAACTGCGATCGATTCCGAGACGCGGAACAGGAGCAGGTTGTTGGCTAGAAAGTGCAGTACGGCGAACGCGGGAATGAGCCACGGAAAGACGTAGAAGGCGCGCCGAGCGGTTGAAGTCGTGACAGGCGATGTTCGAGCGCCCCGGTCGCTCTGCGATAGTCTCAGTCCCGCGTGGATTCGGTTGGCTAGGGACAGAAACGCGGTTCGCACCCTCCGCGTCGTGTTGCGCAGAGGTCGGGTGATGAGTGGATGCGATAGTACCGTTATCGCAATGGCTAGCGCCGCGGCCGCCAGTCCGCCCGCAAGGCGTGCACGGTCCGGCGTCGATCCCTCGAGGGCGGCCTGCCAACCGGTTCCTCTCCAGATGGACTCGCACGCTAGAGGTCCAGATTCGGTCGGCTGAAAGTTAATTGTGGGCGGCGGCCCGTTACCTCGTACGTTGCTCGTTCCGAAGTAGATGTGATTTTCTCGGTGGGGCGCAAATCAAAGATGTAATAGGAGTCTTCCTCCCGCCCCCGGTCTATACGGCGGAAAGTGAAGAGTGTATGGCGAAATTACCATGCTTGGCGCTATACGAACCCGAACCCGACGCACTGGCTCGTGAGAATCCACCCGGAGAATCGAGGCACCGATCGACGCCTCGCCGTGAGCGAGGTTGGCGGTGGCCCAAATGCGAACTTCCGAAATGACGTCTGCGTCGTCCAGGACTTGCTCGACGGATTGATCGGGCCAAACGGAGCCTATGGCGGCGACGAATTCACCCGGATCGCGGCTGGACAGGGTGTGCGCGTGATATCAATCGATAGCGATCCGGGAGCCATCGAAATCAGCTATCGGGAGGTCGCCCGCAATCGAGATGCCATGATGTATCCCATAGTTGCCGACGTTTCGAATCCTAGTCCCGCCAGTGGATGGGGCAATACGGAGCGCATGTCGCTCCTGGATCGAGGGCCGACGGACGCGGTGATCGCGCTGGCCCTGGTCCATCATCTGGCTATAACCAACAATGTGCCGCTGGAGAAGATCGCCGAGTTCTTTGGGTCGCTCGGCCAGTCGTTGATCGTTGAATACGTGCCACGCAAAGACCCCAAAGTCCAGCGTCTGCTTTCCCTGAGGAATCACTCTTTTCCAGGCTATAACCGGGAGGGCTTCGAAAAGGCGTTTGGCCGGTACTTCTCTCCTGAGCGAGCCGCCCCAATCGCGAATTCCGGTCGCAGGCTGTACTTGATGAGCCGCCCAGTATCGACCTAGCGGGAATAGACGGTGTGGGCGTGGAGCAAGTCCACTGTTGGCATTAGTTTGATCGCGATGGACTTCAGCCTGTCCGCAACGGGACAAGTTTCAGCGCCCCTGGTGGATTTCTAGACTTACTCGGCAGTTAGCTTTTTCGGGCAACGCAAATAACCGTCATCCCGAAAGGAACTCGAATCTTCGACTCGATCCATGTCCAGATAGGGACGAAGCGGTCGAGCAGGTTCAAAATGGCGGCGTTGGGCATTGAACGTCTTGTAATGCGGGAAGACCAAAACCACGCCGGCGCCCCCAGCAGCTTTGCGTAGCGGATTTCGTCAATCTCGAATCCCGCGGCTCTGACCTTTGTATTTACCTCGTCCAGTGAATAGCGCCTCTTGTGGTCGACCGCTGTGTCTAAAGTTCCGTATATTGCCATTAAGGCAGGAACAAAGAGGAACAGGTGACCTCCGGACCGCAACGACTTGCGCATGTTCTTAAGGGCGGCGAGATCGTCTCCAATGTGTTCGAGTACGTTTACGCAGACGACGGTGTCGAATCGTCCCGTAGTTTCTCCGTCGAGCCATTCCTCGTGCTCAACGGCGCTTTTTATTAGTTGAAAGTTGGACATTGCGCCGAAGCGCCGTATCAGGATCTCTTCAGCGTTCGAATCGATCTCCAACGCGCAGACGCGACCGTTGGCCACCAGCCGAGCGGTCAACAACCCGATTCCTGCGCCTACTTCGAGGACTCGTTCGCCAAGATACGGTTGCATCAGGCGATGGATCCACTCCAAGTAACGACGGGCTTTTGCGGTGCGAACGAGGAATCGCATGTCATCACTCAGCGAGTCGACATCGATCGCGCTGAGGTCTGGCGGTTCCGATTGACCGGGGGGCGCGGTTTCCGCTGTCGCGTCCAATCGGGACTCGACCACAGGCGCTCTCTTATCCAAATTCGCCGCTACTTGTTGTTGTGGAAGGAACGCATAACTCGGAAACCCATCTGCGTTCCTTCATCAAATCCGCAGCGATTCTAGCTGAACAGCAAGAACACCACGTCTATCGGGAGAACTCCGGTCTGTTTAGCAAGCCTAAGCAGGATGGGTAGATGGAATGCCCGTAATGGCGTCGCCGCGTCGCAGGAGTGCGATGATCGCCATTCCCGCGCCGTATATCCCAAGCGGCGCCCAGTGCAAGGTCATGCGGTCCCAGCCGCTTTCCAGGAAATACATCAGTTTGTCTCCGGCGATCTCGGTGTCGTAATTCACCGATGAATAGTATTCAGCTACTTGAACCGCCAAGTTGCCTGCGAGGAGGGATGCAAGTACCGCGGCGGCTCGTCTGTCGCGGAGAAACAAGACGATCAATCCGACCGCGGTAACGGGAAAAGTGAATCCCCACCAGGTCCACCTTATGGTTCTTGTCAGAAAGTACTCGATGATGGTACCCACTCGCGACCAGTCGAACGTGCCTCGAATAACATCCTCTGCTGGTGTCAATATCAGGTGTGAAAACCCCCCGTCAATGCCCAGCGCCACTCTTGAGATGACTTGCCAGGGGATCCAGGCCAGCGCAAAGACGGCCAGGTACAGGAGCGTGTCCCCAATGCGAGAGCGCCTTGCGAAGAAAAGAGCACTGCCAGATTGACCGCAAACGGGAGTGGAGCCTCCACTCGTACCAGGGCTGCCGCGCCCAGCAGCAGCGCCGACAGCCACAAGAAGCCGCGGTCGCGGCAGCGAATGTACT
>JAAXGO010000286.1 GCA_012267425.1 Rhodothermales bacterium
TACCCATGCTCATCAGCGTCACCAAGGTTTCCAAGGTTATCTCGCTAGGCGCGGGATCGGGAACATCAATTTCGGCAAAACGAACCTGCCTGCCTCCCGTAAGAACAACGACATTCGACTTCATACGCAAAATTCCTCAATCATGTCGATATATATCGGGCAAACTGTGGATACAGTAGGGATGAGGCGGAAGTCTATCACGACCATGGCTAGATGAAAGCGGGATAATCTTTGACGAGAGAGATAGACAAGAAACCTGCGGCACGCAAAAGATTTTCAGTACAGAGCGCCCGTATGCATTCGCTAATCGTCTGAGTTCAGCGTTACGATAGCGAAGACGAAGCCCGCCCGCGCTGCATCTGGTGGTAGTGCCAAGGCGCTTGGCGCTTCGACATCAGCGAGGATGCCCTCAACTATCCCGACGAGGCGCTCTGTCTCCACTTCATCGCTTCATCATTTCCCGTCTTTGATCGCAGCCCCGGTACCTCTACTCGGCTCAAGAGTCGCGTATGCCTCGTACGTCTTCGGTCCGGGGACGGACTTGATGCACTCCCAGGCTGCCACGGCATCGCCCCGGGTCTTGCCCTTGTTCGCCGGGTCCGTCCAGAAATCCGTGACGAAGTTGTTGAATCGAGCGGCGGGGATCCGCGGCAAGCGGCCCTCCGAACGCATCAGCTCCAATAATCGATTGCCGAGGTCCGCGTAGGTGATGCGCTGGCCTGCCCGAAGCTGCCTACGGCGCCATTCGTTGAGCCAGTACCACTGGCCCGACTTGTCTTTTAGCTGCGGGACGCGCGCGTGCACCGCGTGCACGAGGTCTCGTAGAAAGGCCTTCGTCCTGCGGTCGTCGACGTAGGCCCGGACGGTGGTTTCCGCCGCCAGCCTGTCGCGCGACTCGCCGGACCGTCGATCAGGCTCGAGTGTGGTCAGCGGAACCGTCCCTGTTCGAAGGAATTCCCGGATAAGCGCCTCAAGCTCAAGCTTCCGCCGTCGGCCGACGGCAATGCCGAGTTGGCGCGCGAAGGTCTTGAGTTCTGCGGCATAGAAGTAGTTGTCGTCGAACTCCTCGACCGACATAGCGGCATGGAGCTTCGCCATTCCA
>JAAXGO010000287.1 GCA_012267425.1 Rhodothermales bacterium
CCTCAAAGTGTTTCAGGCCAGTCAAAGCAAGGAGTCCGTCGTCTTCCTGTCTTTACCTGTCCTGCCAGTGCGGCTGGCAAAGCGGGATCGACTATCGATCAATTTCTGTTCACGCAGGTCGGCGGGGCTCGGCCAGATTGTCATATGTCCGTTACATAAAGGCGCTACGATTTGTACTTGTGAGGTTGAAGGTCCTCGTACTTTGCACCGGCAACTCCTGCCGCAGCCAGATGGCGGAGGGGCTGCTGAAGTCGTTCGATCCACGCATCGAAGTGCACTCGGCCGGAACGAAGCCGGCGGAGCAGGTGAACCCCCATGCGACCCGTGTCATGAAGGAGATCGGCCTCGATATCTCGGGCAGCTATCCCAAGACGGTTGACGGCTTTCTCAACGAAGAGATCGATTACATCATCACGGTCTGCGGGGACGCCGACGAGAACTGTCCTGTTTTCCAAGGCAGCGTCGGGCGGAGGATGCACATCGGGTTTCCTGATCCGGCCGAAGCTACGGGCGCCGAGGAGGAAATCCTTGGCGTTTTCCGGCAGTCGCGAGACGAAATCAAAGCCAAGTTCCAGGAACTCTACGAGTCGGAGTTGAAGCCGCAACTCGACGCGGCGGCTTGCCGCGCATTCTAGAGCCCCAGCAGATCCAATGTCGGGCTGTGGATCAGAGCGTCGATCTCTTCTTCGGTAAACCGGGGAAGACCCGTACCCTCGACCATGCGGTTGATATTGCGCAGGGACTCCACCGTGGATTCGGTCGTGGTAAACGGAAAATCGGTTCCAAAGAGCAGCTTGTCCCAGACGCCGTATTCCTTGGCGAGCATCAGGCCGTTGAAGAACTGCCACGGCCGATAGTGCAGCGCCGAGATATCGGAGTAGAAGTTCGGCTGCTTGCGGATCATCACGACCGTGTCTTCCATCCACGGATGGCCCAGGTGGGCAATGATCATCTTCAGGTCCGGGAACTGGAGCGCGACGTCCTCCAGCAGGATGGGCAGCGAGTATTTCAGAGGCGCTTTGGTCGGGAACGTTGTCCCCTGGTGAATCATGATCGGCAGTTTGTACGCTTCGCAGAACTCGTAGACGGGCATCATTCGGTTGTCCGTCGGATGGATGTTCTGGTAGATCGGGCCGAGCTTGACTCCCTTGAGTCCCAGCTTCAATCCGTGCTCCAAGGTGTCGCGCACCTTGTCCACCTGCGGATCAACCGCCGCGAATCCGATGACCTTCTCGGGATGTCGATTCTGGTAATCCGCGATGTATTCATTGGGCGTCATGATGCCGGAGTGAGCAGCGCGCAATCCGAAGACGATCACCTTGTCCACGCCGTTCATGGCCGCCATGTGCCGTTCCGGCGGCAC
>JAAXGO010000288.1 GCA_012267425.1 Rhodothermales bacterium
ATTACTTAAGACGGTATGTTTAACGCAGGAACTCCATCACGCGCTGATGGCCGATGTGAGGAGAAACCCTCCTTCCCCATCCGACATGGATCAGCGATAATGAGATCCAAGCCATCGAAAACGTATTTGAGCAAAAAAACAGACATGTTCAAAACACGATCGGTTATGTGACATCCGTGACTGAACTCTTACGTGCAATGGAAACCTACAGTGGCCCCAAGTACCGCATGCGTCCGCCCGAACAAGAATCGGAATCTGCCGCAGCGTCCGGCGACACACTAGTGCTGGAATAGAGGGGAAGATGGATCATGAAGCACTCATTATCAATAGTCGTATTACTTGTGTTTGCGGGTGGAGCTACGCTGCCCGTCCATGGCCACTCTGCCTATGGGCACTGTGATGGTCCTCCTGCATTGAAGGCGGATTATCCTCATGAGACTACGTACGGTGGATCGCCTGTCGTAAAGGGGAAGGTCGGAGGCCGTTGCGTCATGCCCCACGAAACGTTTACTGGGACTTGTATAGCTATCTGTGGAAGGAACGCTGCCCTTACGATGATTGGGGTTTTTGCTATGGCGTCCTCGCTGATAGCAATGGCCCCAAAAGAAGACTGGGAGAAAATGCCTATTGGGGTCGAAATGACGCTCCTGTGATAGCCCCCTGTCATGCGGATTATCATTCAACCTGGTATCAGACATCACTAAAGGTGAATGTCGACACGACAACCCAGGATCCTCCACATTCCGGCGACAGTCTCAGTCGCTATTCACGTTGGATATATATCAACTGTGGAGATTAAAATGTGGACGTTATCGCCAGTCCAGATCGTTTGGTTTTACCAGTTGGGTTGGGCCATGAGGGAATCGCAAATTTCAATCTCAGAGTGAGCAGATATGCTACGCTGCTTCGCGCGTCCCGTGAAAGGAAACACAGGTTCTGGTGCCGGTGGCGCCGCTTGCGGGCCACGCGCACGCTCAACATGGCCTGCGATCAACTGTTCCAAACCATCGGACGGGGACGCTCGGCCGCCTGAGCGAACCAACCCCCGCGTTTAGGCTCATCTTCCTATTGGAAAATGCTGTTTGTTTTGGCGAGATCTCTTAGCATTGCCTGAACGATCCCCCAGCCGCGCTCGGAGCGCTCGCGAGCGACCGCTCCGTATTCCAGCGCGTGCTCGGAACTCGCGTTGCCGTCGAGGCCGCGCTTGTAGACGCCCTGGACGATGCCCGCGGAACGGAACATGTTGTACGCGATGTAGAAGGGCCAGTTGTCGATGGCGGGCCGTCCCGCCTCGCGGCAATATGCGTCGATGAGCTCCTGCTCGTTCGGGATATTCAGCTCTTCGAGGTCCGCTCCGGGAAGGTCCTCGCCGTCCGGGTCCCCGTAGAACTCCTGGCACCAGTAACTCAGGTCGGCCAGGCCGTCGCCCAGCGTCGACAGCTCCCAGTCGAGGATGGCGACGACGCGCGGTTCCGTCGCGTGCATGACCAGGTTGGGTATCCGGTAGTCGCCGTGAACGATGACCGGGCGGACATCATCGGGAAGGTTGTCGGGCAGCCATTCCATGAGCGCGTTCATCGCCTCGATGGTCTCCGTCTCGGAGGCGGCGTACTGCCTGCTCCAACGGTTGATCTGCCGACCGAAGTAGTTGCCCGGCCGCCCGAACTCCTGCAGACCCACGGCTTCCGGGTTCACGTTGTGCAGCCGCGCGAGGGTACGGACCACGTCGAGATAGATCTCGCGACGCTCTTCACGGCGTACGGAAGGCATCAGGTTGTCCATGAACATCCGGCCGCGAACGTGCTCCATGACATAGAACTTCGTGCCGATCACGCCCGTGTCCTCGCACAGGCAGTACATCTTCGGCACCGGCACGTCGGTGGTTTCGAGGGCACTCATCACCCGGTATTCGCGGTCAACCTGGTGCGCCGAAGGCAGCAGTTGTCCCGGCGGCTGCTTGCGCACGACGTACTCGCCTCCCGGTGCCTCGACGAGAAACGTCGGGTTGCTCTGACCCCCTTCGAACTGCTGGATAGTGAGAGGCTCGCCGCCGTATCCGTCGACGTGATCGGCCATGTAGGCGCGCAGCGCGCTTTCGTCGAAACGATGCGCGTCCCGCACCGGCGTAAGTTCGGCTTCGCTCATGGACGCACTCCCTCAATAAGGGCGCTGGTGAGCATATACGGTTGCGTCGAGCGACGGCAAAATGCGAGGCTTCCATGGAGGTACGCGTCCAGCGACGGGGAAATGCCGGCACTTCCCTACGCGTCAGCAGTCGGGGAAGCTCCCCCGGCTGAA
>JAAXGO010000289.1:0-415 GCA_012267425.1 Rhodothermales bacterium
CTCAGAACCGCCGTTGGAACAAAAGAACGTCCGCCGCCCGCGTGACTTTTGCCACGGGCTGCCGGGCCAAGTCGTTCGTGGGAATGCTGCCTGATCGAAATCAGAGGCGGTCGAGGTAGCGCCGAGGGCATTTGGCGACCATCGTGTATTTCGGATCGACCATGTTGCCGAGACGCATTTGCCCTACCTGTCCGAGCAGATGGTAGGCCTTCATGCGGTCGAAGCCGTAGTCGTTCACCATCCAGTCGATCAGCTCGACCCAGGCGATTCGGGCAGCCGCCTCCAGAGGGCGAGCGCTGCCCGCAACCATCAGAAAATCACGGCTCACGATGCGGGGCCATTTGACGCCATACCCTTTCTTTACCTCGAACGACACCGTTACCCGGGCCGGAATCTCCAGAGCCACGCCTGTGAG
>JAAXGO010000289.1:544-1223 GCA_012267425.1 Rhodothermales bacterium
CCGCCGTAGTAGTCGGGCGTCAGCGCATTGACGGCTTCAATCTCCGGTGCGACGCCCATCGTGCCCAGGAACGGCTCATAGGGGATCACCCTCTGCGTGTCGAAGTGAATACCCGCGTCGTCGATAGGCAGGTACAGCCATTGCTCCTCCAGCGGCGGCTGCAATGTCGGGTCGAGCTTCGTGGATGTAAGGCCTCCGAAGTACGGAATCGTACCCGTTATGGCGTGGTCGCGGGTTGGAGTGATTTCGTGGATCTTGACGGCGAGCGTGTCGCCGGGCTCGGCTCCATTGACGACGATCGGTCCGGTTTGAGGATTCAAGAAAGGGTAGGTGCAGACGTCGGCAAAATGCCCCACCTCGGGTGTCATCTTGTTCTCGAAAGCGTCAACGGTATGAATCGCTACCGTCTCACCCGGCTCGACCGTGGCGATGGGCGGATGAAACGGCGAGTAGGTATACCGATATGGACCGGATTGATGGATTTCGCGAATTGTCATGGCGGTTGATCTACTTTCTAGCAAATCATGTCCGATCCGGCCTCAAAGCGTGTGCGCGATCCGTACTGTGACGCCCGATTTGACTTCTGAGAGCGGCGGCCGCTCGTTCGTTAGAGGGAACCGATTGACCCAGCTTTCCTCGCTGCGTCCGATCAGTCCCTGTCCTAGCCTGCATTTCTCAC
>JAAXGO010000290.1 GCA_012267425.1 Rhodothermales bacterium
CACTCAACCCTGCTCACTTTGTCAACGTCAGCAACTGCTCGATCAGCGGCACACTTTCTCCCCCATCGACGTAGCGCCATCCGAGACTCGGGTGGCAACGGGGCACCCTTACTGGACGAAATGTGCATGTTTGTTCTATGATTGGCGCATGGAGGTGTGCGATGCAGCGATCCTCGATCGAATGGACCGAAGCCACCTGGAATCCGGTCACGGGCTGTACACAGATCAGCCCCGGTTGCGCCCACTGCTATGCCAAGACCTTCGCCGAGCGTTTCCGGGGAGTTCCAGGTCATCCCTACGAGAACGGATTCGATTTGCAGCTCCGACCGGAGCGGTTAGACCAACCGTTGCGCTGGAAGAAGCCGCGCACGATCTTCGTGAACTCGATGAGTGATCTCTTTCATCCACAAGTACCGGACGAATATGTCCAGGCGGTCTTCGACGTGATGCAGCGAGCGGATCATCACCGATTCCAGGTCTTGACCAAGCGCGCAGAACGTTTGGCGGACATGGCCCCGACTCTTCCCTGGCCGCGAAACGTGTGGATGGGCGTATCGGTCGAGAATCAGCGGTTCAGATCGAGAGTGGACGACCTGCGCCACGTGCCCGCTGCCATGCGATTCCTTTCCTGCGAGCCGTTGTTGGGTCCGCTGGAGCTCAACCTGACTGGGATCGATTGGGTGATTGTCGGGGGCGAGAGTGGCCCAGGCGCTCGTCCGATGAGGCCTGAATGGGCGCTGTCCGTGCGAGATCAGTGCGGCGAGGCGGATGTCCCGTTCTTCTTCAAGCAATGGGGCGCACACGATGAGCAGGGTCGACGGGTGGGCAAGAAGCAGGCCGGCAACTCCCTCGCAGGTGAGGACTGGCAACAGATGCCGGAGGTCGAGCGTGCCGCATAGCGTGACTGATCCTGCTCAGGCCCATTGGCAGGGATCATGGGCGGTTCAGTCCTCTATTCGATGGCCGTACTCCACGATGAGCTCGGGCGGAAGATCGTGCGGCGGTACCAATCGATAGTGTCGTTCGAGTGCAACTGTGATTTCCGCGCTGTCTGGCGCGCGTTCGAACTCAAACATGGCAATCAGCTCGTCTTCAACAAATTGTGCGGCGAGTGGGCGTGCGATCTGGTAGGGGAAGCGCTGCGCACACAGCTCGAACATGTTCTCAATTTGG
>JAAXGO010000291.1 GCA_012267425.1 Rhodothermales bacterium
ACCGACCCGAGCGGCTACTGGATCAACCACCCCGTGCCGACCGACGACAAGATGCCCCCGAGGTAGCTGCCGTGCCTCTACCGGAAGCCTTTCGCGCCCGCTTGCAGGCCATCCTCCCAGCCGAGCACTTTGCCGCCTGCTGGCAGAGCTTGGCCGCCGAGCAGCCGACGGCCTTCCGCGCCAACGCACTCAAGGGCACGCCTGACGCACTCGTCGCCGAGCTAACAGCGGAGGGCTTTGCCCTGACGCCGCTCGCTTGGAAGACCGACGCCTTTGTCGTCCCAGCTGCTCAGCGCCGCGCCCTCACCGAGTGCGCAGCCTACCGCGAAGGCCGACTCTACATCCAAAACCCCTCCAGCATGGTGCCGCCAATCCTCCTCGCGCCGCAAAGCGAGGAGTGCATTCTCGACCTCGGGGCCGCTCCGGGCAGCAAGACCTTGCAACTCGCCGAGCTGATGGGGAATCAAGGGAGCATCTGGGCGGTGGAGTCCGTGCGCGGCCGCTTCTTTCGCCTGCGGGACAATCTGGCGCGGCACGGAGCCGAAAACGTGCAGACCCATCTCGCCGACGGAACCCGCATCTGGCGTCGCCACCCAGAGCGCTTCGACCGCGTGCTCCTCGACGCGCCGTGCTCGTCCGAGGGACGGTTCCGCGCCGATGCACCCAAAACCTATGCCTATTGGAGCGAGAAGAAGATCGCCGAGGCCAGCCGCAAACAACGCCGGCTCTGCTACTCAGCCGTACAATGTCTCAAGCCGGGCGGGGTGTTGGTCTATTCGACCTGCACCTTCGCGCCCGAAGAAAACGAGGCCATCATCAACCGAGTGCTACGGCAGTTCGCCGGTGCCCTAACCGTCGAGGACATCGCGCTGCCTTTTGACAATGTAGCGTCGGGATTGAGCGAGTGGGGGGAAAAGGCGTTTGACGATCAGGTGCAGCGAGCCAAACGAATCTTGCCGCTAGAGGGAATGGAGGGATTTTTCGTGTGCCGATTGCGGAAGACGGCGAGTACGAGGTAGGAAGCGGCGGAGTTCGATGTACGTCCGCACAGATGAGATACGTAAAGGTATAAGGGATCGAATCACTAACCCAATATCTGGGCACGCCGGAGTGCGATTTCTGTTATCTCCTGTCTCATGACTTGATCATTAAAGAAGTACGCCATCCATTCGACAAATGCGAGCCATAGTTCATTAGCAGAGAACTGATCTCCAGCGATTTCCTTAAAATAAGAGTGAGTGTCGGCGAAAGTGAGTGTAGTGTCTTCAGTTATTTTGAGGAAATTCTCCGCTATAGGTATGGCCTGAAGCAAAGAACGGATCGCGGATCGGAATTTATCTTCCTCAAGGCCTGGCTGAAGATTGGCTTTGGCCAAGTCATTCAATAGAGTGCGATCGGCGGCTGTTGTAAATCCACTCGGTGGTTGTGTGTAAAGTAGATACGCGTCTTGAGGCCGCCGACTTACTGGAGACCACAATATTTCAATCGCGGCTGTCGACGATACTGAGGCAGAGAGACTGTCGGCTAAGCGACGTGTAATTTGTGCTATGTCCCTAGTCGCTGGACGTTCTGTTTTAGAGATTTCTCCAAGTGTCTGCACAACTCCTGGATCATCGATAGTCGTGTCTACGAGAATCTCGATATTATTGGAATCTCCTCTTTCACCTAGTCCTGCATGTGTCACGTTAGCTGAGCCGACGAGACATCGGTCACCGGCGATGTAGAGCTTGGCGTGCAGCCTGTCAACGAGGGAAAGACTAAAGTTGCCACGCTTCTCAAGTATGTCCAAGATCTCCGGATCAGATATACCCGCAGCGACTTCTTTGGGAAGCCAGCGGGTGACACACCTCAGATGTGTTCCCGAAGGAAAGACTTCAAGCAGTGACCTCAATGCGTCTACTTTGATAAACGGTGCGATGATTGAAACGTCGTCTTCTGCATTCTCGAAAAGGGCACGAATACGACTACCCTGCGTATCACCATCCACAGTCATAATTTCTATACCAAATCTGTAGGAGCGATCGATCCATCGTCTTCGTCGAAAAACTCTTCCGCGTACTTTCCCCACTCCACACGTGCATTGCGAACCTGACGCTGGTCACGGCCTATCTGCTCATCCTCATAGCGTGCCCACGAATAGATGAGAATGCGAAAAGCAGCAGCAGCCTTCGCGAGCCGTTCCCGAACTTCATCCTCGGACAATTCTTCGACATCAGGATGCATAATCTCATATAGATGTGAATAGACGGGATGTTCCGTATTGAGCGCAACTTGAAGAAGATTGGGTAGTGCTTCGACATCAAAGAAGGCTGGACTAGATTGCGAAGATTGAATCCAACGCACTAGATTCCCAGCCTTAATTGTCTCATCTATTTGTCGAAGGGCATCTTGTTGGTCTATATGATGTTTTACAACCAAGGATTCGACTTGTTTGTCCCTTTGCTCCTCCTCAGTAGCCAATTCACCGGCGCGGTCAGATTTTCCTTTGTGTCCTTCCTCTATCCTATGCTTGACAGCAGCAGTGACCTTTGCGTCGGCTTTCTGGTCTTCACTTTGCACATGGCCCGCGCCTCGGCTCCGCCTCGCTTCCCTGACACGAGGTCGCATCAACTTGCGTGCGTTTTCGATTTGTCTGCGAAGATCTAGAAGGGAGACGCGAGGATCACCTTCTTCTTCCATCCGTCGCCGGACATCACTGGGCGATTCTTCACCGGGGAGAGCCTCTCGTTTCCAGTCAAATCGGGCAAGCCTTTGGAAGGTCATCGTACCCTGTTTATTGTTGGTGACACCGAATACTTCATCTAGATCTGTTGGGAAATCTACTTCTACTGTCCACCATCGCTCTCTCGGGTCGTCGCCACTTATCCAAGAATCGTCGAGCATAACTTCACGATGCGCTCGCATCAGAGATACGCCCATGTTCTGGCCAGCATGCTTGCCCCACGGAGTACTACCGGAATCCCATCCAGCATACGCTTCAGGCCAAGTAGCTTCTGGATCAGAAGGGTCACGAACATGAGCACGTGCATAAGCCGCTCGGACACGGACTGGATACTCCTGACCATTATATTTCACAGGCACCACAAAAGGACTCCCTTCCAATTCCGTGAACATGGGACCAGGACCGAAGTCTTCCGGACATGAGGTTCCACTCATCAGGTAAAGTGGATCGTTCGGCCTCACTTCTACAATGTTACCCTCTTCAACTTCAAATATATTCCCTACCTGCTGTATGGGTATACATTGAATAGTGCGCTGAGACCCAATGTCATTTCTTGGGTCGTTGGGATGTAGCCGCTCCGATGATTTGGCGAGAAAACGTCGATAAATCCTACCTAGGAGAGCTTCTGTATGTTGAAAAGTTGTCGATACTCGCTTCCATTCGACTCGATCAAGATCTCTCCACACTACGAGAGTCCCAGAGTCACCCAACCCCATACGACTCGCATCGCGGTATACTCTAGGAATGTTTTGCAGTGTAGGTTCCGGAATCTCGTGTAGCCCACTATTCACATCGGCTATAGAAAGTCGAGTATGCAGGGCGTTCGTAGCGCCTGATTGCCACGACCAAACATCTACTTGCTTTGCCTGAGACATTGACGAATTGGGAAGCCCCACGCCGAAGCGTCCTATTCCCTCGCGTGCCCGTCGCGTTCCATCGCCATAACGGAGACTCCTTCTCAGAGTCTCTGCATCCATGCCCCCACCATTATCAAGGACGGCTAGCTCTTTAAGTGTAAATTTTCTTGTGGTATCATCTCGTTGAGTTACTCCAAAGACCTCTATTGACGTAGCTTCGCTCTCGATCGAGTTGTCGATGAGTTCCGCGAGCGCATGCGTAGTAGACATGTAGCCGCTATCACGCAGTGCCTCGATAGCCTTTGGAGTATCTAGGATCGAAAACCTCAGTTGCTCGACAGTGACATTCATTGCCATACATCCTCCCAGTTCAGAAAAGCTTTTGTGACATCGCCAAAACCTGGCAGGCTTGGATCGACGACCGTCAAAATTTCGCAAGTTTCAGTGCCGCCCGCCTTCGGCCCACGAATCGCACGTCCGACCATCTGGCTGTATAACACCAAAGACTGTGTCGGACGAGCTATGACTACAGCACTCGCATTCGGTGCGTCAAACCCTGTCGTCAATACACCGAAGTTGACGAGAACGATTGGGGTCTCGTGGTCCGACTTAAATGTCCTAATAGCTTGTTGTCTTACACGCATCGGTGTTGATCCTGTTACTATATGGCTCTGGACACCCCGAGCAATGAGAATCGCTGTCAACACTCGAGCGTGATCAACAGTCGCAGCAAAAACGAGAACACGCCGGTGCCCTGTGCCAAGGAGTTCCATAATTCCTTCAAGCACTGCGGTCACATATTGCTCACTCATTGACAAGGAAGCCACAATCTCTTCGGGTATCTCCAATGCCCTAGAGATCCGAGCTAGTTCGTCATTACTGATATTGATGCCAGGTTTAGAAAGCAGTGTGCGAAAAATCGGGCGTGCGAGAAAACCATTGTCGATGAGATATTCGATAGGATTATTACCCGGAACATCAAGAGAGACCTTATTGCCAGAAAAGAACTCGGCTAGCTTACCATCCTCATCAATATCGTTCCACGTTCGCCCTGGTGTAGCAGTAAGTCCCAATAATGAACATCGGAAATCGAGGGTAAGTTCCTCGGCAATCCGCATGTAGGTTCTGGCAATGCTCTGGTGAGCTTCATCGAAAATCACAAGCCGAACCCGTGAAGAGAGTCGTGATGCCCAATCTGGGTCAGTACGCGAGATTACAGCCCAGCCTTTTGCCAGCCCGACGGCGAGGAACCCGTCGGAAAAGCTATCGAGATCGGGCATTTGATCGCCCCACATAGTTCCAAGTTGCAGGGGCCTTGTTCCCAAGTGAGACCACGCCTCTTTGAATTCTATCACCGCTTGTTCAAGTAATTCTTGCCCTGATGCCAACCAGACCACAACCGACGGTTCATATGTGCATAGCCAATCGACCACTACGTGCATGGCTGTCCGAGTCTTTCCTACCCCGGTAGGCAGATGAAGAACTGCACGGCGTTCATCTTGAGCCAACAGTGGTGTTAGCTTCCGGATGACATTTCTCTGGTGATCGAATAGGCCGTACTCAGGGCTAATCGTATCCGTTGATGGTACTGGCGGAGGTGCGATTCGCTCCTCGACCAGATCAAAGAACTCACGTATCTGCCCGATTTCTACTTCGGTCCAATTACTTGTGTCAGTGGGACGGATGCTGCGACCTACGCGGCCTTCTAACTCGGCTAGTTTCTCATCCGGGATATGGCTCAGGACAAGCCTTCGTCCCTCCTCGTCTCCGAGCAACATATGAACATCGACGAGCGTACGAGCGACACGTCTCAGGTCGTCGCCGGCTATCTGTCCGCCGAAAATTGCATCTAGTACCGCTAAGACGCCAGGATCTAAGAACCGCCTAAGCTCTCGGTCCGAGAGCGCTTCGAAGAATTGACTCACCGACAAGCCCAGTCCGACGAACATCACATCCACCCTTCCTATATCTTTAAAGCAAATAACCTAGCCCAACCTGATTGAAACACATCCTAACTCATACATCCTGCCTACGTGAATTTCCCCCTCACAGCGAACACACCGTGCAAGCCTCAGTATCGTCCTCATCGTCCAACGCTTCGGCGAGCGCTTCAACCAACGGGACGTTAGTCTTCTTCTTGCCGGCGCGGTCCATAGCATCTTTGTGCCGTGCGAGAATTTCCTCGCGGCGCTTGAGCAGTTGAACGAGCGTCTCGCCACCGGACCATGTATATTGGCGGCCTCGCATGGCTCGGTCGGAGAAATCAGCATCACCGTCAACACCAGCATCCCGTAGCACTTTCTGTTCGATGGCGACGGCACGCTCGTAGAGTTCGGGATGACGCTCGGCAAGGCCGACCCACTCGGCTTTGCGCTGGTAGAAGCAGAAGTAGCATCCAGAGCGAGTCCGCCACTTGTAGTATTCGGGGAGACCAATGCCAGCATCGTCGAGGATGCGGAGGACGTCGTCGTGCGTCACGCCGTCTTCGACAAATGGAAAGCGAGTCTTGATGTTGGGCTTGGTAGAAATGTAGCCTTTGCGGTTGGACTCGTCGGCGCGAATAGCGACGTACGAAATGACCGGCTCATCGCCGACCCACTCCTCAATCGGCTTGATCTTCATGTTTCTGGTACACCACCGCATCTGCGGGGACGGCAGCGCACCTCGGAACACCTCAAACCAGTGGTCAAAGCCACGCGAGGCATTGAGCCTAGTTATAGGTTTGCCGAGTATGACCTCAAGCCGAGTCAAGTATTCGTAAGTCTCGGGAAGCTCGGCCCCGGTGTCGCAGAAAAAGTACTCCATGTTCGGAACCTCGCGGCTCATATACACAGCGAGAGCGCTGGAGTCCTTGCCCCCTGAAATGCCACAAATGTGGCGCGTGTTATCAGCCATGTTGTCTCCTCTTTTCAGTAGGCGCGTCCTGTTCGGGCATGGGTAGGAGCCGTTCGCCGAGCAATGCGAGGAGTGTTTGCTGGGCACGGGCTGGGGAGCCGGTAAGGTCAGTAAGGCGCGCAAGCGCAGTGTCGAGAGCCCCCTCGCAGGCATCTCTCTGGTCTTGGTCAACCCCGACGAGACGGACGTACTCAGTGCCGTCGGCGCGAGTGACGGTTAGCCGCATGGCCTCTGAGTCAACTCCGGCAGCGCGGCGGTCGGCGTGGAGAGCGACAAGTCGCTGGAAAGACGCGACTTGCAGAGATAGCTCTGTGCGGAAGCGGTCACAGTCGGCGTCCGTCCACTCGGCCGGGGCTTTTTCGGCGGCAACAGTCGCAATGGTCTGAATCCAATCACTATCGGACTCAATGCCATCGTTGGCGAGCGCAAGGACGAATGCACGCACATCAGGATCGAGTACCTCGTCATCGAGTGCAGCGGCTTGTTCCGCAATAGTGAGACGGGAAGTCTCCCCACTAACAGAAAACAATTCTTCAAGCATCTCATTCACAAGACGTTGATAGGCACTAGTCAATTCTTCGAGCGCACTGGCGACGGCGTCCGCATACTCGCTCGCCTTGCTGTAAGTCTTAGTCGCGGCCGGAACGGAGCGGAAGCCGAGGGCTTCGGGAATCGCGGCAAAGAGCAATTCGTCGGGTTCCACAGCGGCGGCGAGGGCCTCTCGGAGGGCAACAGCGGTGTCCGAAAGGTTTCGCGTGCGCCGCGTGTAGTTGTCGAGTTGTCTTACATGCGCCACGAGTTCACCGACGACAGCGAGGACGTTAGAGACGCGGTGCTTGCGGAAGCGCGGGCGGACCTTTAGCCGGGAGGCGAGTGCTTCAATGACTTGGCGTCGCGCACCGGACGTATTGGCGAAATGCTTGATGTCAAAGTGCTTGGGGTTGCGAACCATCCGCTCGGAGAGATCATCGGTGAGAAGTGGCCTAAACGTGCCGTGCTCGTAGATTGCGACTTCATCGCTGTACGCTAGCAGTCCGACCGTGACGAAGACGGGAATCACCCCAGCCTTCATCCCAATCGGTGGCGAGAGCAGAGCTGCGTAGATGTCCGCAAGATTGATTCGACGAGTGCGGGCACGGTTGAACTCGGATTCGAGCAGGTCCCATGCCGACCGCAGTTTCTTATCAGTCGGCGAGCGGAAGACCATGACCTCATTGCGCTGATCCCAGCCGTGCATCCCGGTCTCTTTGAGAAACGCACGGTACATAGCCACTTCGGGGCCATGTCCTTCGAGGCCAAGGTCAATCTGGTCACCGAATTCGATCATGGCTTCAAGCAACACGCGCCGAGCCTTGGCCCCTTGCGAGGTAACGGCCGTGCGGTTGAGCATCTCGTTGCGCACGGTCGGCGTCTTTGAGTAGGCGCGGTCGGCTGCCTCTGAAAGCGCGGCACTGCCTCGTCCCGCCGGAAGATCAATTGGCCCATCGGGGCCGAGTAAGACCCAGTGGCAGACTTCGGCGTTGAACGTGGCTTCTATGGCATGACCCAATGCGGCCTCGGCTTGGGCAAGTCGTTCGCCAATCTCGCGCCGCGCAACCCAGTCGTCTTTTACGCTATCGTGGTCGAGAACATCGGCAACGGCTGCAATCTCACGGGCCGCATCATCGAGGGGGGCAAGATCATTCGGGATAGCCGCGACGACGGGCTTTGCATTTTCGCCAGCTTGCGCGAGCGTTGGCATAGCATCCGTCGCGACCGTCAGTAAGACCTTTCCGTCGTAGGGCGAGAACGGGGTCAGCGGTGTGACTGGTTCAGTGCCGTCAACGTAGCGACGGGCAAACACGCGCAGGATGTCGTGTTCGGCGCTGTGCCGAGCCGCGACCACGGGTTCAGGTTTGTGGATTGCAGAAAGAATCTCTACAAGCGGTTGCCGCTGTACTTTGGCGTATGCGGCTTTGATAAGCCCGCGAATGTCAACATCCGTGCCATGCCAGATCCGGAACTCGTCGGCAAAATCGCGATACGTGACAATGCCGGCGTCTTGTAGGCTCTTTAGGGCCGTTGCTGCACCGTTGTGAGCGATGTCGAGCACTTGGGCAGAGGCGCGGGCGGCCCCACCGGAGGACACGAGGTTGAGTATGGCGATCGACTTGGCCAGCTTCGTCTGGTTCTCCGTCAGGTCATGAGCGTCGCGCAGCCGGGTGGCGATCTCCGACCACCGCTGCGAGTAGCCAACTGCGCCCACTCCACCCGCGACGAAGTAGTTATAGACAGCGTCCAAGCCGAGCGATGGCAATGCGCCCCGATCCGGCAAGGAGGTAGCGGACAAGAACGAAGCAGCAGTGGCTGAGTCAGCACCGGTCAGGAACGAAAAGAGGGTGCGCTCGTGCTGTCCGTAGCGGCTGCACAACTCTGGGAGTACTAGGGCGGTAAGAGGATGCAGCGGATAGCACGCCTCGATCGTAGAGGTGGTGGCGAGATCGGCGACTCCGAGGGCACGCATCGCTTTGGCATGGCTCTCGGCCCATCGTCTAATGCGAGGTTGCAGATCGTCGTTAATCTCGAAAACCGTTCCAATCAGAGCGCGGGTCTGAGCGGCAGACTCAATGTACGCGACATCTTCAAACCGGCCCTGGACTTTTGCCCACTCCCGCCGTCGCGGACCATCAATGCCGACGAGGTAATCCTCAAAGGACAGGTGTTGTAGCGTCAGCGCGAAAATCGGGAGACCGACCCCCTGTCCAGCTTCGGCGAGTTGTTGCAGGAGATAGGGGTCGGCATCCGAACCATCGCTGATTGCTTCAAGGTTCTTGCCGAATTCGTCGATGATGAGCAGCAATGGGGCGTCTTCGGCCAAGCAGCAGGCCACTTCAAGCAGGTCCGCTGGCGAGGGGCCAATTCGACGCAGATCATCGGATGCAGCGTCGGCGAGTGCGATTTTGAGCGTTTTAGCCGCTCGGAATGTGCGCGTCGAGGGGATGGCTCCATAGGCCCGGATGACGGCGGACCGAAGCGCTCGAAGGACAGTGTGGTGCAGCGGCTCACAGCTCGCGGTGACTACGGCGCGGTGGAACCCCCGCTCCTCGGTTCCACGGGCTTGATGTGCGCGAGCGAGGAGGTCGGCTACGGCCGGCGATGTCGCCTCGATGAGTTTGGTCGCAGCGGCTCGCGTGGCACCGCGCTCGCCAAATGCGGCGTCGAGAAGCAACGCGAGCGATGATTTGCCCGAACCATAAGGGCCGGTCAACGACCACGCTCCGCCCGCAGCACCGTTTGCAGCCGTGACAGCGATGCGTTCTACCACATCGAGCGCTCGGGCGGTGACGACATAGCCATCAAGTGGCTCACGTCGGGCGATGTCGCGCTCTAGGTTAGCCGAGCGAGCAAATCGCCCGACAACGGCAATGTAGTCTGCTAATGCTACCATCAGCGTGGCCCCACGGTAGCGGCATTTTCCTCTAGGTCAAACAACTCAAGTTGGTCGTCTTCTCCAACCCCGGTCTCCGGGGTGATGTCGTAGTAAGATGAAAGGACCTCGTTAGCCACAGCCGCTAGATCGCCGGACCAAGATAGCTGAGGTGCGCCGGTCAGCGAGACAAGTTCCAGCGCATTCGTGGTCGTCGCCGTCTGTTGAAGTGCCGCGAACATATCCGCTTCTGTCAGCTTGAAAGCATGGCCCGGTGCCCCAGGTTCGTACGCTAGGCGGCTGAGAGTTGCGGTATTTCCCCCAGTTTCAGTGCGAGCGAGATAGTCGAGTGCGGCATAGCTTACAATCTCCGGCGGCAGCGTTGGTTTCGCCCCGAGGACGAATCGGTAACTGCCGGTGGCTTGGGATCGTCTGATCAAGCCCAGTTCACGCAAGGGGCAATCAAGGAGATCGTCGATACTGTGCCCTGAGCGTTTTGAACGCTCGGCGGGTGCATAGGTCCGTAATAGAGCACTGATGTCCTTCTTCACAGATGAAGGATGCGGCTTCGCCCACCCCCCTACCGAGTCCAGACCCACGGTGACGGCGTGGTCAAGTGCTTCGTCGGTAAACTCGACCGGGTGGAACTCATTAAATACGATCCACCACACCGGTAGGAGCGACGGCGGCGCCAATAGCTGCCAGTGCAGCAACCAGAGCGTACCCGGATCTTCCATGTACGGATCCCAGCCCGACTCGCCAAACAGCGCATGGCCGAACTCTGTCGGGACCAATCCCGGCGTTTGCCGATCTTTGATCAGCTTGGCGGCGAGGCCCCAAAACCGAATGGCTCGGACCATGTTCTTGCCAACCCCAATCAAGACTGGAGCATCTACATCGGTAAATATCTGAGGATAGCCCTCCGTCACGGCGTACGCCTTGCGAAACCAGCCATAGCGAGGATGGAACGTCTCGTGCCGAGCGAAAGTCGGCTCGGCCGCCTCGACCAATCGCACTACGCCTCTCCTCCGTTCATAGCCCGCACGTACTCGACCGCAGCAATGGTTTTCTGGGCCGCGATTTCGATTTCCTCCGCCGTAGTAAACCGGCCCAAGCTAAACCGCACAGACTCAAAGGCGGCCTCCCGCGACAGCCTCATCGCTAGCAGCACTGCAGAGGGTTCAATAGCACCGGCGCTACACGCACTACCGGTCGAAACCGCCACCGGGTCCATGTTGGCGACTACTGCCTCGGCGTCCGCCCCCGCGAAGTGGATGTTCGCCGTGTTGGGGAGCCGGCAGTCAATATCCCCGTTTTCCTCGACCCCGGATAGGCCACGCTTCAACTCGGCGACGAGGTGATCGCGAAGAGGACGTATCCGATCCGCCTCCTGCGTGCGTTCCTCGACGGCAATCTCAGCGGCGGCCCCGAATCCAACGATACCGGCTACGTTCAGCGACCCAGAGCGCAAGCCCCTTTCGTGACCGCCGCCGTGAATGAGGGGGCGCAGCCGCCCGCTGGATTTCGCGGCGACGAGGGCACCGACGCCGCCAGGACCACAGATTTTGTGGCTACTAAGTGACACCAAATCAGCACCTATGTCGGAGAGATCGAAGGGGAGTCGACCCGCGTATTGGGTCGCGTCGCAGTGAAACAGAGCACCGGCAGCATGAGCGCGTTCGGCGATCTCCACCACCGGATTCAGCACGCCGGTCTCGCTATTAGCAGCCATGACCGACACGAACAGGACATCGTCGCCGAGCAAAACCTCAAGCGCGTCGAGATCGACGACCCCGCCGCCGGTCACCGGGATCGCATCAACCTCAGCGAACGACTGATCGCTCAACCACCGAGCCGTCTCCCGGACCGAGGCGTGTTCCACTGCAGACACA
>JAAXGO010000292.1 GCA_012267425.1 Rhodothermales bacterium
GCGCTACGCGGTCGCTGCGATTCCAGAGTGGTTAAGACACACGTTCACTTTCCGTAAGCGTCCGGTGAACCCCATCTTGATTGGGTCCAGCGGACGCTTACATTTAATAGACGGATCCTGTGCATGGATTCGAGGAGGCAAGCCAGCCGAGTCTTTTCCGGTTGCCCCCGTGCGGCTTCGAATACCTTTCAAGCGCTTGGCCATCTCAATGCAGCCTGACGCAGACCCACACGACGATGTCTCTACCCTTGCCGCCCAGGCCTGGTGACGCCTTGCATTCTCATTCGGGCAGAGGATCAGTCGGGATCTGAGCCGACCACTTCGGAGATCGTGGAAAAGCCGTGCTTCTCCATCAGCTTCACGAGACCTTCCTTGATGTGCTGGATAAGACGCGGCCCTTCGTACACGAGGCCCGTGTAAACCTGCACAAGTGAGGCACCCGCCCGAAGCACGCGAAATGCGGACTGGGGGCTGTCAATTCCCCCGACACCAATGATTGGAATTCTGTTCGCGGTTGCGTGGCTGACATAGCGCACCAGACGCAGAGTTCGCTCGAGGAGCGGCCGTCCGCTGAGTCCACCTTGGCCAGCAGCAGCGATTTCCTCGGGCGAAGATGACAGATTGCGGCGGTCACTCGCGGTATTGCCGGCGATGATGCCTGCCACTCTGTGCTGAAGCGATACGTTGAGGATTTCTTCCAGTCGACTGTCGTAGACTACCTTTGCAGTGAGAACCGGTGGCACCTTGACGAGGATTGGCACGGTGAGACCCAAACGCTCACGCTCGGCAATAATGGTCCTGAGTAGTGTGTCGAGGAGCCAACTATCCTCGAAGGTTTTCCCGCCCACGGAGTTGGGACACGAAATGTTGAGCGCTACGTAGTCGACAAGCGGACCGAGACGGATGAAACCTTGCCGAAAATCTTCGATTGCTTTCGCGCTGTTGATCGACAGGTCTGATGAGTTTGCTAGATTGACGCCGATCGGCACGCGGTGCTTGCCGCGCAGGCGGAGCAGCCTTCGCGCGATGCGGTCGGCCCCCTGATTATTGAGTCCCATCCGATTGACGAGCGCCCGATCGTCGGGGAGTCGAAACGCGCGTGGTCTGGGATTGCCTCGTGACGGACGGAAGGTTACCGAGCCGACCTCCACGAAGCCGCAGCCCAAGGCCTCGAAGAACCGGATGAGGCGGGCATTCTTGTCGAAGCCTGCTGCAAGACCGACGGGATTCGTGAAGTTGAGTCCGAAGATGTTTCGTCCCAGTGAACCGTGCCCGAAGCCGTATGAGGACCTGATAGCCCGAGTGGCGACTGACTGAGCGAGCCACGCGGTGTAGGCGGTGGCTAAGTGCGCACTCTCTGGATCAAGACGGAATAGCCACGGCTGGATTTTGTGATACATGCGTGCATTGGACTCCACGCGAATGGACTATAAAGGTTAAAATAACGGGTGCTCAAACCAAATTTTTACCATCCGGGCATAAGCTGGAAGCCGAAATGCCCCCCCTTGTCAGGGCGCTGGAACGGATACGCGTAATAGATTTCAAACACCATGTAGCCGAAGAGGTTGAACCGGGCCGACGTGCCGACCGAAACCACCGGAATCCGCTCTGTTGATTCGCGCTCGAACACGAGCATGGAAAACGGATCCTCGCCTTGGTCCCAGGCGAGGCCAGCATCCGAGAACACCGTCACCTCCGTTGGTAGATACGGAAAGTTGATGAGTCCTAATGCATTCGTGCCGAGTAGCGGCAAGCGAAATTCAGCGCTGGCCATGGCGATACGAGTGCCGAAAAGCCGTGAGTACACGCTGCAAGCATCGTTCCTGCACTCTTCTTGCAGGTCGAAGGAATTGAGGCTGTAACCGCGGATGAATCCGGGGTAGTAGGCGTAGCCGAGGTATTCGCGTGCGAAAACGTCGGACGTAGCCGTAGTACCGCTAGGCTCGCTGGAAATGCTCGTACCGTAGTTGCCGACGTGCAGACCACGAATGGCGAATGTGAGCGGATTCATGAAAAAGTAGCGCCGCCAGTCGGCAGTCACCGTGATGTAATTGCTCGAACCGATTCTCGGTGCAACTTCAAGCCGGTAGCGTCCACCCTGCAGCGGAGACGTGAATCCGAAGTTCGAAAAATCTCCCACGTACGCCACACCGGCATGAAAGAAGTAGATCGGATCTTGCTCGCAGATGGTCTGCGTGGCCGTCACCGGGTCTAGATC
>JAAXGO010000293.1 GCA_012267425.1 Rhodothermales bacterium
GGTGGTGAAATGCCCCACTCGGTCGTCGGCCAAGCGCGGGCGGAAATCCGACTCGGGCAGACTGGACAGGCTGTAGTGATAGATGTGCTGGAAACTGCGCGTATCCGCTAGGGTGGGAATGTCCATTTTGGGCGAATTGGATTTAAAGTGCAGCACCACGTCAATCTCGGTATTGTGCGGGAAATTCTTCAACGCGCCAAAATAGCTGTTGTCGTTGTCGAAGCTATACGAACCCTCTTTGAGGTACCTGCTGAAGAAGGAACTTACCGAGGCGATGTCCTGAATGAAGAAATCGCTCGGGTCAACGAGCACTGCGCCGGTCTCGGGATGGGGCTGCCCCTCAATGCTGCCGACGCCTAAAATCGAGTCGGACAGGCCCCGGTCCACGGCTCGGTGGATGGCGGCGTCTGGCTCGGCCCGGTAGTACACATTCTTGTGGGCGAAGAATACTTTTTTGCCGACTCGCTGAAAGACAAAGGGAAACGTGCCCCAGCCTCGACCGATGGAGACTAGCGAAGCCGAGTCAAAGAAGTAGCCGTCGCCCTGCGTGCGCGTGATGCTGCACAGGTAGATTTGGTCGAACTGGTCGGGCCGAATGGCCAAGAACACTTTGTTCTCCTCTGGATCCCGGTACAGCTCGAATAGGCCCTCGATCTTGTCAAAGTCCTTGATCACTTTCGCAAATTTGGGGCCTTTGTCTTTCTCGTCTTCTTCGTCGTCCTCGTCTTCCCCGTCCTCTTTGTCCTTTTCGTCGTCGTCGTCCTTTTCCTTGTCGGCGGCCTCTTCCTCAACGGCCTCCTCTTTTCCCTCCTCCGCCCAGACGGTCCCCGTCCCCCATAAGCCGAGGATGGCGACCAGCAATATCCATTTTGATGCACGCATAGTATTACTCAGCTCCATCTCAATGTTCCTCGCGGTTTGGATTATTCGCAGTAAACTCGAACCTTCTCGTTCCCGTCTTGGATATTGACCTCGATCTCACTTAGAGCGTCGATTAGCAGCTCTAGATCCTCGGTTCGCAGGTTGTCAATGTCAACGTTGATGCCGTTGTCCTGCAGAGCTGTATTGATTCCCGTCGTGGCTTGCGCCGGGAGTAAGGTATGTAGCTTGACTCCAGCCTTGATCAGCGCCAGCGGCACCCGGACGTCGATGTGCTCATCATCGTCCGAGTCGACGGTGACTCTCAGATATCGCCGGGCTGATCCCGCTTGTGGGGGCGCTGGGGGCGCTGGGGGCGCTAGCGGCTGCACCGCTGTGGTCGTCTCTGGCTCCTCGTCAATGAGGGAGAGCAGGCGCTCGGCCTCATCCACGGACACCTTGCCTTCCGATAGCATCTCAAGTACGCGTCTGCTGTTTTCGTTCATGGCGATCCTCCTGTTTGTTGCTGCGTTTGGCTACTGAATCGCGATGGAGCCGTTCACGGTTTTGGCGATCAATTCGGCCTCGCCTTCGCCCACTGTTCCCTTGAGCTTGTGGCGCTTCTCGACCGCTGCGACGAAGCCCGGCACCTCGCAGCGGACTCGTCCATTGACCGTTGCAGCCGTCAGCTTGAAGCTCGGGTCGGCGTCCAGAGCGACTTTGATGCTGCCGTTCGTGGTGGATAGTCTGTTGTCGGTTCCGGGCTCGATGCTTCCCTGAAACTTTATCGACCCATTGGTCGTCCGCGCGTCGAAGCGGCCATGTGCGTCCTCAATGGACACGCGGCTATTGGTAGAAGAAAGCTCTGCCGAGCCAGAAAATGTCTTGACCGTGATCGGGGCGTTCTTGGTCGTCGCGTTCAGGTCGCCCTTGAAGTTTTCGACCCTTATACGCCCGTTCTTGGTCTGCACCGCCCCACTGCCCTCCGTTCCTTGGAGCTCCACTGGCCCGTTGCTAGTCGCCAAGTCAACGCTAGTCGCGACGGGCACAATCACCTCAATGTTCGCTCCAGAGTTCTGGCGGGAGAATCCGTGCAGGAATCCCTCGGATTGCCGATCCGGCTTGGCCTCGACCGCGACGAGGTCGCCTTCCTGCACGGCGCTGTACTTGATTCCGCGCGGTTTTTTCAGCCTTGCCCGCACGCGAATTGAGCCGGGTTCGCCGGCGCGGACCCGAATGCGGCCGTTGAAGCCGCGCACCACGAGGCGCGGGTTGTCGCCCACGGCGAACGTGTCGTCGCGCATGGAGGTTTTGCCGTCCTCGTCGCGGGGGCCTTCTTCGCTCTCGGACCACCCGGATAGAGACTCTCCGAGTCCTTCGAGGCCTTCTTCGAGTCCTTTTCCGATCTCTTCTCCGAGTCCTTCGAGGGAGTCTTGCAGCGCCTCAACGCCAGGTATCGGAGATATAGGAGCATTAATTCTACGCCTTTTATGCCTCTTGCGAGTTTCGACGTGAGGGGTGTCTTGTAGCGCCTCTAAAAGACGCTCGGCCTCTTCTACAGTGACCTTCCCCTCCGCAAGCATGTCGAGGACTTTGCGTCGCTCTTCAGTCATCACAGCCTCCTAGTCAATTGAAATGAACACGCGATCCTCGCCAGAGACTACGTCGCAACGCAGGCCGCGCAGCGAGGCAAGCACATATAGGAGCGAAGGGCCAGCCAGCAAGACAGAACGGCTCCGAGCGCGGTGCCCCGAGCGCGCCGCTACTATAATGCAACAGGTGTCCCTAGCAGCACCACGACGATGACGAGCGGCCATAGCACTATGAGCGGGATCCACAGCCGAATGCGGCGCTTGTCGCCTTGGACTCGCAATCGCAGGAACATCGGTGGCAGCATCAGGAGAGCCTCCTCAGCGCCTCTTCGACGTCAATCTCGCCGCGTTCTAGGCTGTCGAGTACCGCCGCCGATTGGGGATTTGAGTGCGGGGTGCTAGCCGATTCCGCGGTTCGAGTCACCGTCTCGACCAACGGTAGCTGCTTTGCAATGGCATCTAGGCGGTTTTTGACCGTTGGGTAGCTGATGCCAAAGATGCGCTCCATTTCCTTGATCGAGCCGTGGACTTGGACGAAGGCCATTACGAATACTTGGTCCTCGGCGGAAAGACGCGCCAGGACAGGCGGCTCGAATTGTCCTTCGATCGCGATGGCGCTGTCCGGCAGGAAAACCCGCTCTACCACGATACGCGCCCCCTTCGTCAGATCGGTTAGCTCTTTCCAGTCTTTGATGGCGAAACCTCCAAATGGTTAAATTTAGACGTAATTATAGCTATATAATTGAAAAAGTCAATTATAAAATTAAAAAAATTAATTTTAAATTAAAAAACCCGGAGGAGATTTGGACGCTATTCTTCCACGGCTGCCGACACCGCATTGGAAACCCGCCGCAGCAAGCTCCCGTTGGCAACCATCTGGTTGGTCAGCACCACGCAGCTTAGCTGACGCCCTGCATCCGCCCACGCCACCGTGCCAGTTGCCCCGGTGTGGCCGAAGGTGTGCGGCGACACCAGATCGCCCCAAA
>JAAXGO010000008.1 GCA_012267425.1 Rhodothermales bacterium
GACGGCGAAGTAGTTCAGCCATCCGTTGACCACCATCCCCAGCCATTTTGCCGTTTCCTCTACGTCGTGATGCATCCGCCTGCGTAGGGCCTCCCTTATCCGCTTGAGTGTGCGTGCCATCCGCTTCGATACCGGCTTGCGCCCCAACAAGGCGTGCCCCCGCCTGGTCCTCGTGCAGTAGTGCGTGAAGCCCAGAAAGTCGAAGGTCACCGGCCTGCCCAACCCTCGTCGCCGACGGTCGTCGATGGCAAACCGCCCGAACTCGATGAGCCGGGTTTTGTCGGGATGCAGTTCCAGGTCGAAGCGTCCGAACCGCCCTTTTGCGGCGTTCAGGAAGCGCTCCGCGTCCCGTTTGTGCTGAAATCCCACCACGAGGTCGTCGGCATATCTCACGATGAGTGAGTCGCCATTGACCTCGCGGCTACGCCACTTCTTCTGGAACCAGGGATCGAGGACATAGTGCAGGTAGACGTTTGCGAGAATCGGTGAAATCACCGAGCCTTGCGGCGTTCCCCGCAGGTCGTCCCGCCAATCTCCATCTTCCATGACGCCGGCGTTCAACCATTTGATGATGAGCCTGATAACCCGCTTGTCTCCGATGCGATGTTCAAGAAACCGGACCAGCCAGTCCCTCGAAACCGTGTCGAAGAACTTGCGGATGTCACAGTCCACCACCCACTTGATCTTGCGCCGTTTGATACCGACCGCGAGCGCATCGAGCGCATCATGCGTCCCACGCCCGGGCCGGAACCCGTAGCTGAACCCCAGGAACTCCGCCTCGTAGATCGGCGTCAGGATTATCTCCGCCACCGCCTTCTGGACGATTTTGTCCTCGATGGCCGCGACGCCGAGCGGTCGTGTACTGCCATCCCGCTTCGGAATGTTCACCCGCCGTGATGGTGTCGCCCGGTACGCTCCCGAGTGCACTCGGTTGTGCAGGTCGGCCAGTCGGCCTTCCAGCCCTTCCTCGTACATCCGCCACGTCACGCCGTCAGCGCACGCCGCCGCATTCCTCTTCAACTCGTAGAACGCCCAGCGAAGCGCATCGGCCGTGACATGGTGGAGAAGCGCCGTCAGACGCTCCTGTGGCTCCCGTTGTACAAACTGCCGTATCCGGTCGACCGCCTGTGACATGCTTTCCCGGTCCTGTGTCCGGCGCGTGCTTTGGCCTTCCAGATTCCCCTTGGGCTCGGCCCTTGGCTCCACCGACTCCGCCGGAACTTGCGTCCCTTTGTTCGTCGGCTTCATAGCTACTATGGCCGAGTCTGACTTCTCCATGCCGTTCATCTTCGGTTACGGGTTGCCCCTTTCTTCGGCGACCCCGCCACGACAGCGGGATGGCACGGAGACCTCCCAGGTCCTGGTGCAGTGCGTACGTGCGTGCATGGGTTCTTAGACACCGAGGGATTGCGCTCTGCCTCGCCAAATCGGCAGAGCAGATGTTGCCTTCGGCACGTCAGAAAACCTCGGCATCCCGGACTTACCTCTTTCGGCGCTCGATAGCCCTGCCCGCACGCGCCCCTGTCAACGCTTGACCCCCGCCCTCGCGAGCGACAGCCCATGACTCGGGTTGGAAAGTGGTGGCTGGCCTTCTCCTTCCTGCTGGACTTTCACCGGCTGCACTGGCACCAGTTCGCCTGGCGCACCTGACGATGGGTTGCGAACGTCCAGCGCCGGGGTCTCTTCTCCCAGCCTCCGTCCGTTCACCCTCTTCTTGCTCCCCTCTTTCACTCTCCTTCTCGGCCGCCCCGAGGCCGGGGCCCAAACGGCTTGCACGCTTCTGTACTGCCTGTATGGTCGCCACGTGGCGCCGAGCCGTTGTCGATCATGTTCTTGCCCGCGCGGGCGGGAAGCCAGCTTTCTTCTCCGGCATCGTCTACGTTCAACTTGCGCCGCGCGACGCGGCGCTGTTCATAAATCGCCGAGGAAAAATGGCTATCGGTATCGTCAAGTGGTTTAACGCCGAAAAGGGTTATGGTTTCATCGAGCCGGAGGACGGCTCCGGAGACGTGTTCGTTCACATCAAGGATGTCGAGAGGTCGGGCCTTGCCACGTTGAACGAAGGTCAGAAGGTGTCATTCGATCTTGTGCCTGGACGCAACGGAAGGATGGCCGCCGGGAACCTCGCGCCTGCTGCCTAGCAGCACGGTTCCCGGTTCCCGTTCCCTTCAACTCTTAAGAATGTCAGGGAACCGGAACGGGAACTGGCGGTGGCTGTAGCATAGCCGACTGTGCATTGACTCCTTTTCACATCCGGCAAGCATTCTAAAGAAACGCGTACCAACAGCGTTTTGGCGGATGTTAGTCGCGTGTTGACGCTTATAAGGCGGCAGGTGGATGCATCTCGCACACGATCGTGGCGGTGGATGCGAAGGTCTGCTCGATGAGCGCTGAGACGATCGTCCAGGAAAGCCCGCCAAGGCCGCAGCCAAGAGCCGGCACGGCGATGGACCGGATCCCGGCGGCGGCGCAGCGTGTGGCCAGGTCGGCGAGACCGGCCTCGATATCCTCGATGCGGGAGGCGTCGCGCCAATGGCGCTTGGTTGGAAAGTGCAGGATGTAGACGGGATCGCCCGGTCGCCGGTGCGCGAGCTTGTGGATCATGATGCGCCCCGGACGGAGGCAGCCTGTACGGCAGGCGGCGCGGTAGGGCGCAAGGATCTCCGGGTAGCGCCGGGAGAACGCGAGCGCGAGGCCGCAGCCTAATGCGGTTGTCAACACGCTTGTTTGGTGCTACAGTTCCGCACAATATGCAACATTGTTGCATTGTCGCTTCCGAGGTAGCTATGCCCCGATGAACAGAAAAGGCTGCGAAAGTCGAGTCCCAGAATCTGTTCTGCGGTCAACGTTGCATGACGTAATCACGGCTTGCCGAGCGCGCGGAACCAAGATGACGCCGCTCCGGCAGCGCGCGCTCGCTGCGCTTTGGCGGGCCGGGCGCCCGATGGGTGCCTACGCCCTCCGAGAGACATTGAGCGAGGAGATTGGCAGGGCGCTTACTGCGTCGACGATCTACAGGATGCTCGATTGTCTTTGTGCACAGGGCGTAGCCACGCGGGTCGAAAGTCGCAACGCCTTCGTCGCCTGTGCGCATCCGGAAGATGATCACGCATGCGTATTGTTTGTTTGCGAGCGATGTGGTCAGTCAACAGAGGTTGAGAACAAGAAACTTGAACGCCTGCTCGCATGCGACGCTGAGAGCCTGGGTTTCACGATCAAACATCACATCGTAGAACTCTCCGGGTTCTGCGCCGGTTGCCAGGATGCAGGCAAATGATTGCTGCGGACAGTCACTCCAACGATGCGCACCCGGAGAACTGGGGGGCGCTTCTGCAAAGGTCGGACCAATCTGTGGAAACGCTGGAGTTGCGAAGCGGGGCGACCCTTTTACTTAGCCGATTCGATCCGGGTGTACCTCGATCATTTAGTTTCACCGAGCCTGAAGACACATTTGGCTTTGGCTTTCATTTGAGGGGTGGCGCGCGCTTCGAGATGGAGAATTGCCGCTTCGATACGCACGCTTTGGAAGTCTGGACATCTGCAGCCCCGCGTGGTTCCACGTCGCAATTTGTTCTGCCATCGAACGGATTCCGGACGGTTTCCATTCGATTCGAACCGCAAATTGCGGAGAAATTTTTCGCTGAAGGCTTGGCTCTACCGAAGGGGGCTCGCGACATTCTCAAGCGGGTGCGAGAAGATGCCGGGATCGCGCGACTCGCACCGCTTACCGCAGCTGCAGTGACGCGGTTGGAAACGATGTTCACCACGCCCTACAGCGACGCTGCGAGGCAGTTTTATCTCGAATCGTGTGTGCACTACCTTCTCGCAGAACAACTCGCCAGCCTGTCGAGTGGGGAAAGGAAGCAGTGCCGCGTTCATCCACGCCATCGTGAGAAAGTTTTCGCTGCGCGGGACCATCTCGACAGTCAGCTGCAGAATCCTCCAACGGTTGCCAAACTATCCAAGATTGTCGGCACCAATGAGTTCACCTTGAAGCGGGCCTTCAAAGAAACGCTCGGAACAACCATTTTCGCCTACCTCTCACGTCGCAGAATGGAGCATGCAACGATCCTCCTCCAGCAAGGGATGACCGTTTCCTCAGCTGCGCAAGAGGTCGGTTATAGGTGCGTCCGATCTTTTTCGTCCGCCTTTCGACGGCAAAATGGCTGCCCGCCCAGCGTCATCCGCCGCGCAGACCCTTAATTTCTCCCGATCGATACCGGTTTTTCTCCCGCTTAGCGCCTTGTGGAAGAACATATGCATGCTAAGTTGAAACGCTACAATGTAGCGTTTAGGTTCCCATGTACATGTACACTTATCTCATTGCAACTGCTACGGCAGCGGCCCTGATTCTTTCGGCTCCGTTTGGCGCTCTCGCACAAGATTCGGACGGACCGCCCGAAGCTGATGAGGCTCACCGTCTAGAGGAGATAATCGTGACGGCCCGTCAGCGCGAAGAAGCGTCCCAAGATGTGCCATTCGCACTAACGGTACTGGATAGGGGTACCATTGAGACGCGGCGCGTGGACGACACGTTCAGTTTCTTCAGGCAGGCGCCTGGATTGTCTTTGACAAGCTTTGACGACGGTCGGTTCGCATACTTTCAGCTCCGCGGCATTGGGCCGTTATCGCAAGCCATCGGCCCGGATGATGGCTCCGTCGTCACTTATGTCGATGGGGTGCCCCAACCGGTATTCGCCTCGGAGTTCGCTTATCTTGACCTTGAGCGGATTGAAGTACTGCGCGGTCCACAAGGAACACTCTTTGGGCGCAACAGCCAAGGCGGCGCCATCAACATTACGACGCGCCTGCCTTCGGACAGCTTTGAGAGTCCCGTGCGGCTTGAAGGCGGCGACCTGGGCTTTAGACTCGCTGAAACGTCCATCTCCGGCCCTTTTGCAGGCGACCGTTTGCGCGGACGACTGTCCTTCCGCGCGTCAACAGTCGACGGGTTTGTCAATAACATCGCTCCCATCGGCGGTGACCTCGGCGATCAGACAGCTTATTCGGGGCGGGCCGTCATCGTTATCAAGCCCGAAGCCGATGACGGCCTTCGCATGACGCTGTCGGCCAACGCAGACCGCCGCGTTTCCAACCCGTTCTACTATGTTTCACGGGCGCAATCGGAGCCCGTCGTTGAAGTCGACCCAGAAAACGAAGTCGAGCGAACGGCTTGGGGCGTGAGTGCGAAAGTCGAACCACCCCTCGGCTTTGCCGACTTCACCTCGATCACGGCGATCAACGGTTTTAAGAACGATCAAGTCACGGATGATACCGACGGTCTGATCTATGGACCGCTCTTTGGTCTGCCTGCGTCGGACTTCCTGGCGCCGCTTTCTTTCTCGGATTGGCAGGAGGATGAAACCCGCTTTTATCAGGAACTTCGCTTGTCGAGTCTTGCTGAAGGTGATATCGGCTGGGTGGCGGGTGCTGTTTACTTCCAATCCGATTTTGAGGTCGAACTCGATAATCGGTCGACGTTTTCGCCTATTCTCAACGGTGATCGGGACGCCACTCAAAAGATTGATTCCTACGCAGCCTACGGGGAAGTGACGGCTCCGTTATTCAGCACGCGTCTGAAAGGCACAGCGGGCCTTCGCTACACGCGGGACGAAAAAACGCTTGATGCCAAGTTTGCCGGCGTTGGTTTTCCTGGCTCTGTCGATTTCTTTGAAGAAGAGAACGAAGCCAATTTCGATCTCCTCACCGGTCGTTTGGCGCTTGCGTTCGAAGCCACCGAGAATGTCAATCTCTATGCGACAGTTGGGCGAGGGGCGAAAAGCGGGGGCTTTCCGCGGCTAACCTTGAACGCTGCCTTGGGTGTCGAGAGCCCGAATTATGCCGAATCTACCTCGTGGACCTATGAAGCGGGCGTGAAGACACGCTTTTTGAATGATCGCGCCAGTTTTGAACTCAGCGGCTTTTACAATGACGTCGAGGACGAGCAGCTGTTCGTGTTGGACTTCGTCGCGTTTCAGTTTGTGCCAGTTAATCTCAATACACGCAGCTTCGGCGTCGAGGCTCAGGCTGGCGTCATTTTGGATCGAAACTGGTCCCTGTCAGGAGGGCTTGCTTGGATCGACGGGGAGATTCGGGATGGCGATGCGTTTTCCGGCGCCGCTTCCGGAAACCCGATCCCCAACGTGCCCAAGCTCAGCACGACGACGACTGTCAACTATCGGGGAGGTGCCGTATCCTGGGGCGGTGCTGAATTATCGCCGTTTTTGACGTTGACGCACCAATATGTCAGCGAACGCGCCGCAGATGTTGCGGACAGTTTCGACCTCGATGCTTACCACAATGTCGACTTCCGGCTTGGCGCCGCCTTCGGCGACGTGGAAGTTTTTGCCTTCGCGCGAAACCTTCTTGACGATGAGCAAGAGATCAACGGCGTTCTCTACGGACCGGGTGTCGAAGGCGCATCGCTGGGGCGCGAGCGAATCATCGGCATTGGCCTGACGTCGATCTTCTAATGAGCGGTTATGCGGTCACGGCTCAATTTTACGATGCGGTGGCCAGCGAACAGCATAGCGCGGTTAACGCGCAGATTGCCGACGCTCTCACAGGTTTGGAGACGAAGGGATACCCAGTCGTCGACGTCGGTGCCGGCACCGGCATCACTACGCAAGTCATCGCAGGAGCTTTACCGGAGGCGGAGATCCTCGCGGTCGAGCCAGATCCGGCAATGCGGTCCGCTATCATGGCGCGAGTTTGTTCCGACCCGGACTTGCGACGGCGCGTGAGCATCCTGCCCATGTCCATCCTAGTCGCTCCGCTACCTCCTGTTGTTTCGGCAGCAATCGCAAGTGCCACTCTCGTACATTTTAGTCCGCCGGAACGAGAGCGACTTTGGGAGTTGCTTTCCGCTCGGCTCTCACCGACCGGACGCGCCGTGATTGAGATACAATGCCCGATCGCGCAAGATATGCCTGAAACATGCATGGCAACTGCGCAGGTCGGTCAGGTCGCCTATAAGGGCTGGGCGTCCGCGCAGCGTATCGATGAATCGCGCCAA
>JAAXGO010000294.1 GCA_012267425.1 Rhodothermales bacterium
AAAGCGATTACAACCAGAGCGTCAGAGTGGCGGGCGGGACGCTGGTGGAGATCGGCGGTCCCGAAGGTGCGACCGAGGCGGAGATTGCCGGCTCGCTGGGGCCCGGCACGGCGGCCTTTCTGTACAGCCTGTTGCCCCTTTCAGGAGTTTGGAGGCGCGGCGTCTCGCTCCAGCGGGTAGTCGCCATCGCTCACGAACGAGGAGTCCCCGTTATCGTCGACGCGTCCGTAGTACTGCCCCCCTTGAGCAATCTGATCGACGTGCCCGCGTCAGGCGCGGACCTGCTCACGTTTAGCGGCGGCAAGGGGCTCGAAGGTCCCCAGGGCACTGGAATACTCTGTGGAAAGGCCGGACTCATCAAGGCGGCCATGTTGAATTCGAACCCCAATCATTCCGTCGGCCGGTCGATGAAGGTCGCCAAGGAGGAGATGGTTGGGTTGCTCACGGCCGTGGAACGGTACTTCACGAGAGACCACGAGGCCGACCGCAAACGCTGGCAGGCGATGTGCGAGCGGATAGCGTCTGCCGTGGAAAATGTCCGCGGGCTGACGGCGGAAGTGTTTTTCTGGGAAGCCAGAGGCATACCGGCGGTGCGGTTTGCAGTGGACGAGGATGAGCTTGGACTATCCAAGGAAGACCTGCTGGAACGGCTTACGGCGGGAGACCCGCCGGTCTATTTGTGGGGATACCGAGGCGAGTTCTGCATGGCGCCGAGCACGCTCCGGGAAGGCGAGGAGGAAATCGTCGCCAGTGCTCTCCAACGCGCTGTGCTCACCACTTAACCGCCTTTTAGCCGAACGTGACGAGCAGCATCGGAAGACTAGTTCGCCGCGGGCTTGAGCACTGCCCCGATTCGAGCCGCTACAGCGCGATCGTCAGAAAGGTCTGCTACTAGGACGCCTTGGCGCGCGCTGCTATGACCTGCTCCTGAAGGTGCATGGGTACTTCCTCGTAGCGGATGAAATCTATGGTGAACGATCCCCGGCCTTGTGTTATTTGCCGCAAGTCCACCGCGTAACGCTGCACTTCCGCCAGCGGCGTCTCCGCGATGATTACGGTGTATCCGTCTGCCTGGTCGGTGCCGCTCAGGCGCGCTCTCTTTGCGTTCAAGTCGCTGATGATCGCGCCAGTGAAGGTATCTGGCACGGAGACTCTTAGCTCGTAGATAGGCTCGAGGATCGTGGCGCTCGCCTTTCTGGCGGCTTCGCGAAACGCAATTGCGCCGGCAAGCTGAAATGCCTGGTCCGACGAATCGACCTGATGCTCCTTGCCGTCGACAAGGCGGACCTTGCATCCGACCACCGGATAGCCCGCGAGGATTCCATCCGACATCGCGGCCTTGATCCCCTTCTCCACGGCCGGCACGTAGTTTCTGGAAATGGCGCCTCCGACGATCTCGTTCAGGAATTCGAACTCGCCTATGTCCAGCGAGAGAGGTTCGAGCACGATGGTGACGTCTCCGAACTGACCATGCCCGCCGGTCTGTCTCTTGAAACGGCCGTTGGCGGTGGTCTGACGCCGTATGGTTTCAAGGTAAGGCACTTGCGGAACGGCAATGTCCACCTTGGCCCCAAACTTGCTTTGCAGCCGCTCGACCGCAACGTTGAGATGGCCGTCGCCTATTCCCCATATCAGCGTCTCGCCGGTGGCGTCCTCGCGCGTGACGCGGATGGTGGGGTCTTCCTCGGTCACGCGTGACAGCGCGGTCCCGAGCTTGTCGAGGTCGGACTTCGTCTTGGGCGTAATGGCAAAGGCGATTGCCGGGTTGGGAAATTCGATCCCCGGCAACGCTTCGGCGTCGCGGCTGGCTGCAAGGGTGTCCCCGGTCAGAGTCGAGGCGAGCTTGGCGACGGAGCAGATGTCGCCGGCGACAACCGTCGTAGCGTCGATATGCTCCTTGCCTCTCGGATACGAGAGCGGACCAAGCCTCTCGTCCGTTCGCTTTCCGATATTGCGGACCTGGAAGTTCGAGGTAAGTTCCCCCGAATAGACCCTCAGGAACGTAAGCCTTCCCATATTCGGATCGACGATTGTCTTAAAGGCAAGCGCGGCGGTGCCGTTGGTCGAGGAGTTGGTGACCGCTTTGGGCGACGGCGCTAGGGCCGCAAGCGCATCAAGCAGCGGTCCGCTGCCGTGGTTACGCACCGCCGACGTGCAAAAGACCGGGAATAGCTCGCGAGTCGCGACGCCGGTTTTCATAGCCGCCGTCAGTTCGGCGGAGGTTATTTCTTCATCCTCTAGATATTTCTCGGTCAGGTCGTCGTCTACGGCGGCGACTGCCTCGACCAGCATTTCTCGGGCGTCGTCGGCCAGATCTTCGAGCGCTGCGGGGATGTCTTCGCGGCTGTTCTTGCCGCTGTCGAACGACACCCCCTTCATGGCGGCGAGGTCCACGATCCCGTTGAAATCCCGTGCGGAGCCGTAGGGAATCTGCATGGGTATGACGGCGCCGAACGCCTCCGTGAGCGATTCGACTACGGCGTCGAAATCGGTGTTGTCACGGTCCATGCGATTGATGACTATGAATACTGGAAGATCCATTGCCTGGGCGTGTTTCCAGCCAAGCTCGGTTCCGACTTCGATGCCGCTGGTGGCATCGACCAGGAGAAGCGCGGCGTCGGCTATGCGGATTCCGGAGGCAATTTCGCCGACGAAATCGGGATCGCCGGGGGTGTCGATGAAGTTGAGCTTCGTCTTCTTCCACTCGCACGTAACGACCGAAAGGCTCAGCGACGTTTTGCGCCGGATTTCATCGGGTAGAAAATCGCCAAGCGTATTACCATCGTCGATATTGCCTAGCCTGCTTGTCGCGCCGGACATGTGAACCAGAGCCTCGACTAGTGAAGTCTTGCCTGCGCCTTTTTGTGACAGAAGCACGACATTGCGTATTTGATTGGTGGCATACTGTTGCATCCGGCGCTACTCCAAACTCGAGTCCAACAGGAGGACCCGAATATGTCCGGACGAGTCGGAGATTTCAGGTTCGGGACCTCTCACCGTCAAGGTCGCAATTATAGACGGCTGTGAAAGGTCTAAATCACCGGTTGGACAAAGTGCCCCGCTCAAGCTCTCGAAAACCCCGGCAGCCTTCGCGCTAGGTAGTGGATAAGTTGCCCGAACGAATCGTCGTCAAATGCGGCACTTCACTACTGACCAAGCCGGGCGTAGGCGTCGACGAAGATTACATCAGAGCCATCAGCGGCAACGTGGTCGAATTGATGCGGGCCGGCATCCAGCCTGTACTCGTGATTTCGGGCGCGGTCGCCATGGGAAGGGCCATTCTGGGAGGCGACGGGGCGTCGGATTCGACCGTCACCCGTCAGGTTCTCGCGGCAGTCGGACAGTCCCCGCTTATGAACGTTTTCGAGGAGGCCTTCCGCAGTCTGAATAAGACCGTGGCGCAAACCCTGCTGTCGCGCGCCGCGCTGGAGGACAGGCGAGGCTATTTGAACGCCCGTAACACGCTTCTTGCGTTGTTGGATCGCGGCATCGTGCCCGTAACGAATGAAAACGACGTGGTTGCGACCGAAGAGTTGCACTTTGGAGACAATGACACGCTGTCGGCGCTGGTGGCGAACCTGATCGATTCGGACTTGCTGGTGATGATGACTAACGTCGAAGGCTATATGAGGCCGGATAGCAATGGTGTCATGAGGGTAGTTCAGTCCACTGACTGCATCACCGATGCAATGATTGCCGACGCTGGCGGGGCTGCGTCCCCTGCGGGCACCGGTGGGATGAAGACGAAGCTGCTCGCCGCGGGGATGGTGACCGCTCACGGAGCCACCGCGGCAATCGTGGACGGCCGTGATCCCGAAAATCTTCTCAGGTTCGTTCGTGGCGAACACATCGGTACGCGGTTCTCGGCCACCGGTTCCCGACGCGAAAGCCGTAAGCGCTGGATGCTCACGGATCTCGCGCTAAAAGGGCGGGTTCGTATCGATGACGGGGCAGTCAACGCGCTGCTACGGCATGGTAGGAGTCTTCTGCCCGCAGGAGTGATAGGAGTCGAGGGCGCGTATGAGCGGGGTGACCTCGTGGCGGTTGTAGGTCCCGATGGTTCGGTGGTTGCGCACGGCCTTACGAATTACGGCATCGAGGACCTTTCGCGAGTGATGATGCGGGACTCGTCGGCGATAAGGAATATCCTTGGTTACGAATATGGCGATGAGGTCATCCACAGAAACAATCTGGCTTTGAAGTCTTCGACAGATAGTCGCTCCAGAGAGTGACGGTCTATCGATTCTGCCCCGCAGGGAGTTGACGGTTCAATGGACGGTATTTCGACCGAGCTTTTAGAAAAGGCCACGCTGGCTAGTCACGCCGCGAGGTCTCTGGTCACCCTGTCCACCGCCGGTAAGAACGCGGCCCTGCGCGCAATGGCGTCGGCCATCACCGCGAACATGAATCGAATTCTGGAAGAAAATGCCAAAGATGTCGCAACAGCAGCGAAAAACGGTGCTGACGAACATATCCTGGACCGGCTTCGTCTAACCCCCGACCGGGTCGACGGGATAGTGGACGGGATTGCGCAAGTCGTCCAGCTTCCCGATCCGATTGGGGAGGTGATCGAGTCGCGGATCGTGGAGAGCGGTCTGGAAGTCTCTCGTCGGAGAGTCCCGTTGGGAGTTGTAGGAATAATCTACGAAGCGCGCCCCAACGTTACTGTCGATGTTGCAGCCCTTTGTTTGAAGTCGGGAAATGCGTTGGTTTTGCGCGGCGGCAGCGAGGCGCTACACAGTAATCGGGCGCTCGTCGCGGTGATATCGGAGGCCGCGAGAGAAGGCGGGGCACCGGACGGTTGGGTGCAATCACTCGAAAACATGGACAGGGCCATCGTCGGACAAATGCTGCGGCTGAATTCCCTCATAGACGTGATCGTTCCAAGAGGAGGGGCGGAGCTCGTGAGCTTTGTCACCCAGAATTCAACCGTACCGGTCCTGGAGACGGGATTCGGAGTTTGTCACACGTACGTACATGAGCGAGCCGACCACGATAAGGCCGCCAAGGTAGTCTTCAACGCCAAGGTGCGCAGGCCGTCCATCTGCAACGCCCTCGATTCGCTGTTGGTCGACAAGGAGATCGCGGCGGAGTTTCTGCCATGCATTGCCCGTGATTTAGACCGGGCCGGCGTCGAGATGAGAGTCGATCCGGACGCCGCTACGGTGATTGCGGGGGTTGCTCCCACGAGAGCCGCCACGCCGGAAGACTACGACACGGAATTCTTGTCTAAGCGGGTCGCCGTGAGAGTCGTGGATGGAGTAGACGACGCGATCCAGCACATCCGGGAGCACGGCTCCGGTCATTCGGAGGCGATAGTGACGGAGGACCATTCCGTGGCGCGGCGGTTCGTAAACGAGGTGGACGCCGGAGCCGTCTACGTCAATGCGTCGACCCAATTCACGGACGGCGGTGAGTTCGGTCTCGGCGCGGAAATCGGCATAAGCACTCAGAAACTGCACGCGCGAGGCCCGATGGGACTTCGTGAGATGACAGCCTATAAGTGGGTTGTCATAGGCGATGGGCATACGAGGCCCTAGCTTGAGAATGAGCGAGTTGATACGTGGAGCTTATTTGGTGCCGAGTAGGGGCGGCCTTTAGCACGCGGAAACCGTACCGGTAACCGGAACTCGGATTGATTCGTCCAGAGTTGACAGGGCCGTTTAGCGGTTCGCGATGATATTATTTTTACACGAGGTGAGATTTGGATTTTCGGTGTTTCAATTGCCGTGGTCGTTAATCTCAGTGCTTCGTCCCAGCCGCAATCCAGTGTCTCAGCACAGGTTCCGAGCATGAGAAGCGTAGATATCCACGCTCATGGCCAGAGCTAGAAACGTATCTCGCCGCGCCTTGCTTGGGGCGGCAGTTTTAGGAGCGGGCTTTGCGGTCGGCCTGGGCTCGGCGGTGGCAACGCGTATCGCCATGCGTTACGAGGGAGAGTTCCTGCCCGGATCGAAGGTAGGCGGGGTCGATATATCCGGTCTCACGCCGAAGCAGGCCGTCGATATATTCGATTCCCGTTGGCAGAGATATATCGCCTCACCGGTGGTCTTCAGGACACCTGGTCGAGATTGGAGGCCTTCGGCGGACGAAATCGGAATTGGCGTCGACTATCTCACGCCGATTCGCAAGGCTTACGCTTGGGGACGGCATGGCGGGATTTTCCGTAGAGGACGGGAAAACGCGGCGGCGTCCGCCCTGTCAAGGGATCACCCCATCGAGTTCACTTTCCAACGTGGCAAGCTCAGACGCTATTTGGCCGGGGTCGCTTCTAGATACTTTCGTCCGGTCGTCAGCGCGTCGTTGGAAGTCCAGGACGGTGAGATAAGGCTTCGGGCAGGCAGTGCGGGTATGGAGCTCGACTGGCAAGCCGCGGTCGACCTCGTTAACCCGCCGGGGCCGGAAGCAGGTCAGCAGCAGATAACGATACCGATCAAAGAGACGGCTCCCGGCCTGTCGCCCCTTAACGTCGAGAATCTCACTCAGACCATTATGAAGATGCTCGAAGACCCGATTGTGCTCGATTTCGAAGGCAATGGCTGGCTCCTCGACCAGCAGACACTAAAGGATGCCTTGAAGCTAGAGCGAGTGGGAACCCAGGTAGTCCCGACGTTTGACAGCTCCAAATTTGAATCCCTCTTCGACGAGATTGACAATCGGTTGGCAATCGAACCCAGCAATGGGTCATGGGAATACGATGCGGAATCGGAGCGAGTCGTCGAGTTTGTTCCCTCGATAGACGGCCGCAGGCTCGACCGCGGTTCGCTTGCCAGCGGGATAGTCGAGGGAGCGAAGTCGGGGAATCGAAAAGTCGACATTCCGATCGTTGGAGTCCCCGCTTCCGGAACTGTGGTCAAAGACTTGGGAATCGAGAACCTGATCGGCGCAGGCGAGTCGTTCTTTTTTAAGTCTCCGTCGTTTCGCATTCACAACATCGAGGTCGGCGCACGAATCCTCGACGGTTCGCTGATACGGCAGGCAGAGGAGTTTTCGTTCAACAGATATCTGGGGCCGATCGAGTACGACCGAGGCTTCGTCGACGGGCTGGTGATTATCGACGACAGCACCGTCGATGCGATTGGCGGCGGAATATGCCAGGTTTCGACGACTATGTTCCGGGCCGCCTTTCTAGCGGGTCTGCCGATCAAGGAGCGGCATAAGCATCTGTATCGGGTCAGATATTACGAGCACGGCGATTTTCCGATCGGATTCGACGCATCGATTTGGCAGCCCGTTTTAGACCTTCGATTTGTGAACGACACCGACGGCCCCATCATGATTCGCACGGTTTTTAGTCGCCGCCGGAAATCGCTGAAGTTTGAGTTTTGGGGCCGCAAGCACGGCCGCACCGTCGAAATATCCGGGCACCATCTATCTGATTGGGAGGATCCTCCGCCGGACGAGTGGATCATCGATGAGGAACTGCCGGAAGGCACCACGGAGCAAACCGAATGGGCCGTCAAAGGCGTGTTTGCCGTTTTGGAGCGCAGAGTGACCTCGGCCACGGGGAAGGTCTCGAATTCCAGGTTTTCCTCCAGCTTCTTGCCTTGGCCGAACCGATACATGGTTAGTCCGGACGTTGCCAAGGAGGAAGCGCCTGACGTTTACGAGGAATGGCAGCAGGTGAAGGCCGCTGAGGGGGCCGGCGAAGAGGAGTCCACCGAGCAAGCCGGCGCGGAAGCCACTGAAGAGACTACGGCTGATACAGCCGACGAAAGCGTCGAAGAAAATGCCGAGGAGACCGAATCGGTCGAGTCGAATCAAGAGCAGACTAGCGAGGACGAATAGGTACTTACCCGCGTGGCTCGGTTGCGAAAGATAGTCGTGCATGTATGCGGCCTGATCGCCCAGGTGACGCGTTAACGTCGCGGCGGATTTGAACGGCGTCGATAGACTATGGCGACCATACGGGGCGTGGCGCAGTCCGGATAGCGCGCGTGCTTTGGGAGCACGAGGTCCCGGGTTCAAATCCCGGCGCCCCGACCGGCGACGTCACAAGGGTTTCAACTCAACCTCGACCTGACGCTCGGAGTAACCGGCTTCTCCGGATCGCTGCGTTAACGAATGAGTTGAAATACGGCGTGCCGGACGAGCGCTTGGCGGACTGGCGGAGAGCTTCCGTTCGCTTATGTGAGATCGTTGCGCCTATGCTTGTTGCTTGTGATTCCGCGTCGATTTGCGGCGCCGGTTGAGATTGACAAAAGGAGTGCGTGTGAGCGACTGTCCCGTTATCGGCATTACGTTGGGCGACCCCACCGGCATCGGACCGGAAATTGTCGCGAAATCACTGTTGCGGTCCGAGGTTTACGAACAATGCCGTCCCCTGGCAATTGGAAGTCATTCCGCGTTCGATCGCATTATCCACATTTGCGGACTCGATCTTACGGCACGCCGCATCAGTCGCGTTTCTGATTCGGAGTTTGAGCCGGGTTCAGTGGAGGTCTACGACGTATGGGGAACAGACCATAGCGAATTGCCTTTCAAGCGCCCGACTCCCGAGGGAGGCGAAGCCGCCGTAACCGCCGTTATTAAGGCGGTTGAGCTGGCGATGGCCGGCGATATCGACGCCATGGCAACAGCCCCATTGCACAAGCTCGCCATGAAGATGGCGGGTTACGATTTCCCCGGTCACACGGAGATTGTCGGACAGTATTCGAATTCACCGAGCCCGAGAATGATGCTCGTCGCCGGCAACTTGCGCGTGGTACACGTTTCCACACACGTAGGGCTAGGAGACGCGGTCGATCTGGTACAGCGTGAGCGCGTGCGGGAAGCCATTGAAGTCTGTCACAACGCCCTGCTCGCGGTCGGACTCGACAGTCCTCATATTGCCGTTGCAGGGCTGAATCCGCACGCCGAACCCGGCGGTATGTTCGGCCCTCAGGAAGAACACGAGATTACCCCCGCCGTGGAGGACGCCAGGGCGCTGGGTATGAACGTCGAAGGGCCTTTGCCACCGGATACCGTCTTCGCCCGCACGCGTGACGGCGACTTCGACGGAGCGGTCGCCATGTATCACGATCAGGGACACATCGCGGTAAAGATGCTCGGGTTCCACCACGGCATCAATGTCACCGTAAACACGCCGGTTATTCGTACGTCGGTTGATCACGGGACCGCTTATGGACGCGCCGGCGAGTGTCGCGCAAGTGACGAAAGCATGACCGCGTCCATACTGCTCGCGGCAGAGATGGTCAGGACGAAGAACCGGCTCGAATCGGCAAACTAAGGCGAGGTGTCCGGGTAACGGAAGACCGCCTCGTGCGTTATGAGTGTGAAAGCCGCCGGCAATTAGGGCGGGGTGTAGACGCATCCATGAGTCGCGGGCATAATTCGCAATTATCAGTAGGGCACATGGGAGGCTGGGGCGCTCTGCTGGCGCCGCGACTCTGTATAAGATTGGGCCAGATTGATATCGTCCAAACCATTCCGTAGACCCTCGCGCAGCCGCGGGGAATACCTGAGTCTCCTCGGAGCGCTGTCCGCTTTGGGGATCGCTGCGATTCTCGGAGTTGTCGTCTGGGCCTATTCCGGGGACGAGCCTCCGAACGCTGTCGAAGCTCAAGTGAGCCCCGTTACCCAAGTCCGGGAGGCGGGTGTTCCTACGCCTGCAATACCTGATCTCAAACAAAAAGTCCGTCAGGCGGTCGCGCCTGTCGTCGAGCTTCCCGCCAAGGTGGCCAATCCGCTGGAGTTCATTCCGGACTGGCCGGCCCAGCAGGAGGTCTCCTTCCTGCTGTTGGGTACCGACAAGCGTGAGGACGATCCGTTCGCTAAGACAGACACGATTATGGTTTTGAAAGTAGATCCGGAGTCCGGGTCGGCGGTCCTGGTCTCAATTCCTCGCGACGTGTGCCTGGAAAAATGCGAAACCGAACCGTACCGAATTAACACTGTGCTCTTCCTGGAAGGAGCCGAAAGCTTGCGCCAGCGTGTATCAGATTTGGTCGGATTCCCGATCGACTATTACGTGACCATGGACTTCGACGGGTTTGTCGGAATCGTTGACCTGTTTGGAGGTGTCGACGTTGTCGTGGAGCGCGACATAGTCGACTACAAGTACCCAAACGCGAATGATGACGGATTCGATCCATTTATCTTGAGTGCCGGCACGCACCGTCTAAACGGTGAGACGGCTTTGAAGTACGTTCGCACACGATGGGAAGACCCGGAGGGCGATTTCGGCCGCATGGAAAGGCAGCAGCAGTTTCTGACTTCGATCCGCGATCAGATTCTCACTCCTGATTCGATAGTCAGAGCGCCGGCGCTGGTAGGACGGGTAATTGAAATGTTCGAGTCCAATTTGCCTGTTACGAAAATCCCCTCTTTGGCCAAGCTGTCGCTACAGATACCGCCGAGCGCGCTCAAGGTGGCAAACATCGACTACACCGAAAGCCGCGTTTATCCGGCGGAAGGCGAGAACGGTGCGAAAATCTTGATGCCCAACGTCAACCTGATTCAGCGGTATATCGCTCAGGTTGTCGAGGAAGCAAGGCAGGCCGGAGGCGTGGGGCGCAATCTGGAATACGAACCGGTCGCGCGGCAGCAGCTGGAGCCCTGAATCTGACTGGCTCGCCTGAAGAAAGGACCGGCGGCCTTGTCGTTGTCTCCTACAACATCCGGGGCGGCCGCGACCTTGCCGACCGTGCGAATATCGACCGGCAGCTGGACCTAGTCCGTTCCCTCAATCCCGACGTGCTGGCTTTGCAGGAAGTAGACCGCGACTGGGCGCGAAGCGGCTCAATTGATCAGTGCGAATATTTCGCCGCTGGCCTCGGGATGCGCGCCGTATACGCTCCAAATCTGCTCGGTACATGGAGTTCGGAATCACGTCCGGCTCAGTACGGCGTCGCCGTGCTATGGAAAGGCGGCGCTCGCCCGAGTGGAGGTAACGCGCTGCCAGGTCTGCCCGAGCGGGAGCAGCGTGGTTTCGCGTGGGCTCAACTCCAGCATAACGGGACACCGTTTATCGCAATATCGGCGCATCTCGGCAGGCATGAAGTGGGACGGCTTTGGCAAATCGAGTCGCTTCGCGACTGGTTATCGAGGCGCGAAGTCCCCGTC
>JAAXGO010000295.1 GCA_012267425.1 Rhodothermales bacterium
CGGAAAGGCGGGGAGTTATATGTCTGACAGCGAAGTCAGGTGCCAAAATGAGAATTGCTGCTACCCGAAAGGACTGCGTGCCATTACTATCTGCGTGTGCTATGACAGAAGCCAAGCGCACCGGCTGAGCGAAATTGGTAGCGGGATGATCGGAAGAACGATTCTGTCGATTGTCGCGGTTTTGTTGCTATCCGCATGCCAGCGGGGACTGTTGGTTTGGGACAATGCCGCTTCCTTGTCCATGGACGTGGATGTCCCGAACAAGGCTCTCTTGTTGACATACGAGTTCGAGTCACCCGTGCGAGCGGTGCGTTTCGCCAACAGGCCGGAACGGGCTGGAAGGCCGGGCTGGAGCGTGCTCGACCCGGAAATGGACTTGAACGGGCATGTCTTGTCGAGGACCGATTCAAGACCATTCGAGAGCGTCACCGTCAAAGCAGGTATCGACCAGGACTCTGCCGATCGGAGTGAATCGGCAGTGCGTGCAATGGGCGATGCCGGTCTGGTCGTGCATAACGCGTATTTTTCGCTCGACGGCATCCGGGTAACCGATATCACCGCCAACATTGCGCCGGGCCAAGTCGTTGTACATGAAGGGTTCGTCTCCGATATCGGTGCGGAGAAGGTCGTGCTTGAGCGTGTCGAGCCTCTCCACGTCTACTTCGGCGATCGAACAGCGTCCACTTACGTCGGCGATACCATTCTTGTGGCGAGTGCCGGTCCCGAGAACAACTGGCTGATGGCCATCAGGGACAACATGGAACCGGCGATGCAGTGGATCGATGCATTCTTTGGCTCCTCAAGCCGATCCCGACCCATTGTTTTCGTGTTCTTCACTGAAGATGACGATATGGACATCGGTGAGTTCTCGAGCACTGCGACGTCAGGGCGCGAGATTCTAATGAGCTTCAAGGGTGACGCGGGGATATGGGAGGGCAACATTCGTGAGGATTCTTTCGGGCGAGTAGTGTTTCCCATGCTGGTTTATTCTGCGCAAATCGTGTGGTGGGGACTTCCGGATTCCGACACAGCACCGCCATCGTGGCTGCTGCATGGCCTGCCGGGTTACCTGGCGATCACCTACGCTCACAGCGCTGGCGGACAAGAGAGCGAGCAGACGTTTCTTTCCGAGATGGAACAAATGGCGGGCGAGTGCCTGGACATGTTGGACGAGGGCAATTTTGGAATCGCCCGGACGTCCGCCCGAGAGGGTGCAACCATTTATGATGAATGCGGTGTGTTCGCATCCTGGCTGATCGACGGGCGGCCGGGAACGGCGCATCGCGCGGAGCGGCTCCGTGCGGTGATGGCGCAGGTGAAGGAAATGCCCGGCACGTTCAGTATGGGGGCCCTCAAGCGGGCGATGGTGTCCGCAGGGGCAGGCGATTCATGGCTGCCGCTGCTGACGTTGATTCAAGGCCCTAACGGCAGACTGTGGGAGCGGCGCGGCCAGTTGCTGGGGCAAGTAGGCATCGGCCTCAATATCGGGTATGTCGAAGGCACTTGCCGGGCCGTCGCACACGGATTCCTGAGCGGATACTCCACTTGCGGACAGGATCACGGCAAGGCTCAGAAC
>JAAXGO010000296.1 GCA_012267425.1 Rhodothermales bacterium
GGCCAGATGCTGGCCTACGGACGCTAACGTAGAGGAAGGGATGCTCAAGCGTAGTTCGTGAAAGCTGTCCGCTTTAGCTGACAGTAGCTTACTCTCGCACCGCTCAGTAGGACAGCAGATACGCCACCTTGAAGCGGAGCTTTTCCGCTCTCTCTGCGGCAGTGTCACCTAAGTTATAGGCCAGATAAACCCGGCTTTTTGGCTCGATCTCATAGCTGGCGAGCAAGTTGATGTCGCGCTCTTGTAGATAGCTAGCGTCTTGTGCGAATCCGCGTAGAAAGAGACGCTTGGTGGCAAAGTAGGTCGCCCGTCCCCGCCAGATCGTCTTGCGCTCGTCGAGTGCGCCGTCCGGCAAGTACTCCCAGACGCTCGACCAACTGCCCTCGATCGTCAGCGACGCGGACGGCTTGAGTTCGAGCGCGCTGCTAGCGCTTCTCGCCGCGCCGAAATAAGCGTCGGCGAAGTCGAAGCGATCTTGCAGTCCCGCGCCGATGTCCAGCTTCCACTTTCTGCCGTCACCCGTATCAAGTCCCATTTCGAGTGTCTGTCCTCTGTACCAGTTTCCCTGCCAAAGCCAGCGCCAGACGCTGTGTTTGGCCAAGACGAAAGAATCATCCCAAGTGTAGAGCCATACATCAGCAGTCGTCCATTCCCAACTCCAGCCATCTTCGACCGAGCGCCACTCCATGGACACAGCTTGTCCGAGATTCAACTTGCCGAGGCGTCTCATCCGCGGACGCCAGTCGGCCGAAAACTCCACGGACTGCGACGCGACACCGATGTCGCGCTCGATAAACCCGAGCTTGTCAGCGCTGAAAGTGGATTCTATCGATCTGTAATTAACACCTCCTGCGAAATTCCCGTGCCGATAACTCATATCAGCGCCGGATATATATCCGCTGCTGCCTTGTTCGGCGCTTCTGGCGGCATAGGCGTTAATGACGTAGCGGTCGTCCCATTCCATTCGGGAGTCCAACCCCGCGATCTGTTGCAGCGCCATCCCGCGATCCCAGACGCCTTCCACTAGCGCGCCCACGGTCGAATTGTGGAATACTTCCCTCTGTAGCTTTAGGACGCCGAATTTCGGTCTTGCGCCAGCTTCGCCTCGGTCTTGTGCCGCTAGGACGCCGAGCGTGTATTCCTTGACTTTGCCGATAAACTTAGCACCGAAATCCGGATCGGCGATCCGTCGGCTGTAGAACAATCCGTGTTTGCCGAGAAAGTCCGCGTTTTCGACGAAGAATGGACGCCTTTCCTTTAGTAAAAGGGGAAAGCGAGACAGGTTAATCTCCTCCTCGTCGGCTTCGATTTGCGCGAAGTCTGGGTTCACGGTTATGTCCAAAGTCGCATTCGCAGCGACGCCGTATTTCACGTCCAATCCCGCGCTGGCCGTCTCTCCTCGCCAATCGGCGCGCGTCCTATCGACGCCGGATGCGGCATAGGGAAGTAGTTCGAGACGCAACCCGGGATCTATCCCCCTCAATCCGACCAAGTGACCGGCTTTCGAGACCCTCAGAACGGAGCCATCCTCTTGGTATATGGCGGCCCAGTGGCTGCGCTCCCTCCCCGTGATAGATAGACGTTCTAAGTTAATCCCCCATACCATGTCGTCCCCGGCTGCAAAGGCCAACGTGGAGAAGGCGATGGCCACTTCGGCGGACCATCCACTGTCTAAA
>JAAXGO010000009.1 GCA_012267425.1 Rhodothermales bacterium
GCTCGCTGTCGATAACAGCGTGCTGCGCACCCACGACGATTGGGCGCGATGCGGATAGAGCATTATGCCTCCAAGAACATAGCGCGCTGTGCGCTCTTGATTGACTGACTTTGCTATGCAGCAGCCTCTGCCTGGACAGAATACTCCACAAAACGTGGAAGATCTTTTCGGCGTGGGCCGCGATGTTCTCTCTCTCCATCCGTTTCCGGAGGGGTGGTACTACGTCGCCGATCGCCGCTCGATTCTGAAGAGAAAGTTGATCCAAAAGCAGTGGCTTGGGAAGGATATTGTCGTTTGGTGCGACGATGAGGGGGTCGTTTGCGTCGCAGAGTCGGTGTGCCCTCACCTGGGCTCCTCCTTGGGTCCTGAAGCCGGCGGACGCGTGCGCGACGGCCATCTCGTCTGTCCCTTTCACGGCTTCACCTACGATGTCGCCGGCACCTGTGTTGCAACGCCATTTGCCGAGCCGCCCAAATCCGCGAGGCTGAACGTCTTTCACACGCGGGAAATTTGCGGCCTCGTCTTCGCCTGGTGGGGTATCGATAGACGCCCGCCGCAATGGAGCCTTCCTGAAGAGCCATCGACTGCAGCAGAGTGGAGCAACCTGGAAATCCGGACTCTCCGATTCCCCGGCCATCCTCAGGAGACGACGGAAAACTCGGTCGATCTTGCCCACCTGCGCTATGTGCACGGCTACGACAACGTGAAAGCCGTCGGAACGGCGACGGTGGACGGCTCGTGCCTCGTGAGTCGTTTCGACTTCAAGCGTCGCCGGCGCATCGCCGGAGTCGCCGACTTGGTTTACGACGTTTCGGCCACCGCCTACGTCCATGGATTGGGTTACTCGTTCGTCGACATCCACGAGCGCACCATCGGCATGGACGCTCGCCTGTGGGTTTTGGCGACGCCGATCGACGGCACGTTGATCGATCTGGTTCTGGCCGGACAGGTCCGGGAACTACGAAAGCCCAAGCGACTAATCTCCGGCCTCGGATTCTTGCCTGTGAAGCTGCGCACCAGGATCATGAACAAGATTCTGATTTCTGCGCAGGAGCAGGATGTTCTCCAGGA
>JAAXGO010000297.1 GCA_012267425.1 Rhodothermales bacterium
CGTCGACTGGCGGCGACGGATCTCTGCTATCTCTTCGCGGCCGAGGAAATCACGGTCAATCAGCCCCTCATAGTCATCTGAACCGCGGAGTTGGATTACCACCGAATTCTTGTCTCGGACACCGATGAACAGCAGCTCGGGAAGATCGATCGCGTTATAGAGCCGCGCATCCTTGTTTTCGCAGATCATGAGACGCTTGTTCGGAAACACCTTGAGCGCCGAGTTTCTGGGCACTGCAATGTCGAATATGTGCTCTGACTTCGGAGCGAGCTGAAGCGTCTGCGGTTGATCGAAGTCGAGGTCGTCGAAGTCGAGAATCGCAGCGTCGTCGCTGCCGCCGGCGTAGTCGATGAAGCCGAGCGAGTGGCTGGCCGTCCATAGCTGCGAGTTCACGGGGATCCAGCGCTCAACAATCTCCTTGACGAGCGCGTACTGCAGGCTGGTATGCAGGTGGACGTCCAACTCGTCGATGAAGTATATCGCGTTGGGAAAGTGCTCACGGCGGATGAACAGGTTCAGGATGATGTTGAACACTTCCTTCTCGCCACTACTGAGCAGATCGTAATGGACCTCGGAGCCGCCCTTCTGAAACCGGATATCCGGCGGCTTCCCGGACAGCGCGGGAATCAGCTTGCGGAGTCGCAGGCTAGTTTCGAAAGTGGCGCCAAAAACACGTTCGAGAGCTTCGTTGATGGGATCGGTGAAGCGCGCCCGCATGGTGTCGGAATCGAACGGCTCCCCCCACACTTCGCGGAGAATGCTTTCAGTGATCTGAGACACGTCGGTGGTGAAGCGTGTATCCTGTTCGATGAATCGCTGCGGACGATCGGCATCTATGGCCAAGTCTACGGGGGCGCCCGTTTGCCCGCTGAGCTCGGGCACGGTACGAAACGAGCTGCGCCCATAAAATGCCGATCTTCCGTCCCAGCCCTTGGAAGCGGTCACTTGCTCGTTGTTGTTTCGCTTGACGGTGACCCCACCGCCGAGCGTGCAGTCAACTGACATGTCAGCATCCGGGCGCTTCTTGAAATAGTCCAGGTAGTGGTCGCGAAGGAGCCCTTTGACAGGCCCGGACAGATATTCGAATGCGTCGAAGATGGACGACTTTCCGCTGCCGTTGGCACCGATCAGCAAGATC
>JAAXGO010000298.1 GCA_012267425.1 Rhodothermales bacterium
CGGAAACGAATTGCACTACTTCGCCTGGTTCCACGACCCGGTCCACTACACGGAGCCTTTTCGCACCTTGCAGGGCTGGCAGCGTGTCGATATCGATCAGGGTTTCGTGCTCGACTGCGACCCGGTGAATTACTCGGCGGACCCTCGCGTGGAGGCATCACGATGATTGATCGGCAACGTAGCGCAGCAGCGACGGTATTCCTCCCGTGAATTTGTCGGCGCGCATGTGAATGAATCCTACGGATTCAAGGTGTTCCCTGGCGCGCACCGCTTCAATGTGTTCGGGAATGACCTCCTTGATCGCCGACGTCGCCTCCCCCAGCGACAAATTGGCCCGGCTGGAAAGGGCGTTCGCGAGCGCCGCGGCGGCGGTCGCGAGGCGCGGGTCCTCGTAATCGTGAATTTCCCGATAGCGGCGGGCGTAGAAGCCGCGCCGCGCGAAGTCGACTTGCGTTCGGGCTGCTTCCATCGTGTCGGCGGAAACAGTCCGGATGTCTTTTCCAGCGTTCCATAACGCATGGCCCCAGCGTTGGACGAAGAAGGGAAATCCCTGCGTGTCGCAGGCCGCTTGCGCCAGGACGCTGGCGTCGATCTCCCAATCGCGCCACTCTGCGACGTCCAACGCTTCAAGCGTCGCTTCGCGAGTCAGGCAATCAGGCGACAGCATGTCCGCCCTTTCGATGAAAGACGCATTTACCGACGACGACATCAAGTGCGCGAGAAGTCCGGGCGTGCCGGCCAGAATCACCCAGGCGGGCCGTCCGATTTCGATCAGCGATTGCGCCAGGTTGCACAGGGCATTCGCCACTTCGGGTGAGAGGGTGTGCGCTTCATCCACCTGGACTAGCAACGGGCTTCGCTCGGTTGCATCGAGCAGGTGTTCCCGCAGCATGATTCTTATGTGACTCGTCGCGCGGTTCGCTTGACCGGGCTGCCACTCCGCCGAGACGAAGCCCGCCTTGATGCCGGTCAGTCGCGCGGGCTCCTCCCGGCTCTCGGGCCACAGAACGCCGCCCAGCGCTTGCAGATCGGGGATGTCCCCCGCCTTCGCGTCGATTACACGAACGTCACGGTCTGCGGCCTGCCGCCTCAGCCAGCTCAGCAGCACCGTTTTGCCCATCCCGCGCGGCGCGGACAGGAGCAGAATATTGGCGGGTCCGCCCCTTGCGGGATGGGATATTTTCGTCAGGCCCTCCAGCAGCGCGGTTTGTTCGGCATCCCGCCCGGACAGTACCGGCGGGTACGCGCCGGTGCCGGGGGTGAAGGGGTTTAGACTGGCGCTCCTGTCCGTCACCGTCATACGACACCTCCCCGGATGCTCGCGGGCGCGATCCGGTGTATGAGGAAATTCATAACTTTTCCTCGCAATGTAATTCCTGCGCAACATAAACAAAAGTGGGATGGCTGCCGCACGCTACCACCTTGCCGTTCTTGATGGTCGCGTTAATGGACCGCACTTGCTCGCGTGGACTCTTTTCGAACGGAAAATTCGCGTATGGGCGATGTTTCCAGTATCCAAAGCCTTGGTCTAACTTCAGCGTCCACACAAGACCTCGACCCCATTCGAGCCGAAGTTCACGGAAGTGTGGCGCATTTCCGGTTTCGAACCGGAACAGCCCCTTCCATCGGAGATGGCCTCGTCCTCTGTCAATAACCTGCTCGAAGAACCAACGTCTCCTGGTGTCATCTTGCCATTGATCATTGATCGATTGGCTGATCCGATCAGGACGGAAATGCGGTCTTATTTCACGGGTGAGTAGGTGCAGGGAGGTGCTGGAATCCGCATGTCCTTCGCGCACCAACTTCAACAGCACTTCCCGCAACAATAACAACGCCCAAGGCGTGGCCAAGTATCGGTCACTGTATTTCACTCGCTTCAACGGACCTCCTTGCGTGAATTGATCCTTGAGTGGGCGGCAGTGTTCGCAAACATGGTTCCAGAACCTCGAACCGAATCCTGCAACTCGTCCGTTAAGCTCTCTCCAAATAGGCAGGACGGTCGTCCCATCGTGTTGCGGGCGCAATTCGTCCGCGGGAATAGGTTCGACTGTCGGAAGTGGTAGCGCACCTTCAATTTTCGCGTAAACGACCGGGCCTTCTTTCGGATGCCGTCCCCAAATGTCGTTCATCGGTGCAACATCGCCGCGCATCGCCCATACAACGTGCGCATCGACTCCCCCTGCGGCGGCGATAAAGACGCCGTCTGCCGCATCCATGGCTGGCGCGCTATACACACTTATTCGGCCTCGGCCCGCAGCGACCAGGGAGGCCAGGGCGTGACGGCTTCCTTCGTCAAGGCGGGCCAAGGCGGCAGGCTCGACGAACAGGCGAACCAAACGCCCGTCATCGGCCCAACGAAGCATGACGGAGTAGAGAGGAAACTCTTCCACTTCCCAGGATCCGGCATCGCCGCCCATCCACAGTTGGATTTCCTCCGTGTCTGGTTCGCCCGCTACCTCCGCGAGATGACGACACAGCGTACGCGTCAGCATGCGGGACTCGGGTCCAAGCAAGCGGTCGCGTTGCCGTAAACCCAGACCCGCGAGGCGCTCGCTGGTCAGAAAGGCGAGAGCTTTGAGACGGTTGAGTTTTGTCCAGTCATGTTGCGTACCATAGGTCAGCAGGCAGCCATGGCACGCGGCATCGCACTGCTTAACGCAGTTGAGAACATCGACTGCGGCCTTCAATGCCGCAGCAATATGCTCCCGCAAGGCAGCGACATAGCCATTGCCTCCCACTGCCGCGTCGTACAGGAAGATGGATTGCTGAATCGTGCCATCGGCAGCTCTGGCCGGGCGCACGGTGACGCCAACCTCCTCGTCCTCGATACCGACATGACGACAAAACGCGTGTCTCAGGGCGATGCCGAGCGAGAGCGCTGTGCCGTCGTCATTCAATTCCCGAAGTTGCAACTCGAAGACATCAGTGACGCGGCTGCCGCCCAGGGAAAGGCCGCGCTGAAGGGCAAACCCGGTGCCGTCGCATAGGCTGCTGCCATGCGGGTCCTTCCCGCCGCGCAAACGCAAATGTCCGTCCCGAAACATTTTTGGCAGTCCGGTTTCGGAAACCGGGCCGACTTCGGACGCAGCACGGCCGCAACGCAGACAGACAGTATATCCATGTCTGCTCCGACCCTTGCTGCCGTGAAACAGGTGGCCGGTGTCGGTGTAACGGAACCGGCCGATGCCCGGGTCGGCCAACGGCGACCAATCCGGCGTCGGGCAGCTTATCCAGGGCGGTTCCACCGGGATGTAGTTCGGAGCGACGACGTTGTTGTGCGGTGAACGACGAATATCGACCGCGAATCCCGCAGGTTCGAGGTACTTCTGTGACTCCACGGACCCGTCGCACTGCGGACATTGAGCAGGCGGCGAAGGAGCGTCGCCTGTTGCGCCGCATTCGCGACAGCGCCAGACATGGCGAAGTGCCTGGATTTCGCGGGCGCTTTCGACACTTGGCGGTAGGTGCCAGTTGAGCGTTACGCCCCCGGATTCGTACACACGCCCGTCCATGACCACTTCCGCTCCGGGCGCGTACTCCCGAACTGCCGTTTCGATCTGGCGAGAGGGATAGCCCAGCCGCTTGCCAGGCTGTTCGTCCCCGTCTTCGCCGGTGGATTTTTTCTTTTTCAAATCATCTATCGTGAGAGGGATGAAACTGACAATGCCGTTCGGAAACCCGTAACCGGGGAGAAACTGTCGGTTGGCCAGCTCGCCGAGAAGGTATTCGCCCTCCAGGCGGCTCAGTTGCCGCTTTATCGCAAGAACCGCCGGGGCCGGTGACCTCCCGGACCCATCTTCAAACTGTGCCGCGTCCTTCCGCAGTGCATCGACCTCGCGCCGCCACGCATCCATGGCCCGGTCCAATGCGTCCGCGCTGGCGTTCAGCAACCGGGCTGGCTCGGTGGAATCCAGGGCAGTGCGCCTGACGAGCCATTTGAGTCCCCGTACCAGTCGTTCATTGTTTTCTGCGTCGGCGCGGCACCACTCGACGAATTGTCTGCCGGGAGCCGTCCCGGACGACTCCTCGGACTGAAAGAACCAGCCCGTCTTGAGCCGATGGGCATCGCAGTTCTCCAGAAATGCGCCAAGACACAGGGAGTTGACGTGCCTCTGCACGAGTCGTCCGCTGTCGAGGGCGACCCGCGGGACATTCGTCCTTGATGCAAATGGCCAAAGTGGATTGTTGAAAACTTGTTCGCCGTGAGGTGTGCTTGGGCAGAGCGTGACCGCGAAAGATACGCCCTCGCCCCGGCGACCGGCGCGCCCGGCTCGCTGCAAGTAGTTGGTGGAGCTCGGCGGTGCGTTGTTCATGATCACCGCCGAGAGTCCGCCGATGTCCACGCCCATTTCCATGGTGGTGGAGCAACTGAGCACGTTCAAGTTCCCTTCCTTGAAACGCCGTTCGAGTGTGCGCAAACGGCGTCCGTCAAGCTGGGCCGAGTGTTCGGCGGCCTCGAAGTACTCTGTATTGGCGACTATTCGATCATTCAGATTGGACCAAACGCCAAGTTCGCGGGCCTTTCGCACATCCGGGTCGGTTTCCAGCCAATCCGCAATCTCTCCGCGGTTCGCTTCGCGGCCGGATGCATCGCGCCAGTACGCCTTGGGTATTCGGGGCGGCGTGAACGCGTGACACTTTTCCGGTTCGCCGCGTTGTGGCAGGTACGGAGACAAACCATTCAACGTCGCATCGAGCACTCGTCCGGTATAGGGGCAGATATTGCCGGAAGGGAGTTCGCCCAACACGGCGATTTCGTCGAGCTTCAGCAGGAAGCCATCCGCGTACTGCTGGAAATGCGGTCGCAGCGCTGTCCAAGCGTATTGCATCGCCTCATTAATCCTGTCGTTGCTCGAACGCGAGTCGTCCATCCCCGAGGCTTTTCGCAACAGACGGGGCAGACGCGATGGCCTGCTTGCAGGCCGGACCAACGGCCAGCGCCGTTGCCGGGGTGTCAACCTGCCGTCGTAGGCTGGACCCTGGACGTAACGCTTCCGAACGGGTATTCCCATCCAGCGTAGGTATTCGTCCTTTACATTGACTGCGCTGGCGTCTCGTGCGAAAAAGTCCACCACCAGCTTCAGGAATACTGGCCAGTCTTCGGGCTGGAGGGGCCAACCAGGTGGGATCGACGTACTCTTCAGTCTGGGGTAGCCAAGTGATATCAGGCCCATCGTCTCGGCCGAGTTCATGCGCTTCGGCCTCCGAAAGAACTCCCGGTAAAGACAGAAATCGGCGAATTCTTCCAAGGTGGCGGAAATATAACTGGTGTCCCTGAAGTACTCGCGCATTCGACGCAGATTCGAATCCCCCTTCAGGCGTTCAGCAGAAGCTTTCCAGGGAAGCGTTCCGATCCCGCTCTCGGCGCGAGCTTGGGCTAATTCAATTTTTTTATGCTCCAATATTGGACGGAGTGCCGGATTGTCGGCTCGCTCTAGCGCGGCAATCTGACTCGCAAGTTCCTGCGTATCCGCTTGTTTGCGTTCGGCGGCCAGCGCGTGATAGAGAATGCTGCGAACCCGGTTCCGCTCCGCTTCCTGCTGAAGCCTCACCGCCAAGCGCGCCGAACCCTGCCGCGAATCGCTGAAGCCGAGCAACCGCTTGCCCTGGCTCGGGAGACTTGCGCCCGAACGCATCGGGGGCGTGTGCTCCAGGGCCGTTGGCACGATGGTCGACAGCGCAAAGGGGGCGCCGATGCGCAGTTCCCGGAATCGACGGCGTTGATTATCCCTGATGCCGCAACGGGGGCAGGTGATCGGGCCGGTATCGAGTCGCGAAAGACGGACCGGAATGCCACCGCCATTTCTGGAAAGAGTTCGATCTAGTTTCAGACGCCACTCTTCGATACGCTCCGCATCGAAGCCCCGCCCGCAGACGAGCCTGCGAATGACGGACGAATCGGGCGGTTCGTCTTCTTCGCTGTCGTCATCGGGATCGATTTCAAGCTGAAACTCGTCAACGTCTGCTTCGTGAACATAAGGCTTCAACTCTTGCTTTCCCGTCATGCCCGAAAACTTCTCCTCTGCGGACAAATGTTCCTGCCCGCACTCCCCGCACACGACCAATTCGAATATCGGATAGTCGCAGTGTTCGCAGCGCGTGCGGCGCACAGGAAAGATCGCGCCGAAATCCCAAGATGCGCCAAGACTCGCGTCACGACCGTCGCATGAAGGATTGACGCATACCCATAAGCCGCTCTGAGTTCGATGAAGGAGGTGGACACGCAAAGGCAAAAACGCCGTGTCGTTACGCCGGGCTGTGGAAGCCTTTTCGAGCAGCGCAGTCAAGGTCCGGGTGTCAATACCGGATTCCTTCTGTAGCGCCTCGAGAGTGGTAGGTGCTCCAGCCAAACAAGTGCGCACTGCTCTTGCGGTGGGGTCGTGACAAAGAGCACCGTACAACACATCGTCCGGCAGATTTTCCAAGTTTCTCACGGCCCGACCCGGATCAAGCTGCGGCAATGTTGGCACAAGATGCTCCCCGGTGACGACATGAACGCGGTCCAAAGGGGTGCCGGAAAGGTCAGCAAGAAAGTGCTGCAAGTCGTCCGTAGTATCGGCGTCGCCTATCGTGGCCGAAGTGGCGATGTAACGAACGTCGGACGGGGCCACGCCAAATCTGTGCGTGACGCGACGAAGCAATAGAGCCATCTCCGCGGCTTGGGAGCCGACGTAAGTATGGGCTTCGTCGAGCACGATCCAACGGAGCTTGCCATTGGATTGCTCGATGATTGGCCGGTCTTCCGTGCGAACAAGCATGTACTCAAGCATCGTCGAGTTGGTGACGAGCAGTGGTGCCGCATCGTTACGTAGAAGCCGTCTGGATATCTGTTCTGCGCCTGCCCGCCGCTGATCGTGGGCTGGCGCCGTCTCCGGCGTCTCGCCGTTGTAGAGGCAGAACCGGATGTCGGCGCCGAAGCCGGTGCACCAAGCCCGCAGGCGGTCGCGTTGGCTGTTGATCAGGGCGTTCAACGGGTAGAGAAAGAGCGCCCGGACCCCCGTCAACCTTCCGACTCGTTCGCTTTCCCGGGCCAAATCTTCGAGAATCGGCACGAGAAAACATTCGGTCTTTCCTGAACCCGTGCCGCTTGCGATCAATACTGATCGGGGTTTGTCATCGAGAAGATGCGCCCAAGAGTCCAATTGATGCAAATATGGCTTGCGGGTGCGAGGAAATGCGTGATCACGGTAGGCGCGCGGCGGTTTGTCCAGGGACGAAACCAACTGCTTTCGGAGCAAGCCGCTTTTGGCCAATCCCTGCATGTCCACATCGGCCAACTCCCATCCAAACGCCGCTTCCAGCACCGGGTCGGCCAGTAATGCTCCAGGTTTGCCCGGCTCGTTCGCGTATAGATTCGCGAGATACCGGCGCAGCGCCGGAGACCGCAGGCCCAGTTGCGAGAGGATGGCTCGGCCCGAACGAGTGGCGAGGTCGTGGATGAGACTGGAGATTCCGACGGTATTGGTCATTGATGTTGTTTGATTTTGTCTGCCACGTGCGCAAACCGAAACCACGCTGCGGAAAAAGCCAAGTCAAACCAGTCCGGGTCGTGCGCACGCATTCGCTTGACGAGAAATGTTGCCCGATTCGACGGCCTTGCGAAGACGGAACACCAAGCTGCCGCGATAGGTGTATCAAGAATCGGCAGACTCTTATTGGGCACGTTCTGCTGGTTCTGCCAGAAGTCCAGTTTGTCGAGCAACTCACCTTTCTCAAGTTCAGTCGCCCACTCGAATCGACCATAGCCGAGTGGCCAGTCGTTCATGCTGGCTTGCAATGTGATTTGCTCAGTTGTGCGCTCGTCGCGTTCACCGATCACCGATTCGACAAAAGGCTCGCTAAGCGCACCACCTTCAAGACGCAGGGCAATATCCGTTGCTACGGTTCTCAGCGCCGGCAGGAGTTGAACGCCCTCGTCGAGAACCGAATTGATGTGTTGGCGCACGATTTGGTCGCGACCATCGGCCATGACGCCGGAAAGCTGATCGCAAAGTCGAGCAAATGCCCGCTTGGTCTCCGTCCACCAGATGTTGCGTTGTACGAGCAACCAACTGAATGGGAGTTCATGTTCAAATCGCCAAAGCAACTGCCGATGCGATTTCTCCATCTCGAACAGACATCGGACCATGAGCCTTGGTTTCGTCGCCAAAACCTTGAGGAGATCGAAGGCGTTCGCCGGAAGATCCGAGGTGCGCAGCAACGCGTCGTTCAGGAACGACCACTCTTCCTCGATGCGGCTCGTCTCCCCAGCTTCCAGAATCATGTCCATAGCGGCGGCGATACTTCGTTGGCGCAACTCCCGTTTCGCGATGCAGGTCGCTTCGGAGAGCCGGGGAGTATCCGCGTCCCCAACGCCGGAGGTTTCGTGTGATTTGCCGCCAACCCTGATGGGGCGGATCAGCAACCTGTTCCGGTGACGCGCGACCACCAGCCACGGTTCATTCATGTTCAGGTCCTGAGGCAATACGGCACCGTGGAAGACACCATCGGAGGAATTGATCGAAAGCGGAATGGGCTCGTTCGCAGGGCGGGCAAGCGGCAATGCATCGCACGAAAAAATTTTCCCGAAATCATCTTGAACCGCATCGGATACAGATACATACGCCATGCTGGTGTCATGCTGGAGCGTCGCCGCGAATCGCCGGACTTCGGTGCTGGCGTGCTCATTCTGCTTGTGGTCCAGGATACGCAGTCGCACTGTCGCCTCAGCGGACGACGATGCGGCGAGCAATTGTTCGATCATGCCTGTCAGTTCGATGAGAGAAATCTCGTGAGTTACGCCATCTTTGGACAACGGTCGGCGGAAATACGCCACTGGGTGCAATTCGTGCAAATCCGAATCCGGCGCCTTCAGTTCGCCCTCGATCCAGAAACGCTGGGCGGCGTCGGGCGATAATGCCCTCGCTCGCACGCCGTACAGATCACCGACCGCGAGAACGCCTGCATCCAGAGATCTACCGTCCCTGAGAAAGCGTGCCCCGTGACCGGGAAACGGCGCCTGAACGACCAGCGCCGATGCCCCCTCTCCTTGCCAATGCAGGCGAAGTTGCACGTGACCGGGCGAGGCATCCCGATCGCGTGCGTTTACATGGACACGTACCTCATCTTCGTCGCTATGCGCCGTTCCCTGGACGTTCGTATCTTTGACGGCAACCTTTACGGCATCGGCACCATGCAACACGATAACGCCTTCGCTCATGTAGTCGCCGGGTTCAAGCGCGAGTTCGAATCTCGGAGGCAAGATTCCGGCACGGCCAAAGTATCGAAGCTCTCCGTTGCGGACATGCCGTAATTCCCACAATCCGAACACATCAGCGGCGGGCCGCTGCTGCCACTGCCCGCCCGCCTGCCGCCAGCCGGTCTCGTTGACCGGGACGGCGCGTGACGCCTGTTCCGCCTTGGCGCTGCGCAATGTCGGCGCGTTTAGGAACACCGGCCAAGCGCAGTCAATGCCGTAATGACGTTTGCCAGACAGGCGATATTCCAGTTCCTCCGCCCGGTGGCCGGAAGACGGCCTGATAACGCAACGCCCGTTTACCGTGCCTATCGCGATGGGCTTCGCAACCCTCCACAATACGCGCTTCAGGACCCGGTCCGAAGTCACCTCCACGGCATCCGTATTTTCTGCGGCGCAATCTTCCGGCACCAGTACAAACAGTTCCGGTGAGCGGTTGCTGACGCTTCCCTCGCCCACAAAGGCGTATTCTCCCCGATCGCTTCGGAACGTCCACGGAAGGTCGCCCAAAGCGCTTCCCCGGTCAGGAACAACGGGTTCGCCAATGTTCCCTCCGGACCGGAATCGAAGGCCAACCTCGCACGCCGCTTCCGCATCCCAAATCTCGGTTGCTGAGGCGCGTTGATCTGGCAAGAGCAGAAAGGTTTCCGACGACGCGGCATAGACGCCTACCGGGCGCACGCGGTTTCCATGCCAATTCACCTGTAGTCTGTGTGGCAAAGTCGTCGCCGGGACTCCAAGAAGTTTGGCCAGCCTGTCCGCCGGAATGGTCGATGGAAGCCGTACGCGCGCGCAGAGACGCCAACCGAGGTCAGTCTCGCGCAAGAATCGTTGAAGGCGAAAACTTGCGCTCGTTTCCGCTGAACTGCGCTTGGCCTCCCGCAACAAACCTGTCAGCAATCCCCTTGCCCGCTCGTCTTCAAGGTCCAACGGCATGGTGCCGCGCCAATCCGGGCGCGCCTTGTCGAGACCCCTCAGCGGGTCGTCGCCCTGGGCGTCGCTTTCAAGGTCGAGCACTGCTTCGATTACGTCCGCGGCCAAACGAAACACGTGGTCCCGCCGCAAGGTCGGCGGGCGTAGCAATCTTTGCTGATCACGAGCCAACTCGATGGGGTCGTCGACAAATTGCCGATACGCGGCGGTGTGCTTGAGTACGGCCCGCAGGTAGTGAGTTATCCTGTGTCTGGCGGAGCCGATCAGCGCGAGCGGCAGGCCGCCTTGGCAGGCAAACGTCCCGAGGTACCGCACCGATGAAGGCAGGCGCACGAGATCGACCCGCCACCAAGCCCATGCCCGCCTCACCGGCCCGTATAGCTCGGCATACTGAACTTGGTGCCATCCGATTGAGGCCAGAAGCGGCTCCCACGCCCAGACGCCACCATCGTATCGTCGCTGCCACCACTCGGAGGCATAGATGACGAACGACCGAATGGTCGCCTCCTGGCTGCCAGAGTCGTAAGGATAGTGAGCGGACAGCGCTTCGTTCAGCGATTCGAACTCCCGCGCAGTGCACCGGTACGCGTATAGCGGCCGACCATCCGGAATTTTCAGACTGCGTGCCGCGAAAAATTCGCGAAGCCAATTTGCTGGATTCCTTGACATGAAAGTCAACGCGATTCTGTTTGTGTAATCAACGGATATTTTAGTCCGTTCAGTTGGTTAGCGTCATTTGATCTGAACGCGACTTGGGAACGCTTTGCCGAGTTCGAAGCTTGGCAAACGAACGTTGCCCAACTCGAGACTACGCATGCCGCAACTGCGGCAAACAATGCTCGCATGAGTGTCTTCCGCCTCGATTCCGGCAATCGGTGCCCGTGCTTCTAAGTTCAGCGGGATCAATCTCCGGTGTTGATCGTCTTGACGGAAATTGCACGGCCTTTCGCCGCTATGGAATGGGGATATTGAGTAGACTGGGATAGAGACGGGAAGTCGGCGTTGCAGGGAAGTCTCATGTTTGCCCGAAGACTGTTGGAGGAAGCCCGAATTAACGGCCATAAATTATTGACAGTTTCACTCGCGATGGCCCTTGCGCCTGTCGCGGTCGCCCATCACAGTTCGGCGATTTTGCCGTCCAGCCGCAGGCGCCGGCGCAATCGGTCGCGGGCAAGGTGAAGGCGGAGGGCCTCCCGGACGCGGTCCAATCGGCGCTGACGGCGCCCGCGACGGTGGCGATGAACCTGAAACCGAGTGACACCCAGGCCCGCAGAGGAGAAACCGAATGAAAACTCTTGCAGCATCATTGCTTGTTCTGTGTGCAATTGGCTTCGGCTTTCAATCCGCCGCGCAAGACATTGATGATTTCACACTGTCAGGCGACGATGCGGTCGCAGCGAAAAGCAGCACGGAAATATCGGTCAACGCAGCGGAGCAGATCGCCAAGGCCTGTGTATCCTGGGCAGAAGA
>JAAXGO010000299.1 GCA_012267425.1 Rhodothermales bacterium
AAACAACCGGGACCACCTCAAAGATGCAAGGAAATCCTACATCCGAAACGGCTTGGATTACGGGAGAACCCTCAGTGGGGCGGTAGTCCACAAAGATATGAGCCACAGTTCGCGATCCAGTTCGGCGACCGGTTTGTGCTGACGGCTTAAATGATGAAAGACGACTCAGCTCACAGGATTTCTTAAAGAACCCCTTCAAGAGGCCGTTAAGGGACATGGACCTGCATTATCCACCGTTCCGGAGCTACCGGGCCAATTAGCCGTTCTACGCATTGGGTCAGATCGCCTAGGTATTGCTGCGGGCGGTGCAATTCACGGCGCTGCCAAAATTAGCGCATCGGCACAGTATCCGCGCAATCATCCGCTACGCGATGCGAAATTCGGTGCTCTTGATGCGCACAACTCGGCGCTATGCTGGCGCTTCGCCACGAGGAACTTACGGCAGGACTGGGTTTACTCCGCCATGGTGACCTTGGAGGCCCGTACCTCGCCAGCCGCTGCCTCTGCCGCGTTCACTAGGTAGTCGAACACCCGTAGCGGCGGGATCGCGTTCGCCCGCGATGTCGAAATCCGGCGACATCGAGCCGCTGAATATCGCCTCCGGGCACGTTCCGCGACGCGTAAACAACGTTGCGGCCTTCCGAAATCCCCGTCGGGGCGTCTCGTCACGGTCGGAAATGGCAAATGGTGTCCGTCGCTATGCTTATCAGGGAGGATCAAGACCAGTTAATCACCTCCCAAGGCAGAAACGGTACTGTCTGAATTTGTCAGGTACCCGTCAAGCATCCGGATCCGTCTCGTAGCACGTGCAGCGTACCCGGGATTGTGCGTGACTATAACGAGTGTTGTCCCATCCGCGTGCAGTTCGTCCAACAAATCCATGAGCTGGTCCCCGCTGGCCTTGTCAAGATTTCCGGTGGGCTCGTCCGCAAGGATTAACGACGGATTACCCACGAGCGCTCGAGCTACGGCGACGCGTTGTTGCTGGCCACCTGAAAGCTCAGTTGGTCGATGCTCTGCACGTTGCGTCATCCCAACACGCTCAAGCGCCCGCGCTATGGCACGGCCGCGCTCTCGCGTGTTTGTGCCCTTCCGGTATCGTAAGGGCAGGCCCACGTTCTCAGTCACGCTCATTTCCGGAATCAGGTTGTAACTTTGAAAGACGAAACCGATCTCGCGGTTGCGAAGCCGTGCGCGCTCCTCGGCATCGATTTCAGCGACACGCACGCCCGCGAGTAAGTACTCGCCGGAGGTCGCTTCGTCAAGGAGGCCAAGAATCGTCAAGAGGGTCGATTTTCCGCACCCTGATGGACCCTCGACGGACACGTAATCACCACGCCTGATCACAAGATCGATGCCGCCAAGCGCGTGAGTTTCAATTACTTCAGTAGTGTAGACACGACGCAGTTTTTTCAGCTCGATAAGCGGCGTGGAATCGTTCACGCTTTTGCTCTCCTTGTTGCGCGAACCGCGTTCAGCGAATACGAATTACGGGTTCGTTGGTCTGTTCCCTCATGTCCGAGAGAATAATAACGTCACTTTGGTCAAGACCACTCAGGATCTCGACTTGCCTCGACGAGATTCGTCCTATTTCCACACTGACACGCTCAGCCGAGTTTCCGTCAGGATTCAGCCTATAGACGGAAGCTTGCGTCGCCTCATCGCGCAATTGCACAGGGCGATCAACCAGCAGGGCATCTGGTACTCGGGCAAGTTCAATCCGCGCGTTCACGGTGGTGTCCGGTTTCGGTGGAGTTTTCGCCTCGCCAACCAAGTCTACATCGAGCGTGACGAATCGCTCCCGGACCGTCGGGTCGATGCGTGAGACCCGGCCTGCGACTGTGTCGCGCCCCAACTCCAAGCGAACTGCCTGTCCGACGAGGACCCTCGCTGCATCGCGCTCTGAGATACGCACGCGCGCGATAAGCAACTTTGGGTTCACGATACGCGCAACATCTGTACCGGCAAGCACGCGCTCACCCAATTCGACGTTGATTTCCTGAACGACACCACTTACGCCGGCACGGACAAACAGATCGTCAACCTGTTCTTCAAGTCGTCTTACCCTTTGCCGCTTCTGCGCAAGTACCGCCTCCGCCGCCGCGTCCTCGGCGGCGCGCGTCTCGGGATAGCGTTCGAGCTTCGCGCGCTCGGCCTCTAGTCGCTCATGCAGTTGTTCCGCGCGAATCTGCGCTTGCTGAATTTCAAGTGCCGACGTGATGCGATCTTCGCCAAGCGCAGTCTTCACTTCACTGTCCAGGTTGGCGGTAGTGTACTCGGCCTCGGCGCTCGCAACGCTCGCTCGTAGATCGAGCAGCCTGTCGGCCGCCTGCGCCCGACGTAGCCGTTGCTCCGCCTCGGCCGCTTCGAGCTCCCAACGCGCATCCTCAAGATCGTAAACCAGTTGCGGACTTGAGATATGAACGAGCACATCGTCGGGACCCACAGCGTGTCCCGGCAATACGGTAACGCGCTCGACAACGCCGTCACTTCGGTTGGTAATCGAACGAATCTCCGGCGCCACCAGCGTGCCCGACCCGGAAACCTCGTGTACAAACTCGCCTTGCATCACGCGGGCCGTCCAGAGCTCGTCCCCAGCGACGCTCGGCGGGCGTCCTGCGAACCGGACAGCCACGACCGTCGATGCGGCGAGCGTCAGTACGGCTGCGCCTATCGAAACTGTCTTGCGTACACGCCGGTTCTTCGCTGAGGGGCGGTGAATATCCAAGCTAACAAACTTCCAGAATCACCACTTGCTTCGTGTCTTATCCTCAACGTTGAACCAATACCTGTCAACCCGTAGTGTTGGGAGCAAATAGAAC
>JAAXGO010000300.1 GCA_012267425.1 Rhodothermales bacterium
ATGCAAGACGCACTCAATCAACTCCGTTCACGCCTCGGCTAAGAAACCGTTGACGGACATTCGGTTGATACACCATGTTGGAACTGCACGCGATCAGAGAGAGCCCCGAGCGGGCGCGTAATGCGCTTCTCTTGAGGGGTATACGCAATACGCAGATCATCAACGTCGTGCTTGAAGCAGACGTCCGGCGCCGCAGGCTGCTGACGAGTGCGCAAAATCTGAAAGCGGCCGCCAACCGGGCCTCGAGAGCGGTCGCTGAGCTGATGCGCGAAGGAAAGCGGAACGAAGCCGAGCCATACGTCAAGGAAAGCGCCCGACTGAAGGAAGAAATCCGATCTGTCGAAGAGGACGCCCGCAATTCCGAAGAGCAGGTCCGCGACCTGCTCTTCGACATTCCCAACATTCCACACGACAGCGTCCCACCCGGACTCAGCGCCGACGATAACGTGACACTGCATGAAGGTGGGGCGCGCCCCACCTTCGGCTTCCCCCCCCTTCCCCACTGGGAGCTGGCCGCCAAACACTCGCTCATCGACTTCGACCGCGGTTCCAAAGTCTCCGGTGCCGGATTTCCGTTTTACATAGGCAAAGGCGCACGCCTACAGCGGGCACTCATCAATTTCTGGCTGGATCTTGCAACGAACACAGGCGGCTATACGGAGATTCAGACGCCGCTTTTCGTGAACGAAGCAAGTGTGCAGGGAACGGGGCAGCTGCCTGACAAGGAGGGCCAGATGTATCATATCGGGCGGGACAATCTCTATCCCGTCCCGACGGCGGAGGTACCGCTGACGAACTTCTACCGGGGCGACGTGATTGCAGAAGCAGATTTGCCAATCAAGGTCTGCGGCTATACGCCGTGTTTCAGGCGGGAAGCAGGATCCTATGGCAGACACGTTCGAGGGCTCAACCGTCTCCACCAGTTCGACAAGGTCGAGTTAGTTCAGATCGTTCGACCGGATCGCAGTTACGAAGCACTTGAAGTGCTTCGGGAAGACGCTGAGCGGGCTGTCCAAAGTCTCGGTCTTCCCTATCGGCGTCTCCTCATGTGCGCCGGAGAAATGGGCTTCAACCAAGCCAAGCAATACGACTTAGAGGTGTGGTGCGCTGCACAGGGGCGCTACCTGGAAGTATCGTCGGTATCCAATTTTACATCGTTTCAGTCCAACCGGATGCGCATCCGCTATCGACCGGTGGAGGGAGGCAAGCCGCAGCTCGTCCATACTCTTAACGGGAGTGGGCTGGCTCTTCCCCGGATTACTGCAACGATTCTGGAAAACAATCAGCGTAAGGACGGATCGATCGTCATTCCCGACTCGCTGCGTCCCTATACGGGCTTTGCCGTCATCGAGTGAGACGGCCAAGCTCTGCCCAGTCCTTACAAAAATGAC
>JAAXGO010000010.1 GCA_012267425.1 Rhodothermales bacterium
GCCATGAACCCGGTGGATCACCCGATGGGAGGTGGCGAGGGCAAGGCGTCGGGAGGGCATCCGCGTTCGCCGTGGGGACAGCCAGCAAAGGGTTTCAAGACGCGCAAGCGCAACAAGGTGTCGGACAAGTACATCGTCTACCGCAGGGGTACGAAACGCAGGTAATTTCCGCATGGCACGCTCGCTCAAGAAAGGTCCGTACGTCTACTACAAGCTGCAGCGCAAGGTGGATGCGCTCAATCAGAGTGACAAAAAGAAAGTGGTGAAGACCTGGAGCCGTGCGTCGATGATCACGCCGGATTTTGTGGGGCATACTTTTGCGGTGCACAATGGACGGCAATTCATTCCCGTCTACGTGACAGAGAACATGGTGGGCCACCGGTTAGGCGAATTCTCGCCGACGCGATCATTCCGCGGGCACTCCGGCTCCAAGAAAGACAGACGCGGCAGATAGACCATGGAAGCACGAGCAGTCCGCAAATACATCCGCAGTTCGCCCCGGAAGATGCGGCGAGTCGTCAACGCGATTCGCGGCCACAGCGTCCCAAATGCGCTCGAGGCACTGCACTTTTTGCCGCAGGCCGCCACGCGGCCAGTCGAGCTTGCAATCAGGTCGGCGGTCCACAACCTCATGGATCGTAACTACGACGAGCGCATCGACGAAAGCGACCTGTTTATTCAGAATATCCATGTGGACGAAGGGCCACGGCTCCGCCGTTTCCGCCCGGCGGCGCGCGGTCGTGCGCACCCGTACCGCAAGCGTATGAGCCACCTGACCGTTGTGGTGGCAACGGCTACGGACGAAGAATACAGAGACGAATAAGTCCCTAAACTGCATTTTCATGGGTCAAAAAACGAACCCTATCGGCTTTCGGCTCGGAATCATCCGGGGCTGGGATTCCAACTGGTACGCTGCTAAGAAGGACATGCCGGGAAAACTCGTCGAAGACGAGGAGATCCGGCGCTACCTTACCGCGCGCCTCAAGCGGGCAGGGCTGAGCAGGGTCGTGATCGAGCGGACACCCAAGCGTGTCATTTTGACGTTGCACACCAGTCGTCCTGGCGTCGTGATCGGACGTGGTGGGGCCGAGGTGGAGAAGCTCCGTGAGGAGATTAAGAAGCTGACCAACAAGGACATTCAGATCAACATCAACGAAATCAAGCGTCCGGAAGTCGATGCCAGCCTCGTGGCGCAGAACGTTGCCCAGCAGTTGGAAGGGCGGGTGTCGTTTCGGCGTGCGATGAAGCAGTCGATAACCGGTGCGATGCGCATGGGTGCGCAGGGAATCCGCATCAAGGTCAGTGGCCGTTTGGGCGGGGCGGAAATGGGTCGCGTCGAGCAGTATCTCGAAGGCCGTGTCCCGCTGCACACGATTCGCGCGGACATCGATTACGCCGAGGCCACAGCGTTTACCATTTACGGCACGACCGGCGTGAAGGTGTGGATCTACCGGGGAGAAATTCTCGGCAAGCCCGATCTGAGTCCGAACGTGCAGGCACAGCGGCAACAGATGCAGCAGCTGCAGACGGGCGGACGTCGCGGCGAAGGATCGGCCAGGGACCGCCGTCGTCGGGGTCATCGGAGTCGTCGTGCAGGTGGCGCACGCAAGTAACTAACGGAGGATGTATGCCATGTTGATGCCGAAGCGTACCAAGTACCGGAAGCAGCAGAAGGGACGCATCCGCGGCAATGCGTCGCGCGGTACACGCGTGGACTTCGGTGATTTTGGACTGAAGGCGCAAGAGCCAGGTCGCATCACCAGCCGGCAGATCGAGGCGGCACGGATCGCAATGACGCGGCGCATGAAGCGGGCAGGGCAGGTGTACATCCGCATTTTCCCCGACAAGCCCGTGACAAAGAAACCCGCCGAAGTCCGCATGGGCAAGGGCAAGGGGTCCATCGACCACTGGGCCGCATCCATTCATCCCGGACGTATACTTTTCGAGATTGGAGGGGGTGTGTCTAGAGAGCTTGCTACCGAGTCCATGCGACTCGCGCAGCAGAAGCTGCCGATCAAGACAAAAATGGTCGTACGACCGGATTACACCGACTGAGTCCCGATGCTGAAAGCGAAAGATGTGCGCTCTCTGAGCGTCGAGGAGATTAGAGAGCGTGTACGCGAAGAGACCGAGCAAATGCGAGAACTCAGCTTTCGACATGCCATTGCGCAGTTGGAAAACCCGCTGATCCTCCGCGAAAAACGACGCTTTCTTGCCCGCCTGAAAACGATTCTCAAGGAGATCGAAAAAGCCGCACCGGAGGCGTAATCACGCATGGAATTAGCAGCACGCAGGACCCGAAAGGAGCGCGTCGGCATCGTCATTTCGGCAAGGATGAACAAGAGTATCCTCGTGGGCATCGAGCGTCAGATCCAACACCCGACCTATGGCAAGTTCATAAAGAAGACGTCGAAACTCATCGCACACGATGAAAACGACGACGCCAACAAAGGTGACACGGTCCGCGTGGCCGAGACGCGTCCGCTAAGCCGCAGGAAGCGCTGGAGGCTGGTCGAGATTCTTGAACGCGCCAAGTAATTAAGCCAGATGATCCAACAGGAATCGAGACTCAGCGTTGCCGACAACAGCGGGGCGAAAGAAGTGCTCTGCATCCGCGTGCTGGGAGGCAGCGGCAGGCGCTACGCGCGCGTAGGCGACCGTATTGTCGTGACGATCAAGTCCGCCATTCCCGGCAGTAACGTCAAGAAAGGCGAGTTATCACGGGCTGTCGTCGTGCGGACGCGCAAGGAGCAGCGCCGCAGGGATGGTTCCTATATTCGCTTCGACGAAAACGCCGCAGTGCTGCTCAACGCACAGGGCGAGCCGCGAGGAACGCGAATTTTCGGACCGGTGGCGCGGGAGCTGCGGGAAAGGCGGTACATGCGCATCGTGTCACTTGCCCCTGAAGTTATTTAATCGAGATCAGCACAATGCCGCGTGTACCTCAAACAAGGCGCAGGAAACTGCACGTCAAGAAGGGTGACTCGGTCATGCTCAACAAGACCGTCACCGCGGCCGAGGGTTCCCATGACCGGGAGGCGGGATACGTCGGCAAAGTGCTCAAGGTCTTCGCTAACACTGATAGGGTGATTGTGGAGGGGGTCAACCTACGGATTCGTCACACGAAGCCTAATCAGGTTCACACTCAGGGCGGACGCGTGCAGCGCGAAATGCCGATCCATATATCAAACGTTCAGCCGATTGACTCCAACGGTGACGCCACGCGCATCGGGCGCAAGTGGATCAGCGACCCCGATACCGGAGGCGGGCGCTGGATACGCTATGCAAAAACGACGGGTGAGGAGCTTGACAGGTAGGCAAATGAAGAAACAGTACACACCTCGCCTCAAGGCTCGCTACCGGACGGATGTCGTGGCTGCACTCAAAAGCCGGTTCGGCTACGACAACGACCTGCAGGTGCCACGACTTGTCAAAATCGTGGTCAACAAGGGTGTCGGCCAAGCGACGCAGAACCAGAAGCTGCTTCAGAGCGCCGTCGAGGAGCTCCGCCTGATAACTGGACAGCAGCCTGCCGTGCGGCTGGCGCGCAGGAGCGTGTCAAACTTCAAGTTGCGTGAAGGGATGGCCGTGGGCGCGGTCGTGACGCTTCGCAGAGATCGGATGTGGGAGTTCCTGGATCGTCTGATCACGCTTGCCTTGCCGCGCGTTCGCGACTTTCGGGGTGTACCGGATGGGAGTTTCGACGGACGTGGCAATTATTCGCTCGGCGTGCGGGAGCAGATCATCTTTCCCGAGGTCAACGTCGACAGGATCGAGAAAATCAGCGGTTTGGACATCACGATCGTTACCACTGCAGATACCGACGAAGAGGCCCATGCGCTTTTGGTGAGCCTCGGCATGCCGTTCGTACGGCGTGAGGCGGCCTGACTCCAACACGACGACAAAAATGGCAAAAAAAAGCTGGATAGCCCGACAGAAGAAGCGTGAACGGCTTGTCGCCAAGTATGCAGACAAGCGCAGACGGCTCAAGGAGGCCGGCGATTTTGAAGGCCTTCAGAAGCTCCCTCGCAATTCGAGCCCGGCACGTTTGCGCAACCGGTGTAAGTTGACCGGCCGGTCTCGGGGATATATCGGTGTGTTCGGCATTTCGAGAATCGTATTCCGGGACATGGCTCGGGAGGGCAAGATTCCAGGCATTCGCAAGTCGAGCTGGTAACAGCTTTTTCTAGAGAAAACACTAAGGCGAACGACATGAGTGGACTGACGGACCCCGTGGCTGACCTCCTGACGCGCATCCGCAATGCGCAGATGGCGTCACTCCGGTACACCGACGTGCCGGCGTCCAAACTCAAGCGGGCCATCACCGAAATCCTCGTAGATAAGGGATACATCCGCAATTTCATCAACGTTGATGATGGCAAACAGGGACTACTCAGGATTTACTTGAAGTACGACCGCAAGGGGAACCCGGCCATCCGGGAACTCACGCGCGTCTCGAAGCCGGGTCTGCGCCGCTACGTCCGGGCAGGCGCATTGCCGCGCGTGCGCAATGGGCTTGGCACCGCGATTGTGTCAACGTCGCGTGGCGTCATGACGGACAAGGAAGCACGTCGCATCAACGTTGGCGGAGAGGTTTTGGCATACGTCTTCTAGGACATCCGTCTCATCAGGTCCGAAGGTAGGTAGTGATTATGTCACGCGTAGGAACTTTGCCGATTGGTATCGGCGGTGGTGTCACCGTCACGCTAGAGCACGACAACACGGTCGTGGTTACCGGTCCAAAGGGTGCCCTGCGTCAGCAGGTAGACCCGGATATTGCTGTGGAAGTTGGTGCCGACGAGGTTCGCGTCACTCGGCCCACGGATCAGAAGCGTCACCGTGCACTGCACGGGCTGTACCGGTCGCTTATCAATAACATGATCATTGGCGTGTCGACCGGTTATCGGAAAGAGCTGGAGGTTGTCGGCGTCGGATCGAAGGCGGAAGTGAAGAACGGGATTCTGGAGCTTGCCCTGGGGTACTCACACCCGATCTTCTTTCTACCCCCCGAGGGCATCACGGTCAATGCCGATCCCGGCCGACGCGGACAGAATCCCAAGATCACCATCGAAGGCATCGACAAACAGATGGTGGGTCAGGTAGCGGCCAAAATACGGTCGCTGCGCCCACCCGAGCCGTACAAGGGCAAGGGCGTGCGCTACGTCGGTGAATACGTCCGGCGCAAGGCCGGCAAAACGGCGGCGCGATAGTAACTGGCCTCAAATTGCAGACTCATGGCTGATAGGAAACCCAAAACCAAGAGAGCCCTGCGCCGTGCGCGCATTAAGCGCAGCGTGCGCCGGAAGGTGAGCGGTACCGCCGAGCGTCCGCGCCTGACGGTGTTCCGCTCAAACAAGAATATCCATGCCCAGCTCATTGACGACGTAGTGGGCCACACGGTGGCTGCAGCCTCTAGTCTCGAACAGGGCATTGCCGCCGAAAGCCCGACGGAGGTCGGACGGCAGGTCGGTACGCTGTTGGCCGAGCGGGCTGCCGACGCCGGCATCGAAGTCGCAGTCTTCGACCGCAATGGCTACTCTTATCACGGGCGTATAAAGTCGCTGGCCGACGGAGCGCGCAGCGGCGGTCTCCACTTCTGATTCCGACAACCAAAACGCACATGGCACGGGCAAGACAAAGAAGCCGAAGGGACGCTACCGACCAAAAAGACTGGATTGACCGCCTGGTGACGGTTAACCGTGTGGCGAAGGTTGTCAAGGGCGGCCGGCGGTTTTCGTTCAACGCCGTAGTCGTCGTCGGTGACGGAATGGGCCTCGTGGGTGCTGGACTCGGCAAAGCGAACGAGGTAGCCGACGCCATTCAGAAAGGGACCGAGAACGCCAAGAAAAGGCTTCTGCGTGTGCCGGTCACAAAAGGGGGTACGATTCCGCACCGTGTGATCGGTAAACAGGATGCGGGGCGAGTCCTGCTGCAGCCAGCGTCTCCCGGTACAGGTGTCATCGCTGGCGGTGGGGTCCGCGCGGTGCTCGAATGTGCTGGCATTAAGAACATACTGTCCAAGTCGCTCGGAACGAGTAACCCGCACAATCAGGTGGGAGCGACCCTGAACGCATTGGAGCGCCTGGAAGACCCGATGGAAGTGGCACGGCGTCGCGGTATCCCGCTTAAGCGGGTTTTCGAGGGATAGACGAGCCACGTAACGCGATGATGCTGAGAATAACGCAGACACGCAGCCTCATTCATTCCTCGCTGAGGCAGCGCCGCACGATCAAGGCACTTGGCATGCGCCGTATCGGCCATACGGTCGAGAAGGCGGACTCGCCGGCGATTCGGGGCATGCTCCGCCGTGTGGGCCACCTCGTCCACGTGGAAGAGTTGCAGTTAACACGGAAAACGTCATGAATCTGAGTAATCTCAAGCCCGCACCAGGCTCCACGCGCAAGAGAAGGCGCATCGGACGCGGCGTCGGCTCCGGACGTGGCGGGCACAGCAGTACCCGCGGCAACAAAGGTCAGAAAAGTCGCACGGGCAACAACAAAATGCCGGCTTGGTTCGAAGGCGGACAGATGCCGCTGCAGCGCAGAGTGCCGAAGTACGGATTCAAGAATCCGTTTCGCAGAGAATATCGGACGATCAATCTTGAACGACTCTCGGACCTGGAGAAAGCGGGGCAAATCGATCCCGCCGAGCCGGTCACAGCCGAGATTCTTTGCAGCCTGGGACAGGCTCGCACAAAGGATCGGATCAAGATCCTCGGCTCCGGTGACATCGGCGTGCCCTTGACCGTGGAGGTGCATGCCTTCAGCAAATCCGCGCGCGCAAAAATAGAGGCTGCCGGCGGGAAGGCCCTCGTCGTGGGCTGCTGACCTCTCTGAATGTTACGCATCTGATATGGCTGGTTTTACCGAGAGTCTGCGCAACATCTGGAAGATCGAGGAGCTGCGGAAGCGGATTCTCTACACGCTAGGCATTTTTGTGATCTACCGCGTGGGTGCCTACGTGACGCTGCCGGGAGTGGATGCCGTAGGGCTCAAGGAAGCATTTTCACAGGGAGACCCGAACAACCTCTTCGGGTTTTTCAACCTATTTGTCGGAGGCGCTTTTTTGCAGGCGGGTGTGTTTGCGCTCGGCATAATGCCGTACATCACGGCCTCGATCATTATTCAGCTTTTAGGAGCCGCCGTACCATATTTCCAAAAACTGCAGCGAGAGGGCGAAGAGGGGCGACGCAAGATCACGCAGCTTACCCGCTATGGAACAGCGGGTATCACGGCGTTGCAGTCAATTGGGTACACCATTTTTTTGTTGGGTACCGTTCGAACGGCAATCGTGATCGATCCGACCTTTTTCATGGTGACCACGGTCATCGTGCTCACCGCCGGGACCATGTTCGTCATGTGGCTCGGTGAGCGAATAACAGAAAGCGGGATTGGCAACGGGATTTCGCTCATCATCACGATAGGGATCATCGCCTTTCTGCCGCAGGCGTTCGCCAACGAATTCCGTCAGGTCCCGAACCCCTTCCTGTTCCTCTTTGAAATCGGCGTCCTCGTCCTGGTGACGGCATTCGTCGTTCTTATGACGCAAGGTACGCGCCGCATTCCTGTGCAGTATGCCAAGCGCGTCGTGGGACGGAAGGTCTATGGCGGAACGACGCAATATCTACCGGTCCGCGTAAATGCTGCGGGCGTCATGCCGATCATTTTCGCGCAGTCGATCATGTTTGTGCCCGGGACGATCGCGCAGTTCTTCCCCGACAGCACCTTCATGCAGAGTTTTGGTGCGCTGTTCCTGGACTTCACAAGCTGGGGCTATTCGATCATCTTCTTTTTCGTCTGCGTCTTCTTCACGTACTTCTATACGGCCATAGCAGTGAACCCGAAGGAGATGGCGGACACGATGAAGCGTCAGGGAGGGTTCATTCCGGGTATCCGTCCCGGGAAGCAGACAAGTGAGTTTATTGACGCCATTCTCACGCGTGTTACGCTCCCCGGATCGCTGTTCATCGGGTTTGCGGCTATTCTGCCGGCGTTCGCCGTGCAGCTTGGGATTACGGAGACTCAGCAGTTCGCGCAATTTTTCGGCGGCACGAGCCTGCTCATCATGGTGGGTGTGACGCTCGATACGCTCAAACAGGTGGAAAGCCATCTGCTCATGCGGCACTACGACGGCTTCATGAAGAGCGGCCGTATGCGTGGGCGAGGCCGCTGATAGGACCGTCATGATTCACCTAAAAAGCCATCGTGAAATCGACCGTCTGCGCAAATGTGCCGAATTCGTCTCTCGTGTGCTCGCAGAGGTCGCGCGCGAAGTGGAGCCGGATGTGACAACTGCTCATCTGAACGCGGTGGCGGAGCGTTATTTTCGTAAACACGATGCCGAGCCGGCTTTCAAGGGCTACAGAATGGGCGGGCTTGATCCGTTTCCGGCGGCACTGTGCGTATCGGTTAACGATGTCGTAGTACACGGAATTCCCGGGCAGTACCGGCTCCGCGAAGGGGATCTCGTCGCCGTCGACTGCGGTGTACGACTTGACGGGTACTTCGGCGACAGCGCATACACTTTTGCCGTCGGATCGATTTCTCCCGAGAAGGCCCGGCTGTGCCAGGTTACGCGGGAAGCGCTTTACGACGGCATCGCACAGGCCGTGCATGGCAGGCGTATCGGCGACGTATCGTACGCCGTCCAATCACGGTGTGAAGCCGACGGCTTCGGAGTCGTGCGCGACTTGGTCGGGCATGGTATCGGTCGCAGGCTGCACGAAGATCCAGAGGTGCCGAATGTGGGGAGGCCGGATACAGGGCGCAAGCTAAAGAGCGGCGTTACGCTCTGCATCGAACCGATGATCAACCTGGGAACGTATAACGTTACGACCTCCTCCGACGGATGGACGGTGAGGACTGCAGACGGGTCGCCGTCGGCCCACTACGAACACATGATAGCCGTTCGCGGCGACACACCCGAGATACTAACCACCTTCGAGTTCATCGAAGACGTAATGAACGTGCCACATACCACCACTTACGACACGTATGGCTAAACAGAAACCGATCGAGCAGGACGGCGAGGTCATCGAGGCCCTGCCGAACGCACAGTTTAGAGTGCGTCTTGAAAACGGCCACTCCATTCTCGGACTCTTGTCAGGGAAGATGCGGATGTACTACATCAAAATCTTGCCTGGTGATCGCGTCAAGGTCGAGCTGTCTCCGTTCGATCTGACCAAAGGTCGCATCGTGTATAGGTACAAGTAGTATTGGAACCTCCCACTAGGGCATGCGTTACGTCTAATCTTTGCTTTTGCCCAAACGACAAACGCAAGACGACGGAGCCATGAAAGTACGTGCAAGTGTCAAGAAACGGAGCTCGGATGACAAGATTGTCCGGCGCAAGGGCCGCCTCTACGTGATTAACAAGAAGAACCCGAGACACAAACAGCGCCAGGGATAGTCCTATGCCCCGAATCGCAGGAGTAGACGTTCCGCCCACCAAGCGCGGCGAAGTGGCGCTAACCGCCATTTACGGCGTAGGTCGTCCGCGTGCACGCGAAATCCTCGATCGTGTCGGATTGGATCCGGACATGCGTCCGGTCGACTGGACCGAAGATCAGACAAAAAAGGTGCGGCGGCTTGTCGAGGACCACTACATTGTCGAGGGACAGCTCCGTGCTGACGTGCAGATGAATATCAAACGGCTCATGGACATTGGCTGTTACCGTGGGCTGCGGCACCGCCGTGGGCTTCCTGTTCGAGGGCAGCGTACGCAGACGAATGCGCGAACGCGCAAAGGACGCAAGAAAACGGTGGCAGGCAAGAAGAAGGCACCGCGAAAATAGTCGATACAGCTACACGGGGACTATGGCAAAGAGATCACTGAGAAAGGGGCGCAGCGGCAGGTCACGCAGAAAGAACGTCGTTGTTGAATCCAACGGGATGGCGTTTATCCGTGCCACGTTCAACAACGTCATCGTAACGCTTACCGATCAGTACGGCAACTGCATCTCGTGGTCCTCATCGGGAAAAGAAGGCTTCAAGGGCAGCCGCAAGAGTACGCCGTATGCCGCGCAGGTTGCGTCGTCGACGGCCGCGAAGGAGGCCCACGACCTTGGGTTGCGCAGAGTTGACGTGTTTGTGAAGGGTCCTGGCTCCGGGCGAGAATCGGCTATTCGGGCGCTTTCAATGGCCGGTCTCGATATTGCCACCATCCGCGATGTTACGCCGATTCCCCATAACGGGTGTCGCCCACCGAAGCGCCGCCGCGTTTGACCGTGCCAATGACCCACTGACGGAGGACGAACCACATGGCCCGTTACCGTGGCCCGAAGCAGAAGATTGCGCGTCGATTCAAGGAGCCGCTGTTCGGTCCCAGCAAAGCGCTGGAGCGCAAGCCGAATCCGCCTGGCCAGCACGGACGCAGCCGGCGCCGGCGTGAGAGCGAATATGCGACGCAGTTGAAGGAGAAGCAGAAAGCCAAGCACATCTACGGCATCCTCGAGCGGCAATTCCGCAATCTATTCGAGAAAGCCGCGCGCAAGAAGGGAGTCACCGGCGAGAACCTTCTCCGTTTCCTCGAAGCACGGCTCGATAACGTAGTGTATCGCTTCGGCATCGGGGCCACGCGCCGCCAGGCACGGCAGTTTGTCAATCACGGTCACATTCTCGTCAACGGCCGCCTGGTCTCCATCCCGTCGTACCAGCTGCGACCGGGTGACGTGGTGGCGGTGCGTCCGAAGAGTAGAGGGGTCACGGTCTTTCGGGAGAACGTAAAGCGTCACCGCCGCTCGTTCCCTTGGCTTGAGGTTGACCGCAAGCGTTTGACGGGAAAATTCCTTGACTATCCCGGTCGTGAAGACATACCGGAGACCATTAAGGAGCAGTTCATCGTGGAGCTGTATTCAAAATAAGCCGAAGGTTTACGCCAGTCTCACCAACACCTACCATGCCGATATGGTAAACCATGGAATTCAGATGCCGGACGGCGTCATCGTGGAAGAAACCGCGCAGTCGTACGGACGCTTCGTAATCCAGCCGCTGGAACGCGGATTTGGCGTCACGATCGGCAACGCCCTCCGGCGCGTGTTGCTGTCATCCCTTAAGGGCGTTGTTGTGACCGGTCTTCGCATTGACGGCGTACAGCACGAGTTTTCTACGGTGCCTGGAGTGACGGAAGACGTATCCGATATCATTCTGAATCTTAAGGGCGTCCGGTTCCGTGCGAAAGAGTATGCCGGCGGGACGATTCACCTTGTTGTAGAGGGTCCGGGTGCGTGGATGGCCAGGGATCTGGGCGACGCCACGAGTGAATATGATGTCCTCAACCCTGATCATCATATTGCGACGCTGGCTGAAGGCGCGTCGTTCGCCGTCGAATTGCGCGTAGAATCCGGACGCGGATACGTACCGGCCCACGAAAACAAGCGGGAAGACGATCCGATCGGCATCATCGCGGTCGATGCGATCTACACGCCCATCAAGAGTGTTCGCTACACCGTCAAGCCGACGCGTGTTGGACAGCGCATTGACTACGAGCGCCTCGAGATCGAGGTGCACACCGACGGTTCGGTCTTACCGGACGATGCCATGGCCCAGGCGGCTACGATTTTGCGTGACCACGTGAATCTCTTTATCAGCATGGACATAGTCCCCGTCGTTGAGGTGCCGGAGCCCGAGATCGACTTGGAGAGGCAGAGGACCCTCGAAATGCTCGCGCAGTCGGTGGACGATCTCGAACTCTCGGTCCGTGCGCACAACTGCCTCAAAGCTGCCAACATCAGGACGATCGGTGATCTGGTTCGGCGCGGAGAGTCGGACATGCTGAAGTTCCGCAACTTTGGTCGCAAGTCGCTTCAGGAGCTCTCCGCCGTATTGGAAGAACGAGGTCTGACGTTCGGCATGGACGTGGCCGAGTATTTGGGCGAGGAGCTGACCTAAACCACGCATTTACTCATGCGACACGGCAAGAAGGGGTTCAAGCTCGGGAGGACGCGCGCACATCGCAAGGCGACACTCGTGGCTCTGTCAAACGCCCTTATCAAGAACAAGAGCATCCGCACGACGCTTACGAAGGCACGGGCGACGCGGACGTTTGTCGAACCGCTGATTACGCGCTCGAAAGAGGATACGATGCACAATCGGCGTGTGGTTTTCAGTCGTCTCAGCGATAAGGTGGCAGTTACTGAGCTGTTTGTGGAGATCGCAGAGCGGGTGGGGGATCGCCCCGGCGGATATACGCGTATCGTAAAAATCGGCCAGCGGAGCGGAGACGGCGCGGAGATGGCCGTCATCGAGCTTGTTGACTACAATGAAACGGCGACGCAAACGATATCACGTCGTCGTCGCCGCACGCGTCGCGCCGGACGCAGGCGCGCCCGGCGAGGCGCCGCAGAGGCTGCACTTGTTAGAGAACAGGAAGCCGCCACCGAAGAGACGCCCTTGGAGTCTGTCGCGGAGCACGTGCCGTCCGAAGAGGCGGCAGCGGAGTCCGACGACGAGCAGATGGCCGACTGACGGCACGATTGACGTAGAGAATCCCGGCACACATTAAGCCCGCAGGGATTTCTTTATGTTGGGCCAAATCCGAACGGTAGGAAACGTGGCACGTCTGTTTCCTGTACCTAGTCAGTCGTGCTCTCCGTCAGCAAGATGTTGAAAGCCTCCGCTATACTGCAAGGGCCCGGCGTCACGATCGTGCCTCCATTCGATGCAATGTTGGAGGAGCTTCTCGATGAGTGCCGCGTGAATCTGCCGAAGGTAGATGAGGACATGGTGCGTCGGGCATTTCGTCTGGCGTACTGGGCACACCGCAACGACCGCCGGGTATCGGGTGAGCCGTACGTCACGCATCCGATTGCTGTCGCCCGAATCGTGGCTCAGCACATCAGGCTCGACGATATAAGCGTCGGAGCTGCGCTGCTCCACGACGTTGTCGAGGATACCGCCTTCTCGCTCGAGTTCATCAGAGAAGAGTTCGGCAGCACTATGGGCATGCTCATCGACGGCCTCACCAAGATTGGCGGCGTATTTTCGTCCCGCGAGCTGGGCCAGGCAGAGAATGTTCGCAAGCTTATGTTGTCGATGGCCCAGGACATTCGTGTGATTCTCGTCAAGTTTGCCGACCGGCTGCATAACATGCAGACGATCGAGTCTCTGCCACGGGCGAAGCAGCTTAAAGCGGCCACCGAGACACAGATGCTCTACGCGCCACTGGCGCACCGTTTCGGGTTGCAGGCAATTAAGAACGAATTGGAGGATCTGTCGCTGCGCATTTTGGACAGGGCTAGTTACGACGAAATCGTCCGTGGCCTGAAGGCGAGCCGGCAGGAACGCGAATCATACATACGGCAGTTCATCGGGCCGTTGAATGCACGTCTGGTGGAGAGCGGCTTTGAGTTCCATATCTACGGCAGGTCGAAGAATGTGTACTCGATCTTCCGCAAGATGAAAACACAAAACAAGCCGCTCAAAGAGATTTACGACGTGTTTGCCATCCGCGTCGTGCTCAAGTCAGCCGGGCGGCTCGGCAAGGAGGAGTGTTGGCGCGTGTATTCGATAATAACAGATTTGTACAAGCCGCTGCCGGAACGATTTAGGGATTTCATTTCAGTGCCTAAGTCGAACGGTTATCGCAGCCTTCATACGACGGTTCTGGGGCCTTTGGGACGGCGTATTGAAGTGCAGATCCGGACGCAGGAAATGCACGAGGTTGCCGAGCGCGGGGTGGCGGCTCACTGGAAGTACAAGGAAGGCATCGGCGGCTCGGATGCACGCATGGATCAGCTCCTACAATGGGTCCGCGATCTGATGGAAAATCCGGATCCGGAACAGGCGACGGAATTCGTCCAAGAATTCAATTTGAACCTGTACACCGAGGAAATCTATGTATTTACGCCAAAGGGGGACCTCCGCACGTTGCCCAGCGGAGCAACTCCCATAGATTTTGCCTTCCAGATCCACACTGACATCGGATACCAGTGCATCGGAGCAAAGGTTAACGGCAAGATGGTCCCTTTGTCACACGTCTTGAAAAGCGGCGATCAGGTCGAGATTATCACATCGAAGAAAAAGACACCGAACCCCGACTGGATCAAGTTCGTCGTCACGCACAAAGCGCGGAGCCGCATACGCCACTGGATCAATGTTAAGCGCCGGGAGGCGGTCAGTAAAGGGCGTGGCCTGTGGGAAAAAAAGGCGCGCCGTGCGAAGTTGGAAGTCACAGAGAGCGAGCTGTTGCGCTACGCGTCGAAGCTCCGTTATACGAACGTCGGGCAGATGTTTTACGAGATCGCGTCGGGACTCCTGGACGTCAGCGATCTCGTCAACCTGGTCCGGACGGGAAGTACGAAAAACGAAGAAGAGCCGGAAACACCCGACCGCCCGATACGGGATTTTCGGGAATCTGCCCGGGAATCGGGGCAGCAGGCCCTCCTCATCAACGGCGAACGGTTGGCGGGCGTGGCTGTGGCGTACGCGTCATGTTGCAACCCCATTCCGGGAGATGCTGTGTTCGGATATGCGAGCCGAGCTGGCACGATCAACATCCATCGCACCGGATGCAGAAACGCGTCCAATCTTCTGGTCAATCATCCGGACCGGATTCACGCGTGCGACTGGAGCCGGCAGAAAGATGTCCAGTTCATCGTCGGCCTCAGGGTGCGCGGCGAAGACCGCGTGGGTATCGTGAACGACCTCACGACGGTTATTTCACGCAACCTTAAAACCAATATCCAGTCAATTACGGTCGATACAGAGGACGGTATCTTCGAGGGAACGATCGTGCTATTTGTCAGCGATCTAGCTCATCTCCAGCGACTCATTCGGCGTTTGAAGAACGTTAAAGGCGTGCACGGAGTCTATCGCTTCGAGGAGTAGGAATACACTCCTAAGTGTAGAATTCGGTGGATGTTAATTCGTACTTTAAGGGGTATATTGGGCGATCTGACGTCGCCGGTCACCTTCAATCCAGCCTGTACATGCCAGAAACTACTCTACCGACACTTACGAGGAAGGACCTTGCGCGGCGTGTGGCCAAGCTCATGGGCCAGCCGCTGTACAAAAGTGAGCCGTGGGTCAAGGCCGTCGTAACTGCACTAGGCGATTTCCTCGTCGAAGCGGATCCCGAATTGCGGGTTGAGTTACGCGATTTTGGAGTCTTCGAAGTAAAGAAGACGCGTGCAAAGCCTCAGGCACGCAATCCGAGAACCAATGAGGTCGTTTTCATCCCTAGCAGGAGGAAGACGCACTTCAAGCCGAGCAAGCGGGTCAGAAAAATTCTTCAGACTCCGTTGCGCGAACTCAGATACGACATTCCGGATGGCAGTGCCGACGAACAGCTTCCTCGCGAAGATGGTCTCGTGCGCGGTGGGCACGTGGCAGAAGACGGGTCACTGCGGCTTCTCTGACCGTGATGCGTATTGCTGCCGTTGACTTCGGCACCAAGCGAGTTGGTCTGGCCATTGCCGATCCTCTGCGCATCTTCGCACAGCCCGAGGGGACGTACAGTCAGGACGCCGCCGTGCAGCGGCTCCGTAAATGGCATGTCGATCCGGGACTGGAAGTCGTAGTGGTCGGTTGGCCGCTTACCGAATCGGGAGAAGAATCCGCAGCGACACGGCGCGTTCACGAATACGCCAACCGGCTGCGCAACGCGCTGCCAGGAGCGGGGATTGTGCCATGGGATGAGCGCTGGACGTCGGAGGAGGCGAAAGACCGGCTCCGCGACCTGCCTAAGCGAAAGAGAAACGTGGACGCGGTGGCGGCGGGCATCATCCTCCAGGAATATCTCGACGAGAGGGAGAGAAACACGGACGTATAGCTTACGTATGTCCGACGAGGTATTTTCAACAAAGCATTTCTGACGAATGAGCAAACGAGACTTGATCGGTGTGGGAGCAATTGTGCTTCTACTTGTTGTGGGAGGCTGTGCGAGCTGTGGGACATACAATATGCTCATCGCCGAGGAAGAGGCGGTCAATGCGGCGTGGGGCAACGTCGAAACCTCGTATCAGCGGCGGGCTGACCTGATACCCAATCTTGTTAACACTGTAAAAGGGGCGGCGGCCTTTGAGACCGAGACCTTTGAGACGGTGACGTCCGCCCGGGCGCGCGCGACTTCGATTCACCTGTCGCCGGATCAGCTCGCCGATCCGGGCCAGTTCCGCATATTCCAGGAAGCCCAGGCGGGGCTCGGGAGTGCATTGGGGCGTCTCTTGGTCGTGAGTGAGAACTATCCGGAGCTGCGAGCGACCGAGGCGTTCCGTGATCTTCAGGCACAGCTCGAAGGCACGGAGAATCGGATTAACGTAGCCCGCACGCGGTACAACGATGCAGTGCGGTCGTACAATACTCGTCAACGCAGTTTTCCGGCGGTGCTGTTCGCCAGTATTTTTGGGCATTCCCGTCGCCTGTCGTTCGAGGCGCAAAAGGGCGCGGAAGACGCTCCGACGGTTGATTTCAGCTCCTGATGCACCTATTTCGGCTTCATGCGGCGGCACTCGTTCTTGGCGTTCTGACTGCACACGTTACGCAGGCATGCCAGGTGCTGCCATCGAGGGGAGCGATCGTAACCGACCAGGCGGACATTTTGAGCGATTCCGAAGAGGAACGTCTATCCTTGGCGCTCCGCTTGTATGCCGATAGCACGTCCACGCAGATCGTGATTGTAACCCTCGAAGACCTTGGGGGAGCGGACATTGCCAGCTATGCTACGGAGCTGGGACAGGCTTGGGGGGTTGGGCAGGGAGGCGTAGACAACGGGATCGTGATTCTGGTCTCAACGGGTGATCGGAAAGTGTTCATCGCCACGGGGTTCGGACTCGAAGGCGTCATTCCGGACGCAGTTGCGAGCCGGATTATCCGAAATGTGATTACGCCCAATTTTCGCGAAGGGCTTTTCTATGCGGGCTTGGCCCAGGCCGTTGACGCGTTGTTGCTTGCGGCTTCAGGTGAATTCGTCGCGGAGCAGGAAAGACAGCGCGGTGGCGAGGCCAAGGACATCGTCGGGATGGTCTTTTTCCTTGTGGTGCTTATCTCGATCGTTGCAGCGGTTATACGCAATCGCCGCGGCAATCGAGGCGATCGCGGCGGTGGTCACCACCATATCCACCACGGTCTTCCCTTCCTGCTCTGGGGAACGGGAGGGACACCATTCGGAGGCCACGGATTGGGCGGTTTTGGATCAGGCGGCTTCGGTGGAGGCTTCGGCGGAGGTTTCGGGGGTGGCGGCTTTGGCGGCGGAGGCGCGGGGGGAGGTTGGTAACTGGAGGCGATGCAATGCACACCGATCGCCTGCGACTCCTTCTTCAATTCCACGAGGAAGACCCATCGGACGCTTTTACCAGATTCGCACTTGCAAGCGAATATGCGAAGCGCAACGAAGTCGGTAAGGCACGGACGTTATACGAGGGTCTCGTAACTGACGCACCAGGCTATACCGGTACGTACTACCACCTTGGCAAGCTTCACGAACGTGCAGGGCGTATAAGCGATGCTGTGTCGGTGTATCGCCGCGGCATTGCCGCGGCGCAAGCGGCCCATGCCGTAAAGGACTTGTCGGAGCTCCGGGCGGCACTCATGGAATTGGAGGACTGAAATGGATGACATGACGATCCGACCGGCAGGCGAGGAACACAGCCTGCGAGGGTATTTCAGCGTGTCACGAACGGCGACCTATGGGTTTCTGACTGCGTTGCCTCTGCTTGTCGTCTACGAGGTGCTGATAGTTGCAGCGAACCGCGATGCGGTACACCAGATACGGATCAGCGCCGAAGTGTGGATGAAAAGCCTGTTTGCGCTGACTGGGCTAGCGGGTTCACACATTTTGGCGGTGGCTGTCTTGGTGGTTGGTATCATCGTCATCGCCGTCGAGCGCCGCAAGAAGATTCCGCTCCGACCGAAGTATTTCACTTTCATGATCTGCGAGAGCGCGGTGTATGCCGCGGCGGTCGCCCTGTTAATTTCCCGGATTACGACACTGATCTTCGGCGCTGCACCGGCCGCGGCACAGATGGAGGAACAGAGCCAGCTCATGCAGCTGACGCTTTCAGTAGGCGCAGGCGTGTACGAAGAGCTGCTTTTTCGCGTGATCCTGGTAGGAGGGCTCTTCATGATATTCAAGCGTCTCCTATCGGGAAAGCGGGCTTATGTGTACATCCTGGCGGCAGTCATCGGTGCACTCGTCTTCAGCGCCGTGCATTACACGGGCGCGATGGGAGACGAATTCGAGGTGAGCTCATTCTTCTTCCGTGCGTTATTCGGCATCGCGCTCAACGCGTTGTATCTCTTTCGCGGATTCGGAATCGCAGCTTGGACACACGCGCTGTACGACATTCTTGTGGTTTTGGTCTTGTCGTAACCGCAGCTCACGCGCCGCTTGCGATCTCTTCTACTCCCCGTACCAGTCGGTGCACCTCGCTGACGGTTGAGTAGCAGGCCATGCCGGCGCGCACGAGCCCTTCGATTCCCAATCGGTGAACGACCGTCATCGCGTAAAAATCTCCGAACGACAGGAAGAGCCCGCGGCGAGCAAGGCGCCGGCTCACCTCGCCTGCCGGAAGACCGCGTACCGTAAACGACACGGTGGGCGTGCGGGCGCTGCCAGGCGACGGGCCGTAGAGCGTTATTTTGTCATTTTCGGCGAGGCCGTCCCAAAGCAGTGCGGTCAGCGATGCTGCACGCTCGTGAAGGAACGTATACGTGCGGTGGAGTTTTTCACGCAGATGTGGTCCGTCAGACAGGGATCCTAAAAACTCCACCGCAGCGCGTGCACCGACAATGCCTTCGTGGTTCTGCGTTCCGGTTTCCATGCGTGCAGGACCCGTGCTTGGAGCCGGCTCCAGTCTCGGGACATTGAGGCGGGCAAGGAGCTCTTTTCGGCCGAAGAGAATGCCGGCGTGCGGTCCGTAGAATTTGTAGGACGAACACGCGAGAAAATCGCAGCCGACCTCACTGACGTTGGGCAAGATATGCGGCGCAGAGTGGACTGCGTCGATGAACGACACGGCCCCGGCTGAGCGCGCAATGCAGCATACACGACCGATATCAGTCACCGTGCCCAGGGCATTCGAGGCCGCGCCAACGGCGATCAGCTTCGTACGGCGTCCGACCAGGTTTTCCAGATGATCTATGCGAAGACCGCCTGATACGGGGTCCATGCGCACGGTTCGTATGGTGAGGCCACGCTCTTTCGCCACGTCCCGCCAAGGGTCTACATTCGCGTGGTGATCGAGCTCGGTGACGATGATCTCGTCGCCTTTGGCCCATTCTCGCCCCAGTGCACGTGCCGCGTGGAAGGTTAACGTGGTCATGTTGTTGCCAAAGACGACGGTGTCGGGCTCTGCATTGAGAAACGTTGCGATGACTCCCCGAGCGGAAGCAAGTGCTTCGTCTGACTCCTTGCTTGTCGGATAGCCCCAGCCGAGGTTTGCATTGTGATGTAGCAGGTAGTCTGACATTGCCTGCACCACCGTGTGCGGCACCTGCGTTCCTCCGGGACCGTCGAAGTACGCCACGCGATGACCCAGATAGGTCCGCGAAAGCGCAGGGAATTTCTCTCGGATCGTCTCGACGGAAGAAGACATGAATCAGGTTTAACGGATGGGAAGGGTCGAAGCACGTCCGGAGAGTAATCAGATTGCATTCTCGACCGGCGCTTTCAAGAAATGCTCGTTGGCGCACAGGTCGAATTGGGCGCTTGCCTGTTTGGAAAATGCCGCAAAGTACGTACACTTACGTGGCGTAACGCAGCTGATACGATGAAATGAATGGATTCGAGCCCTTCGGCTTGCACCACCTGGTAATCGTGCTGCTTACGATTGCGCTCAGCATCGGGCTGCCGATCTGGGCGAATCGACGGTTGACGGCGTCAGGGCGAATCCGTGTGTCACGCATCATGGCTGCGACAATTTCGCTGACGGTGGTCGTGTGGACGATCATTCGCCTCTGTGTCGAGACCTTCGATTGGAGAGAGGATCTGCCCCTGGACGTCTGCAACTCCTTGGCGCTTCTGGTCGCCGTTTTGCTGTGGAATCCGAAACGGGGGATGCATGAGGTCATTTACTACATCGTCTTGTCGGGCACACTACAAGCAGTACTTACACCCGAGGTCTTCGACGGTTTTCCGCATCACAACTACCTCAAGTACTGGATTGTGCACAGCGGGCTGGTGATCTACGTGGTATTCACCACCGCCACGCTGAAGCTGTATCCGAGTTGGCAGGGTATGTTCAGGGCCTTGGCGTGGCTGAACCTCTATGCGCTCGGAATCCACGTGTTGAACCTGATCTGGGGCACAAACTTCATGTATACCATGGCGAAGCCCCCGACCGCCTCGTTGATGGATTTTCTCGGGCCGTGGCCGTGGTACCTCTTGGTGTGTGAGGGTATAGCGCTTGTACATTTCTGGATTATCTACTTGCCCGTTGCGCGCATCCGCGCCGAGACCCGGTATGACAGCTCCTTTTGACTACGTCTCCGGTCAATCTAGGGTGCCGCATTTATTGGCGGTTCGCTATGTTTGGGTACGGCAAACTGTCCGGAAGCGCATGTGAGAACTCATTTCTTGCACTCTGCTAGGGTACGGACCGCGCTGGCGCTTTTCAATGCATTTGCGTTTTTCCCGTGCATGCTTGCCGTTGCACAGTTGCCTATGGCGGACGAGGTAACCGCCGTATTCGTAGACGAGGCGCCCCGAATCGACGGGTATCTACATGACGCCGTGTGGAATACCGTCGAACCTGTCGACGAATTCACGCAGATCTGGCCAGACGACGGTTCACAGCCTACGGAGGCGTCCGAAGTGCGGATAGCATACGACCGTGACAATCTGTATTTCGCGTTCCGCTTCTGGGATCAGAATCCAGAGCTCATCCGCGCTAAGAACCTCGAGCGTGGGGGTCGTAACGACCGCGACGACCACGCCTACATCGCGCTTGATACCTACGTGGACGGGCGGAATGCGTACCTATTTGAGGTCAATGCGCTCGGCACTCAGGACGACGCGACGATCACAGACGAAGGGCTCACGATCGACAGCTTCTCCTGGAACGCGGTGTTCCGCAGCGAAACCGTCATAGACAGTTTGGGCTGGACGATGGAGGTGTCGATCCCGTTTCGGCAGCTGCGCTTTCCGAAGGGGGAGGACCTGACTTTCGGCCTCATGATTTCGAGGATGATCAATCGCAAGAATGAACGGGTGATCTGGCCGCACATCGGACTCGATTTCGCTGCTGGCAGCAATACTGGCAGCTTCGGTGCACTCGCTGCCGTGTCACAGTATGGGAGGTTGCATGGACTTAAGAACATCCGTCGCGGCAAAAACATCGAAATCAAGCCGTACGTCATTTCAGGCATCCAGGAAATTCGGTCAGATCTGGCTTTTGATGTGGTCGAGAGGGATTTCACCAGGGACCTTGGCGTCGACTTCAAGTACGGGATTACCTCGAACCTGACACTTGATCTGTCAGTGAATACGGACTTTGCACAGGTGGAAGCGGATAACGTGCAGCTCAATCTGACGCGTTTCAATCTGTTTTTCCCCGAAAAGCGCGAGTTTTTCTTAGAGCGCTCTGGACTTTTCGAGCACGGCAACGCGCGCTCCACGCAGACTTTTTTTTCGCGACGCATCGGGCTCTCAAGGCGCATACTGGCAGGCGGACGCCTGACCGGCCAGGTGGGACGCTTCTCGCTTGGTCTCCTCAATATCGAAACCGGTGATGAGATGGGTGATCTCCTCGGCTCAAAGTCTATCAACAATACCGTTGCGCGCATTCGCGCCGAGGTTTTTGAGCGCGCCACGGTGGGGGCGATCTTCACCGGCTTTCAGAGTAGTACACGTGAGAATTACGCCACCGGCGTCGATGCGCAGTACCGATTCTGGACCGCGAGTGAATTCAATGCTTGGTTTGCGACCGTATCTGATTCTAACGACGACAAAAATCGCGAGGCAGGTCACGTGAGCCTTCGCATCCAGAATGACCGCTACGGAGGTCAGGCCTCCTTTACCAGTGTGGGACGTGATTATTCTCCGGCGCTCGGGTTCGTTCGGCGGCACGACATGCGGGAGTGGGCAGTCGCGGCGCAGTACACACCTGTAGTGGACATTGCGTGGTGGCCTGCCGTCAACCGGCTGAGCTTTAGATCTGAGCTGTCCTATGTCGAAGGGCAGGATGGACGAAAGCAGTCCATGGAAGCAGACGCCAGTGCCGGTGTCGCATTCAATCGCCGAGACGGAGTTTCCTTGACGCTCACTCGACAATTCGAGCGTTTAGAGAGATCTTTTTTCATACGTCCGAATGTGGAAATACCGTCTGGGGACTATACTTTCAGCGAATTCGGCGTAATGGGGCGTACAGACTCGAGTCGGCGACTGTACGGAATGTTCGGTGTATCAACAGGGCAGTTCTATCATGGTACGCGGCATGACATGTGGGGCCAGGGGGGCTTCCGCCAGTCGCAGTATCTCCAACTTGAAGGAGGTGTCAATCATTCAATCATCGACCTTCCGGTTGATAATGGACGGTTCGGAGCAACAACACTGACGGCGTCGATCCTCACGGCCGTAAGTCGCAAACTCTTCGCCAAAGCACTCATTCAGTACGACAACTTCACGAGGGATCTTCAGACCAATATTCGTATCGACTGGATCCACACCCCGGGTAGCGATCTCTTTCTCGTCTTCAATACGGCCCATCACTTTGCTGGCGATCACGAGATGCTCTTCGATCCGCGCCGGGACGTGCTGTTTCGTGATCGGCTTGGCGTCGCGAAGTTGACGTATCTTATTCTATTGTAGCCCACCGGAGAGTCCTTCTCCGGTGGTATATTCGGGGCCACCCTGATTCTGCCAGTTTGTTCTACTATGGAAGCGACAAAGAAAAAACTCACCATCATCGAGCGTTTCCTAAACGGTATCGAGGTGATCGGCAACAAGTTGCCGGATCCGGCAATGCTGTTTTTGCTGTCCCTCATTATCGTCTGGATTCTTTCGGCACTTCTGGCACCGCTTACCTTCGAGGTGTTGGATCCGCGGACGGATGCAGCGATTGAGGTCAACAACCTGCTGACGGGTACGGCGCTTGCCGCGTTTCTCGCGAACATGGTCGAGATCTTTACCGGTTTCGCTCCGCTTGGCGTCGTGTTGGTAGCCATGTTGGGTGTCGGTG
>JAAXGO010000301.1 GCA_012267425.1 Rhodothermales bacterium
GGTGTTCCCTCGCTCGCGCAAGAAAGGACGGATTCTCTTCCGATTCCATGTAGGAGCTGCAACCCGCCGCAATCATGTCCACCAGCGCGGTCTTGCCCGATCCCCGCCCACCAATGACCGCCGTCAAGCCCGCATTCAGCTCCACGACGGGTGTCATGACCCACGACGCATTTGCGACACGCACCTCGTCGATGATTTGCGAATCCGCCGTCCATGATGGCGGGGCCGAACCGACGTAGGCACGTTCCGGAACACGACACGCGTGGCGCAGCGTATCGAAGGACGCACGCCCCTTTATCCAGCAAAACCGGTCTTCCGCAGGCCTGCCGACTCGCTCCAGACCATGTGCATCGCTGCCCCAAAGGCACGGCTTCGGGCCGTGATATCTCTCCTGAAGCTCGGCCACGCTGGCCGCCCCGTTCCCGAGCCAGAAATCCCTCTGCTTCGAACTTGAGGCAAAGATGGCGTGCGCAGCCTTTTCGATTTCTTCTCGCAGTGTCGTATCGGCCGCATCCCTCACGCCCGAAGTGCCATCCGCATTTCCGGCGGCCACGATAATGATGTTTTCCTGGGCCCAGTCGATACTGCGGTACGTGTCGAGCAGATTGTCAAGCGATACCTTGAACTGCGTGACCCCATGTTTCAGCGCCGCTTCTTCGCTGATATCGTCACCCTGCGCGCGCCTCCCCAGCCGCACTAGCTCTGAGGGAGTACATGAGAACTTGTCGTCAAAAGCGGAAAACCAGAGCCGACCCAGAAATCGGTTCAACTCGTCCACATGATTCGGATCTTCCGGACTGACAAGGAGGTGAATGTTGACGAAATTTCCTTTTACGGTACCGGTGTTGAGTCGCAGTTCGACATTGGGAAAGAGCAAGTCGCAGTCTTTCAGCCGGCCCTTTGCTTTTTCCTCACACATGCGCTCGTAGGATCTCGTGACGCAATAGTCCGTGACCCCGATCGCCTGAAGCACAGGCGATGCTACTTCGACGGTATCAAGGTACAGCTTCCAGCCATTTTCCTTGGGGAAGTTGTCCGCCAACACCGTCCCCGGCGTATGGATGTGCGGCTCCCATCTACGCCAGACCGAGCCGCGATCGCCAGCCTTCAACACTCGTTCGGTCATCCATTCAATACCGCTCTGATCAGCCTGCCCGCCCACTTACATCTCGACAAAGCTAGCCCCCAACGAGTCACGCTCGAATCTGCCCGTCACCCCACGAGCCGAACTCGCAAGCCAACCCAAGGTGTTGGTGCCGACCATGGGCCCCAACCCTGTTCTTCGACGAGCTGAGGGTCAAGATCCTACACAAGCGCCTTGTCCGCAAGACGACCCTCAGTCGGGCACTGGCGATCAACTGCGCCCATCCAAACCGATCGGGCATGGTGAGCAGATGGCCTGGCCACAACCCTCGGCCCAGCCTGCTGGCGCGAGTTTCACCAGGAGGCTCTATATCAGCAGATTCTTGAAATTGGCGTCTGACCGAAATCCACTTGATCTATTTCACCAATCATGCTATTTTCACCATGTGGTGAAACCGCACGAAACAGAGAACCCGGTGGAGAGCGCGGCGGTGGACGCGGTCCGTGCCCTGCTTGAGCACATCCCGAACATACGGATCATTGGTGTTCGCCACGAGCAGCATCTCGAGTCCGGCCACCGGCTCGATGCTAGGATCGATCTAGACCACGATGGAGGCCGCTATGCGCTCCTCGTGGAGTTCAAGTCAAATGGAGCGCCGCGCTTTGTCCGTTCCGCGGTCTATCAGCTCGAGAGCTGCATCGCGCATTTGCATCGATCCGAACACCAGGACGACACCCAGCAGTTCATTCCGATGCTGGTGAGCCCCTACCTGTCTGCGGAGGCGCGCTCCATCTGCCTCGATCACGATGTCGCCTACCTCGATCTCTACGGTAACGCGCACCTTGCTTTCGGCCCCGTCTATATCGAGCGGTCCGTCCACGACAGGCCGAAATCCGAAACCCGCGCGCAGCGATCACTGTTCACCCCGAGGGCGGGCGCAATCCTGCGGGTTCTCCTGGGCGACCCGGACCGCGCATGGCGCGTCACGGATCTGGCCGAGGCAGCCAACGCCAGCCTTGGGCACGTGAGCAATGTCCGCAAAGCGCTGCTCGACCGGGAATGGGTCGAAATTCGGGACGACGGTCTGGTCCTCGTCCAGCCGGACGCGCTGCTGAAGACCTGGCGCGAGAACTACCGTCAGCCCGTCGGCCATCACATCAGCGGATACACGGTCCTCCACGGGGACCAGCTGCGCAATCGCCTGTCGGGAAGCCTGAACCCGGGACCGCAAC
>JAAXGO010000302.1 GCA_012267425.1 Rhodothermales bacterium
CGACGAGTACGGCTACCGCGTGGTGGAGAATTCCCACACCGTGCGCGACCTGCACGCCACCGTGCTGCACCTGCTCGGCCTCGACTACGAGGGCCTCACCTACCGCTTCGGCGGCCGCGACTTCCGGCTGACGGACGTCGACGGGCACCCGATGCGGGGGGTTCTGGCGTGAAGGTGCACGGCGAAACGAACTTACCCAACCGGACAAACATTTGGGAACAACCCGATGACGGAACGCCATGAAGTGCTGAACGTCAATTCTATTGATTACGACACCGAGAATCCTCGGATCAAGAAGGCCCTCGAGAAGTACGGGGACAAGCTCAACGCCGAGCGGATTCACTTCGCTCTGCGTTCAGCGTCGGAAGGGGAACGTGGTGCTTCATCGTTTGTCGGTCTTCGTGATTCGATCCGCGCGTGCCGGGGGATTCAGTCTCCAATTGTAGTGACCGCACGAGGCGACAGATACCACTGCGTGGACGGCAATACGCGGCTCGCAATCTACAAGCAGTTTCTGAAGGAACAGCCAGAAGACCGATGGAGCAAGATAAAGGCTATCGTTTTGGAGGACGTCACACAGGTTGACATTGAGAAGGTTCGCGTTGCCGCGCACATGGTCGGCGCGCGCGAGTGGCCTGCGTACGAAAAGGCGAGGTACCTTCACTACCTACGCAATCAGGAGTTTATGGACTTCAGCGAAATGGTTGCCCTCTGCGGTGGCAACAAGAAAGACATCGAACGACAAATCGACGCTTACCACGACATGAACGAGTAATACCGGGACGTGGTTGACGATACAGCCTTCCACATCGACCGCTTCAGCGGCTTCGTCGAACTGCAGAAACCCGGTATTAAGGACGCCATCTTTGACGCCGGCCTGGAGTTGACGGATTTCGGAGAGTGGATTCGCGACGGCAACATCTATCGCCTCGCGGACGTGAGGCAGCTTCCAAAGGTGCTCGCGGACGACGAAGCGCGGGAAATCCTCCTCGGCGGTGGACCGCGGTCCATCGAGAAAGCAGTCAAGCGCTTAGAGCAAAAGGCAGGCCCCGTTCCGCCTGACCGGACCACCCTGGAGGCGGCATCTCTGCACCAATTGGCTCAGGTCCTGGCGCGACGCCTAAATGACCTGCCCTACTCGGAAGTGCGAGCGTTGAAGAATCGGGAAGCTCCGGACGCGGGAGACCAACTCCGCGCGCTGGAGGACTTGTCGGAGCAGCTTCAGGGCTTCCTGCAAGATGTCCGAGAGTGAACAACACCGAACGCTGGTACGGAGCGTCGAAAAAATGCTGCGCGCGGTGTACCCAGACTCATCATTCGTGGCCGACATTCAATCCGAACCGGGAGCCGCCGTGCCTCCACTGATCGGAGATTTTCGCCCCGACGTGTTCGTTCGCGGCGAAACCCAGAACGCAATCGCGGAGGCAAAGACTGAAAGAGACCTGGACAAGAACCACACGTACGACCAAGTGACATCATTCATCAGATACTTGGACAATTCACTAGGTGGATTGTTCGTGCTCTCGGTCGCCGGATGGTGCGCAGACCGAGCCAAGACGGTGCTGCGTTTCACTTACCTTGAAGTCAGACCATCGCGCGCGCGAGTCGCAGTGTTCGACCAGTGCGACTTATGGGTGTTCGAGCCCGACGGCCTGACATGGGATACTTCTGTCCGAGCAGAAGGCGAATAGCATCCGTGGGATTCCGGCTGCGGCGGCCGCCGCGACTCAACCCAAAGCACCAGGCGTATCCGTATCAGCTCGATGCGGTAAGGGCTGTGATGTCCCTCCCCTACGCAGCAGTCTTTCATGAGCAGGGGCTGGGCAAGACCAAGATAGCCATCGACCTCATTTTATTTTGGTTGAGCCAGGATGTCGTCGATACGGTCTTCATCGTCACCAAGAAGATTCTCGTTAAGAATTGGGTAGACGAATTGGCTGATCACTCATGGATTACTCCCAGCATTCTTTCCGACGACCGGCGCGCCAACAGTGCCTTTCTGAACTCGCCCGTGTTAGTTTACGTGCTGAACTACGAAGTTCTCGCCACGAATTATGAGTTGATTCGAGACTTCCTCCGCACGTGCCGGGTTGGGGCCGTTCTGGATGAGAGCCAGAAGATCAAGAATCCGGGTACACGCTTAGCGAGATGTTTTCATTCGCTGTCCTCGGGGTTCGAACGTCGGCTAATCATGACAGGCACGCCTTCAGCGAACCGTCCGCACGATATTTGGTCACAAGTAAAATTCCTGGACGACGGGGTAGCACTCGGCGGCTCTTACGAGGAGTTTCGGGACAGTCACGACCTTCCTCAAGACGCGGGTAGGTCTGAGATATCCGCGTATGGACAGAGGCTGGCGAAAATCATGGATGCAATCCGAGGCTTCTCAGTACGAGAAACGAAAAAGACCGCCGGGATCCAATTGCCGACCAAGACCATTCGAACGCACCTTATCGACTTAGCCCCTCGTCAGGCGGAGATGTATCGATCGTACCGCGACCAGTTGGCTCTGGAGTTGCAGGATGAACTAACGGACAGGATTCTGGACGACGCGGAGGCAATCCTGAAGCGGCTGTTGCGGCTTGTCCAGTGTGCGTCGAATCCTGGACTAATTGACAAGGGCTATAGTGAACGTCCCGGCAAACTTCCGAAGCTCTTGGCTTTACTGGACGCCGCTGTCGAGTCCGGCGAAAAATTAGTCGTATGGACGAGGTTCGTCGATAACGTAGAGTGGTTGGCCGAAAGACTGACCAAACACGCGCCGAACAAAGTACACGGTGCCATGACGATTAGCGACCGCAACGCCTCCATCGCAGCGTTCAAGTCAGCGTCCGAGTGTCGGGTTCTGATCGCGACGCCCGGTGCGGCGAAAGAGGGATTGACGCTAACTGTCGCCAACCACGCGATATTCTACGACCGCGGGTTTAGCCTAGATGACTATTTGCAGGCTCAGGATCGCATTCATCGAATCTCTCAGCATAAGGAGTGCTTCGTTCACAATTTGATGGCTTCCGGCACCATAGACGAATGGGTTGACGAACTGCTAAACGCCAAGCATCGGGCGGCGCAGTTGGCACAGGGCGACATAGGGCCGACTGAATTTGATTCCAACTTCGCCGGGGACCTCAGAGAGTCGTTAGCGGAAGTGCTGGCCGCTGGCGAATGACGTCGGTTCGTCCGGAAAAACAACAGAAGGAGAGATGCACACGTGGACATGAAGCTTCTGCGCAAATCTGTGGCGTACGATGAAGACTACATCGATATCGATACCCTAAAGTTCCTCAAGGATAACCCGCGGGTATATGCTGTGACGCATGGCGAGCGCGACTTTGACCAGAAGCCAGAGGAAGAACAACAGGACATTATCTTCGGCAAGCTCAAGAATGAGCCGAGCGTAAAGAATCTAGTGCCAGAAGTCGAGCGGCACGGCGGCTTGATCGAACCCATATTGGTGCGGCTGGATACAAGGGAAGTAATTGAGGGCAATTCGCGACTGGCAGTGTACCGAATTCTGCGAGACCGAGGCGTGAGGGGCGAGTGGGACAAGGCTCCATGCTACCTTGTCAGTACCTTGACTGACGACCAGCAGGCGGCGTTTCTGAATCAGATCCACGTCAAGGGGAAGACGCAGTGGTCGGCTTACGAAAAGGCGAACTTCGCCTACGTGAGGAAGATCAACGGCTGGGCGGTTGAGCGTATTGCCAAGTTGTTTGGCGAATCGGTCCCAACGATCTACAAGCGCATCAACGCCATCAAGATGATGAAGGACAGCCGGGACAACAAGCAAAGCCACTTCAGCTATTATGATGTCGCCGTCAGAAACCCGGAGATTTACGGGAGGATACGGGAATCACCGGAATTCCGGGACCGGGTGTTCGAGGAAATTCGCAACGTGGGGACGGGAGATGCCGAGAAGTTCACTGCTCAAGATTTGCGCAACGGCCTGCCGACGATCATCAAGAAGCCGAGGATTCTATCTCGCTATGTTAACGGCGACGTAGGATTCGAGGAGGCTTGGGACAGGGCGAAGGTGAGTCCGGCGGAGCAGCGCTTGAAACGCGCGCTGTCACTGCTTGAAGAAGTGTCGAGGTCCGACGTCGAGGGTCTTAATCAGAAGTCGCTAAAGTCGCTGGCGCAGGCGGTGAAGAAACTAGACCGTGTGGTTGGGAGGATTCGTGATATGATCAGCATAGGAGGAGGCATGTGAAGAAGAACCGGGTATTGCTGGTTGAACCTGGGTATCGGAACAAGTATCCCCCCCTTGGGTTGATGAAGTTGGCATCGTACCACAAGGGCCGGGGCGACGAAGTCTGCTTCGTAAAGGGTGAACAGCGGTCGGCGCTATTGGAGGCCTGGGACCGAGTGTACGTAACGACGTTGTTTAGCTTTGAATGGGACCGGACATCACAGGCGATTGATTTCGCGATTCAGGCAGCAGGAAGGCAGCCGGAACGCGTGTTTGTGGGGGGTATCGCGGCTTCGTTGATGCGTGATCAGTTTGTTGCGGAGTCGCGGTGGGCAGGAGTGCGATTTATTGCGGGGCTTTTGGACCGTGCGCCGGCGGTGTCATTGCAGCTGTCGGTGGACGATTGTGAGTTTGGCGCAGAGGATGTTGGGGGCGTGCCGATAGAGGAACGCGTGCCAGACTACGAGATTCTGCAAGACGTGGATTACGTGTACCCGGTGAACGACGCGTATTTTGGTTACGCGTCTCGGGGATGCGTGCGGAAGTGTCATTTTTGCGGAGTGCCAAAACTAGAAGGCGGACAGAAGGAGGTCCCGCCACTCGCAAGCCTCGTTAACGG
>JAAXGO010000011.1 GCA_012267425.1 Rhodothermales bacterium
TGGGACTCGAACCCACACGTCCTCGTCGGACAACGGATTTTGAGTCCGTCGCGTCTACCAATTCCGCCACCCGGGCAACGACATTCTTGTACCTGCCCGCGCAGAATCAGGATCCATACAGCGTCATAAACCGGATGATAGACGCAATACCCTCGTGAAACCGGTCAATGCCGAAATGCTCATTCGGCGAATGGATGGCGTCAGAATCGAGGCCGAAGCCCATCAGCACGCTGTCGAGCCCCAGAATCCGTTTGAAGTCGGCGACGACCGGAATGCTACCGCCGATTCGCGTGAAGAACGGACGCTTGCCGTAGGTACCGACCAGCGCCTCTGCAGCAGCTTCCATAGCCGGGCTGTGCGTATCAACGAGGACGCCATGTCCACCGTGCATTGGCTTGAAGTCGAGCTTCATGGTGCATGGCGTATTGGCCTCGAAGTAGGCGCGGATCTTATTTGTGATGTCCTCAGGAGTCTGATCGGGAACAAGCCGCATTGAGATCTTAGCGTGTGCCTTGGATGGCAAGACTGTCTTAGCTCCTTCTCCCGTATAGCCGCCCCAAATTCCGTTGCAGTCGAGTGTTGGGCGCGCACACGAGCCCTCGAGAGCCGAGAATCCGGCCTCTGTTCTCGTGTGGGAAACTCCTACGTCAGCCGCCCACTCTTCGTCGTTGAACGGAAGTGCACGCATCGTAGCACGTTCGTCGGACGTAAGCGGAATCACGTCATCGTAGAATCCGTCGATCGTAATGCGGTGATCTTGGTCGTGCAGACCGGCAATGAGGCGTGCGAGCGCGTTGATCGGATTGTCGATAGCGCCTCCGTAGGTACCGGAATGGAGGTCGCGATTCGGACCCGTGAGACTGACTTCGACGTAGGCCAAACCGCGCAGGCCGTAGGTGATCGACGGTACCCCAGGTGCGAAGAGCGCCGTGTCGGAAATCACGACGATGTCCGCACGGAGCTCGTCGGCGTGATCCGATATGAAGCCCGCCAGGTGCTTGGAGCCGCACTCCTCTTCTCCTTCCAGTATGAACTTAAGATTGACCGGCGGCTGACCGGTGGTTTTCATGAACGCCTCGAATGCCTTGATGTGCATGAAGAGCTGTCCCTTGTCGTCACAGGCGCCGCGGGCATACAACAGACCATCACGCTCGACAGGCTCGAAGGGTGGAGAATGCCAGAGGTCCAGCGGATCGGGCGGCTGCACGTCGTAATGGCCGTACACGAGTACTGTGGGTAGCGCCGGATCTACGAAGTGCTCGGCCAGCACGATGGGATGGCCGCCGGTGTCGATTGCTTCGGCCCGCTGCATGCCCAAAGCCTTCATGTGATCCGCCAGATAGTCGGCGGTGCGTTGCACCTCGCCCGCAAAGGCCGGATCCGTGCTGACAGACGGAATGCGCAGCAAGGTCTTCAGCTCGTCGACAAAATTGCTGCGGTGTGCGTCGGCATACGCAAGCGCATTCTTCATGGCATTGTTCAGATTTCGTTACAGTTCACTCTCATCGCGCCAAAACTGGAGCTTCCAGACATCGGTAGTATCAACACGCACGAGGACGAAATTGACGTTGCCGTCCCCCCGGAAAACTTCGCCGTCGTCGAGTACTATCGTCAGATTGAACGAGCGCACAATTCGCGTCCGCAACCCGGCGTCGAACTCGCTCTGCGAAATAATGTGATTCCACTGCAGCTGCACCACCGCCGTGCGTTCGAACAGACGCCGCGTCGATTCGAGTTCCTGGCTGAAGCTCCATTCGCGTTCGATGCCCAAATCGAAGTCCGTGTACTGGAACACGAACGACGAATCAATCAGCGGCTCGTAGAGCGACATGTCGCGCAGTTCATAGGCATTACGAAAGTTCGTGAAAAACCCGGGAACTGTTTCCGGATCACCGAGAAGATCACCGAATGCGTCTCCTTCGCCCAGCCCCGGAGCGAATGGATTGCACGCCCCAAGAACGAAAAGCGAAACGAAGATCGCGCACTGTAAAGGGCTGTGGGTCACTTGCCGAATTCGGCCTTGATGTCACTCCAGGAAGGGCTGTTCCCGAGCACTTGGTCGGTCCAGCGGCTAAGCACCCAGAGGCCATCGGAACGCTGGGCGATCTCCCAGACGAGACGACCCTGTAGAGTGTCCGGGACGCCTGCACGGCGATGCCGGACAACGAGGAGGTAGCTCGCATCCAACGTATAGCGGGTATCACCGATATCGGTTGTTGCCTCCTCCAGGCGCAGTACGTGCCCCTCCGCGTCGCGGGCGGCCTCTGCCATCGTGGTAAAGTAGCCGTTTTCTTCTGCCCGGCTCCAGTTTGCCCACAGGCTTGGGTCACGCGCCTTCGCAAGTGCCGTGGGCTCAAACTCGATGCCTTCGTCAAGCGAGCGGCGGTAGTTGGCCGCATTCATTTCGGATACGGCAGCTTTCAGGTTTTCCACGACGGCATCCGGTGCGTCCGGCTGGATGTACGTCCCCCCTTCGACGATCGGCGTCTCCGGCGTGCGCGGCACGAAGAGGTCGCAGCCGCCCAACGGAGGAGCTGCAGCGAGAGCGACAAGGATGCGTGCGCCGCGCAGCATGGCAGTACCAGTCAGTTCACGACCACGCCGTCAAATGATGCAAGCACGTCGGAGATCGGGCGCGCCTCGGGGAACCACTCGTGAATACGGTGAATGACCTGGTCGAGAAGACTGTCGGGACAGGAGGCTCCTGCGGTGAGGGCTATGTCGACTGGGCGCATCTTCGGCAGCCAGTCAGCAGTTTCGCGTAGCACTTGCGCCGGGTAGTCGAAATGACGGAGACGCTCAGGACTCAGTATCTCATCTGCATCCTTGATGAAGTACGCTGGTGCCTCGGCCTCGCAGATACTCATCAGGTGGCTTGTGTTCGAGGAGTTGTATCCGCCGACAACGAGGGCCAGATCGACGGGATTCCTAAACATGGCGCGAGTAGCTACCTGATTTTCGTGTGTCGCGTAGCAAAGCGTGTCGCTCGTATCCTCAAAGTGCTGCCGGACATTTTCCTCACCGTATCGGGAAGCCATCGTTGCCTTGAGCAGATTGGCTATCGCCTGCGTTTCTGTGGCAAGCATCGTCGTCTGATTGACCACGCCTATGCGATTGAGGTCGCGCTCAGGATCAAATCCGTCAGAGAACCGGTCCGGGAAGAGCTCGAAGAACCTCTCGGGAGGCTCCTCGCCGGTAATGATCCTGCACAAATCACGCGTTTCGTCGATGTCACGGACAACAACAACCGGTGCTGATCGCCGGATGTAGGAAAAGGTTGCTCGTGTTTCTTCATGGTATCGCTTGCCGTGAACGATGATCGTACAGTTCTTCTTTCCGATCTGGTCGCTTCGCCTCCACACGCGCAAGATGAATGGGCACGTCGTGTCGTACGTTTTGATGTCCACGCCGCGCGCGATCAAGTCGGCCTGAATTTCGAGCGAGGCACCAAAGGCGGGGATGATGACGATGTCGCCTTCGACGAGCGTGTCGAATGGGAGAAGTTCCTCGCCTGTCGTAGACCGCAGAAAACGAAGACCGCGCGATTCGAGATCCTCGTTGACCTGCGGGTTGTGGATCATTTCAGAGAGCATGAAGAGTCGTTTGTCCTCGTTCTCCCTGAGGGCCCGGTATGCGATTTCGATAGCATTTTCGACCCCGTAGCAGAACCCGAGGTGGCGAGCGATGTGGAAGCGAACGGGCCCAAAATCCAACAGATACGGCGACATGTCCTTGTTGCGCGGGTCCTTCTTTTGGCGCGCTTTCTTAACGGACCCGATGATCGGGCTGCGATAATACTCTGGAACGTCGAATTGCCGCCGCATGGAGCCTTCTTGTTTTGTGCGCTGGTACGTCCAGTGCCCGAAAGTTGTTCAGAGCCTGTGGCTTACGCGCGGCAGCATTTCCGTCTTGAAAGCGGCAAACCGGCTTTCGAGGATCGCCTTTCGGGCCATCCTCATCAGCCAAACGTAGAAGGACAGATTTTGGATTGACGCAATCTGCAGACCCAGGATTTCCCGGGCAAGGAAGAGATGGCGTATGTAGGCCTTTGAAAAGGACGTGGACACATACCCGTCCAATCCTGGGTCCAGCGCAGAATAATCCCGGCGCCATCGGCGGTTCTTAATGTTCAGTATCCCCTTCGTCGTAAATATCATCCCGTTGCGCCCGTTGCGAGTCGGAAGCACGCAGTCGAACATGTCCACGCCGCGGGCGACTGCCTCAAGGATGTTGGCTGGCGTTCCGACGCCCATAAGGTAGCGTGGTTTGTCCACCGGCAGCTCGTCAGTCGTGACCTCGACGGCGGAGTACATCGCCTCCGCCGATTCACCGACCGACAGCCCGCCGATAGCATATCCCGGAAAATCCATCTCCAAAAGGCGCCGCGCGCAGTCGCGACGCAGCTCCGGGTAGACGACACCTTGCACGATGGCGAAGAGGTCTTGATCGCCTTCGTAGAGTGGCTCGGTTTCCTTGAACCGCGCGAGGCATCGCTCTGCCCAACGCACCGTCCGGTCGCAGGCCGTGCGGGCGTACGCACGGTCGCAATCGGCTGGTGGACACTCGTCCAGGACCATCATGAAGTCCGATCCAAGCGTACGTTGGATGTCTACGACAGATTCTGGCGTGAAGGCGTGCGCCGTTCCGTCGATGTGGCTGCGGAAGGTGACGCCTTCGGCCGTAAGCGTGCGCCGTTCCGCCAGCGAGTAGACCTGGTATCCGCCGGAATCTGTGAGAATCGGTCGCGGCCAGGCCATGAACCGGTGTAACCCGCCCGCCTGCCGAATGATGTCCGTGCCCGGCCTCAGGAACAGGTGATACGTATTGCCGAGAATGATCGGTGCCTTGATGTCTTCTACCAGTTCCCGTGGTAGCACGGCTTTGACCGTGCCGACTGTTCCCACGGGCATGAACACGGGCGTTTCAATCACGCCACGACTTGTTTCAAGCCGTGCAGCCCGCGCCGCCGCGTCCACATGTTCGAGCGTAAAGCGCATCACGCTTACATGGTGGCGGCCGTCTCACACATGTCTACTCGATCGAGCCAGCAAAGAAGCATGTCGCGATCTGCTTTGGGAAGCCCGAGGACGTACGGCACGCCATGAGCATGCATGATGAGTACTTCCGACGGAATGCGATTTAAGAAAGGTTGAGTCACCTCGAAAGGAGCGTAATCTCGCCAATAACGGAGGGCCGTTGTGACCTTGTAGGCCGTGATCGTCCGATGGGGCACGATGGCTTGTCGGTTTCCTTGACGCAAAATGAGATCCGATCCTATGACGCTTGCCGTAACAGACGGAGCGAAGCCCAAAAGGCAGGTAAGCGCAAACAGGAAGCCGGTAGCTCCCTGGCCTACCCAGAAGAGCGTCGATGCGCGGCTGCCGGGCTCGGGCTGAAGCCATGTCCACACTCCGAAGTGTGCGAGTACGAGGCCGAGCGCAACGGCGGCAGCGGTCAACAGGTACACCGCCTCCGCCTGGCGCGGGTCCTTGAGGCGCAACTGTATTGCGCGGCCGAGGAGTGAATGGGCCGCATGCAGCCGTGCCGGGACGTGGAATTCGTGGCGAAGCACTGCGGCGCTTTATCGATCCTGTGTGCCATCGGAAGAGCGCACCTGCAAGGAATCGAGCGTGGCGGCCAGTGCGCTGAGTCTCTGCTCCCACTCCATGAGATCGTGCTCTTTTTCCTGCAGCCGGATGAAGCTCTCCGCGATTGCCTGCTCACGAACCTCAAATGGAGCCTGCTCCATATAGCCGCGGTCTTCGAAATACCGTTTGAACAGCCAGTTATGCTTGCCGGCTTCCATGAGTTCGGCGAACCGAAATGCTCCCAGAGTGCTCCAGTTGACGAAATTGTCTGCATTGCCGACAAGGGCGAGGAGCGTGGTAGACACTGTTCTCAGCGTGTCGGCGACACTCAGAATGTGCTGGTAGGCAGCAGGGTCGTTGAGCATCATCGCTACCGTGCCATCTCCTTCGTCGACTTTGGCCAGGATGGATTCCACGCCGCGCGTCGCTTCGCTTGCCAACTCGACGAGAGCTTCCGCGTTGTCGCCGAGACTTGCCAGGAGACGCCGGGTCTCGTCGGCGGTCACCACCATGCCGTCGTACAGCGCCGGATCATAGACGAGCTTTCCGAGCGTACCTTCTCCGCTGCGTATGTCGTTGACGATGGTCTCAAACGATGTAGCCGATTGTTCGAAACGCTGCACGGAGGCAAGCGCCTTGTCGGTGATCTCGAAGAGGTCGAAAGGATCTACTCCGCGAATCGTACCGCCGTTACGTACTTTGCTCGGCGAGGCGCCGTCCGCGAGGGGCGGATTTACCAGAACAACGATCATCTGTCCCAGAAGTCCTTCCGTCTTGATCTGCGCCTGTGTGCTGTCGTTTACGAGGTGCTGCGATTCGGTCTTGATCGCCATCGTGACCTTAATCTGACCGCTAGTCGACGTCGGGAGTGAAACACTCTCAACCGCCCCGACGCTTACACCTTGGTACTGCACGTCGGCACCCGATCGCAGTCCGGCTACATTATTGAAGTGGCTGGTGACCACAAACCGGTCGCTGAGCAAAAACGATCGGTTTGCGATCGTGAACAAGGCCGCGCCGAACAATGCGACGCCGACCAAAACGACTAATCCAACCCTAGCCTTGCGAGTCATTGGTCGGGGCGTCTTCGATGGAGCTTACCGCAAGTAAGCATGCGGGCCAAAAAAGTTGCCTGCAACCGGGTGTTCAGAGTGCCGGAGGTCGTCCATTGTCCCGCTTGCCACAATGCGGCCTTCGTGGAGAAAAAAGGCCCGGTCGGCGATAATGTCCGCGCACAAGAGGTCGTGCGTGATGGCGACCGACGTGATGCCACGCTCGTCACGGAGGCGTGCGATGAGATGGGATACTGTCTGCACGGATGCGGGATCGAGCCCTGTCGTAGGCTCGTCGTAGAGCAGAATGACGGGCTCCATAACGATGGCCCGCGCCAGCGCAATGCGCTTACGCTGTCCTCCAGACAGTTCGGATGGATACTGCTGTGCGGTCTTGGGTAGCTTGACCCACGCGAGTGCCGTCTCGATGCGGCCACGCCGCTCCGCGGCGGAATACGGCTTGTGGCGACATAAGAGAAAGTCCAGATTTTCGAAGACGGTCATTGAATCGAAGAGCGCGCCGCCTTGGAACAGGTAGCCGATTTCCAAGCGCAGTGTGTCCATCTCGTCGCCGGAAAGCATGTCCAGGCGCTGACCAAGGACCCAGACGGTTCCGCTGTCAGGCTCAAGGAGTCTGACGACGTGCTTTATCAGGACGCTCTTGCCGCTTCCTGACCCTCCAAGCACGACGGCGGACGTGCCGCGTTCGACTTCGAGCGATACGCCACGAAGAATCTGCTTCGTGCCGAAGGCCTTGTGCACGTTGCGGAGCGCGAGGGCAACGGACTTTGGCGGGGCTTGCCGTTCGAGGGCTGGATTTGGTGTCACACGGGCAAGAATTCGAGAAACAGCAAGGACAGACGTACGACGATGACGTCGGCGATCAAGATGAGAAGCGACGAAATGACAACGGCCTGCATAGCCGCCTGGCCGACCTCGCGTGTACTGCCGCGTACGTCGTAGCCAAGATGGCAGCTGACGATGCCGACAAGAAATCCGAAGACAGATGTCTTGGCCGTCGAAATAATCATGTCGGACATGCGCAGACCGGAAAACGCGTTGTCGATAAAGAGCCGGTAGTCAGTGCCTGTCGCGAGGGCGGTTTCGATGTATCCGCCAACGAGTGCCACGAAATCTGTACACAGCGTAAGCAGCGGAAACATGATGACGCAGGCCACAACACGCGTAATGACGAGGTAGTGAAACGGCTTAAGGGCCGCTACTTCGAGCGCGTCGATTTGCTCCGTCACGCGCATCGAGCCGATCTCGGCGGCCATACCCGCGCCCAGCCGTCCGGCCAGAACAAGCGATGTGATGACAGGGCCGATTTCCTTGATCACACTCAGTGCCAACATGCTTGGCAGCACGGCTTCCGCGCCGAAACGTGCCAGTGTGCCGCGGCTCTGCATGGACAGGACAACACCGATGGACAGGCCCGTTACCAAAACGAGTAGCATGCTACGGACGCCGACTTCGTCGAGCTGTTTCAGCAACTCACGCCCTTCGAACGGACGCCTCCAGAATCGCTTGAAAAACTCGCCGGCAAAAAGTAACAGAGCGCCGGCCCGGTCAAGAAAATGAATCAGGCCGGAGCGCATAGGAGGTAGGTGGCGTATTGGGCCAGTAAAGAGGCAACGGCCTGAGCGGACCAGCGCGATGGATTTGTATTGCCGGTTAGCGGCGCCGGGAGAGATCTAACCTTATGGTAGGGTGCTTGTTGCCGCCACGCGGCGCTATGGTATGGGAGGTGGTGTGTGCC
>JAAXGO010000303.1 GCA_012267425.1 Rhodothermales bacterium
GCTCGCTGCGGCGGCCGAACGGCGCCTGCAGCAGATCCCGGTTACGCTGTTGCAGGCCCGCGTTCTCCAGCTCCAGCTCCCGGACCCGCTGCTCCGCCCGCTGCTCCGCAGCTGTCGCGCTGTGTTCCGCTTGCCGGCACCGCGACTGCCAGTGCGCGGCGCGCTGCTTCGCTCGCGCGTGCTGGCTCCGCCAGTACTGCGCCTCCCACTTCGCCTCTACCAGCGCCCCCAGCTCGGCCGGCACCGGCTCCCGCCGCCAGTCTCTGACCCGCGCCGCTTGCCCTGCTCGCCGCGCTGCGGCCTGCAGCCCAAACTCCACATTCGCAGGTTGGCATAAACACATGTTCTGTGTCCAGCGTTTCAGCCAACTTTTTCCAGCCCTCCTCCCACGCTTCCAAAGCCCTCCCTCAACGGACCGCTCGAACGGTTACCGCAAGCAAATCGAGAAACACATCAAGAACAGCTACCTGAAGCGTGTCGATGCCCCGGTCGGTGTAAGACCACGGCTGCACTGTTGGATGGAATTGAACGAGGGCTGAGCCCATGCCGACTGACCACCGCCAACGCCTTGCTGGTATCCGCAGGTTCGACCAGCTCGTTGCTTACTTGCGCGACGAGCTCGGCTGGCCAATCGATTCAGACGACTTCGAGGAGCTGACCTTCGAGTACACCCCAGAAGAGCTTGGCATCGACTCGAAGAATGCGGCCAAGATCCAAGAGATCAAGCGTTTGCGGCCGCTCGTAGCCAACCAGCCATGGGGCATCTTCTTCGTCAAGTTTGAGCCGAAGCGCTTGCCCGTGGTGGCGCTGCGTCGCATCCTAAGTCGGGTGGCGCTCAAGAAACGCGCCTCGGCCAACAGGTCCGAGCGTCAGGCTTGGGCTGCCGACGATCTGCTCTTTGTTTCCAACTACGGTGACGGCGAGGAGCGCCGTATCTCCTTCGCGCACTTCTCAAAGCCTTGGGAAGGCCATAACCTGCCAATGCTCAAGGTGCTCGGATGGGACAGCCTCGACACGCCGCTCCATCTGGACGCCGTCGCCCGCGAGCTGATTGACCATCTCACATGGCCCGACGACGAGGCCGACTCCAACGCATGGCGCGAGCAGTGGCGGGCCGCCTTCAAGCTGCGTCACCGGGAGGTAATTGCCAGCTCGAAGCAGCTCTCCGAGCGTCTGGCCGAGTTGGCTCGCTCGATCCGCGACCGCATCCGGGCGGCGCTAGATATCGAGACCGAGATCGGGTCGCTCACCAAGCTCATGAAGGCGTTTCAGGCCGTTCTCGTCCACGACCTACACGCTACTGGCTTCGCCGATATGTACGCCCAAACGATCGCGTACGGGCTGCTCTCGGCGCGAATAGCCGATCCCACGCGACGCAGAGTTGATGATCTCGCAGCCCACATGCGTACGAACCCTTTCCTTAAGGATCTGATGGAGACCTTCCTTCACGTAGCCGGACACCGGAGTAAAGTCGACGGCTCGAGCATCGACTTCGACGAGCTAGGTGTTTCCGAGGTGGTTGAGTTGCTCGACCGAGCCAACATGGAGGCCATCGTGCGCGACTTCGGCGACCGGAACCCGCAGGAAGACCCAGTCATCCACTTCTACGAACACTTCCTAGCCGACTACGACAGGAAGCAGAAGGTGAGCCGGGGCGTCTTCTACACACCGCGTCCGGTGGTCTCCTGCATCGTGCGCTCAGTGGACCAACTTCTGCGCACTGACTTCGGCCTCGCCGACGGCCTCGCAGACACTACGACCTGGGATGAAATGGCAAATCGGAACAAGGAACTGACGATTCCGGAGGACGCATCATCTGACCAAGCCTTCGTTCAGATCCTCGATCCCGCCACGGGCACCGGAACGTTTCTCGTGGAGGTCATCGACTGCGTCTACAGGACGATGGTGGAGAAGTGGAAGGCCCTTGGCCACGTTAAAGAAGAGATCCAAGTGCTCTGGAACGACTATGTTCCTAAACACCTGCTGAAGCGCTTGCACGGTTACGAGCTCCTGATGGCACCCTACGCCATCGCGCACCTCAAGATCGGCCTCAAGCTCTACGAGACCGGCTACCGCTTCGAGAGCGACATGCGTGCGCAGGTCTACCTGACGAACGCGATTGAGCCCCCGTCGCTGCTCGCAGACTCGAAAGCGGCTGGCATATTCGAAGCATTGGGCCGTGAATCGCAGGCAGTGAACGAGATCAAGCGGAGCCAACGGTTCACTGTGGTGATTGGCAATCCACCCTACTCGGGTCATAGCCGCAACAATCAGGTTCCTTGGATCGTTGACAAGGTGCATGACTACAAGCGGGACTACTCGGATCTCCGGAAGCCGGGGCAGGCCAAGTGGCTGCAGGACGACTATGTGAAATTCCTCCGCTTAGCTGAATGGGAGATTATGCGCAGCACGTCCGGAATCCTTGGATTCATCACTAATCACTCATGGCTCGATAACCCGACTTTTAAGGGCATGCGTAAGCATATTCTCGGGAGCTTCGATCAGCGGACAGTCCTTGATCTCCATGGAAATGCCAACAAGAAAGAGGCCGCCCCTGATGGCAGCCGCGATGAGAATGTCTTCGAAATCAAGCAAGGGGTGGCGATAGCTGTATTGGCGAGACGTCCGTCCTCTGTCTTCAATGAGAAGTTTGTCATTGAGCGGAGTGATCTGCTGGGAACGGACGCCTTCAAGCTCGAAACCCTACTTTCCAGGACTACGAGGTCATTGCCATTGAAGTCGTTCAGTGCACTGCATCCCGACTACATTTTCGATTGCCGCGATGAAGGCACGAGAGCCGAGTATGATCGATTCACATCGCTTCCATCAATTTTCAGCCAGAATGGAGACCCCGCACCGGGAATCGTAACAACACACGACGAATTCGCAGTCTCCTTCACTCAAGCGGAACAAACCGAGAAAGTCGAGGAGCTATTGGCTACCAGCAGCGAGGCCGACGCTCGAAGCCTCTTTCGACTGTGTTCGCAGAGCCAGTGGGACTACACACAGGCCAAGAGGGAGCTTTGCAAGGGGAAGTGGCGGGAGGAAATCGTACCCATTCTCTATCGACCCTTCGACGTGCGTTTCACGGTGTATGACCGACATGTAGCGGTGCATCGACGCGAGCGTGTGTCCCGCCACTTCCTTGTAGGCCGGAACATCGGGTTATCGGTGCCGCGCGTTTGCGAGATCAAGCGGGGATGGGAACATGTGTTTTGCACTCGCATCTTGATTCAGCACCACACAGTGTCGCTAAAGGAGGTCAACTACCTTCTGCCGCTCTGGCTTGTCGATGAATGGCCCAACCCGGAAACACGAGCGAATATTGACGTGGCGGTCGTGGCTGACGTCACAGGCTCAACAAAGCTCGCTTATCGTGATCGCCCAGCGGCGATGCGTACCAGCTGGGATGGCCGGGGCGATTTCCTTACCGACTACGGACCGCAGGACCTGTTCGACTGGATCTATGCCGTCTTGCACTCGGAGTCGTATCGAAGACGTTACTCAGACTTTCTTAAGAGCGACTTCGCCCGAGTTCCGCTACCACAATCGGCGGCGCTCTTTCGAGCGTTGGCCGGATATGGGCGAGAATTCATTGAACTTCACCTACTGGAATCTCCGAGAGCGAATGACTTCATTACGACCTACGCCGGTCCTAGCAGCCCCAAAGTCGACCGCGTAGGCTGGTCGAATGGCACCGTCTGGCTCAACGCCGGCAACACTAACGCCCGCACGGGTCACCGTGCGACGAAGCCTGGCACCATTGGGTTCCAAGACGTACCGGAAAAGGTCTGGGACTTCCAAGTCGGCGGCTATCAGATATGTCACAAGTGGCTCAAAGACCGGAAGGGCCGCACGCTCTCAGAGGGCGATGTCGCCCACTATCAGAAGATCGTCGTCGCCCTCAGTGAGACCATCCGTATCATGTCCGAGATCGACGAGGTCATCGAAGCCCACGGCGGCTGGCCTGACGCCTTCCACACCGGGTCGGAAATGGGATGAAGCATGGGCGGAGACGACGAAAGTGATCCATTCCCTGTGCATACTGTCTAGCTCCTGCTCGAGGACCGATATCTCGCCTGTGTTTCGCTCCTCCCGGTTAGTGCGGTCACCGGCGGCTCCAGCGATCTATGGTCCTTTGGAACCTTCGGCTCTAGGCGGGCCGCTGTCTCGTTCGGCGATTCTCCGCGCAAGGGTTCTCTGCTCAAGGGCCTGGTTGTCGCCGAGAATATCGGAGACTCAATGGAGCCCGCGATCCGCGACGGTGTCTAGCGCCTCTTCCGAGATCCTGTCGAAGGAACCCGCCGTCGGTAGATTGCCCTCAAGCCTGCACTGCTGAATTTGAGGCCGATCATGCTCACCGCTGCGGACGAAGGCGAACTGCGAACGATTGTGGATCTAGTCGAGGTACTGGAGGGCTAAGACATGGTTCCGGAACAGCTCGAACCACGCTTGGAACTCCTCCGGCAGGAGCACGTCCTCATTCAGGCTTGGAAGAAGACCGCGTCCTATATCCGCTACCACAGCTGGTTCTCCGACACGCTTGCTCTCGACCGTGCGTCTGTGAACCTTCCGTCGTTCCTCGGTGAACTTCGGGAACGTTTGCAGTCTTCGGAGAGCTGGCAGAACGATCCGCTTCGTATCGTTCCAGCACCCAAGAGCCGGCGCTGGAAGGTCCAGAACGGCGAGTGGCAGCCCGCCGAGGATGGTACGAGTTGGGAACGAATTCGACCGCTCGCCCACGTCAGCTTGGCTGACCAAGTGGTAGCAACAGCGCTAATGCTCTGTCTCGCCGACCGAGTCGAGACGCTACAGGGTGATCCTCGCCGCTCGGTCCGAGATCGGGAGTCGCGAAGGCAGGTGGTCTCCTACGGCAACCGGCTATTCTGCGATGCCATAGACGGCGAGTTGCGCCATCGCTGGGGATCTAGCAAGCTCTACCGTGCCTACTATCAGGACTACCGCACGTTCGTTTCCCGTTCGGAGATCGTGGCCGAGTCGATGGTGGCAGCCACGCAAGAGGGTTTCTACGTCGTCCATGCTGACCTTCGGCAGTTCTACGACCGCGTGCGGCCGAAAATGCTTGCCAATGCAATCGACCGGGTTCGCCCCGATGGTGATGACTCGTCGTTCTTCTCTCTGGCTGCGTCTGTGTTCAATTGGGGTTGGCATCCGCGTGATGAAAGAGACGTAAGTAGCTATGGAGAGGGGGCGGAACTGGCGGACTTCACCCGCGTGGCACTGCCACAAGGACTCGTTGCTTCTGGGTTCTTTGCGAACATCGTGCTGCTTTCGCTCGACAAGGCCTTGCGCGAGGCGATTGGCACCGAGATCGGCCCCGGAATCTTGGTGGTGGATTCGTGCCGGTATGTCGACGACTTACGGATTCTAGTTGCGGTTGACCCGAGCCCGAGGATCTCGTTGGACGTCACCAAGGAGACCGTCTTCAAGTGGCTAAGTCACCTTCTAGATGAGAAGACTCCTGGCCTCGCGCTGTCCCAGCATAAGACACAGATCGCGGTGCTCCAAGGTGACCGACCATCGCTCGTACGGCAGAGCGCGAAGATGAACCGAATCCAGTCAGAGGTCTCGGGGGGCTTCGACGCGCTCGGGGGTGAAGATATTCTCGACGCGATCCGAGACCTGATGCACAGACAGGAGGCACTCAGTGTAGGCGACCATAGCGGATGGCGGCTTTCTCCACTACCGGACGTACGCGACGAGACGGTGGCCAGATTTGGTGCGACCCGATATCGAAGAACCTTCCGTTCCATCAGGCCGCTGCTCCAAGACGACGATATGTCGGTCGAGTCTCAGGCAGTAGGAGACGATGCTCCGCCCGGAGAGCGACTCCGCCTAGCACGCACTCGACTCCAGTTGGACGACGATGCGAGAGCGTTTGCGCTCGGTCTGATCGGACACTGGATCGCCAACCCATCGAACGTTCGCCTGCTCCGAATCGGCCTCGATCTCTGGCCGGACGCGGAGTTGTTGCAAGAAATCCTCTCACTGCTCCGCCCTTTCACGCAAGAGGGGGGCCGTCGAAAGGCTCCGAGGCGAGTCGCTTGGTACTGCCTAACTGAGGTCTTGCGCGCCGGAGCCACGGAGACGGGCCTCGTCGAGGATAACGAATCGCTCCCATCTGGGATCGACCTTGAATCCTACCGGGACGAGTTGTGTAATGAGGCCGCTCGCTTGGTGTCCTTGCCCAGCCGGACGATTCCTTGGTACCTCCGGCAGCAGGCACTGCTATTCCTTGCCGCCTTTGATTCGGCCAGAGTGCCGGAGGCACGGATGGGAACCGGGCAGGAGACTCGACATTACTGGGAACTGATCCGATTCCTGCGGGGTGAGGGAGACGTTCTCTGGAGTTCAGATTTTGCGACGTTCGCGGTTCTGGCCAGACGTGCCTTCATGGATCGAACGCGGGCCCTTGAATTGACACGGCCCCACCTAAATCGGTCGCGGGAACGGCAGATCGCTCAGAGAGATCCGTCGTTCCTTCTAGAACTCATTGATAACGAGACGGAAGCCTTCCTATTCGACGATCTTCGGGTAGGCTTCCGCGAGGCCTCCGCTCGGACTTTGGAGCGTTCTAGCCGCGATAGCATCACGCTGGCCAAGGCGATCTTGAGCACGCATCCGAGCGGTTCTCTTCGAAACGAGCTTTCCCTTCTGCGCTTCGCGGTGGCTTTCTTCGATCAGTGGGAGCAGCAGGAGGTTTCGCACGAAGTGATTACGCCGGATCGGGTCACGTTGAGGATCGGTGAAGACAGGGATGTCGCTGAGATTCACGACCTACGGCTCCTAGAGCGTCAGCCTGAGGCCCCGAGCTCCCTATTCAGCTCCCTATATGAGATGGCTGTGTGGTGTAAAGTTGGCGAGCGGTGGCGCTTACAACTCGGTTTCTTGTTGCGATTCATCCTCTCTGGACAGCTGGACTTCACGCGTCCCGTCCGTCGGCAAGACTGGAAAGAGAATGAGTCATATTATCGGCCGGCGGAGAGCCACTGGTACCAGCGGCTGTACGGCCTTTCTGGTGGGCATCCGACTTTCGGTGACGATTGGCTTCCGATCTCTGACTGGGTAGAAGGATTTCTCTTGGCCCTCTTGCGCTGGCCGGGGTGCTGTGTTCCTGAAGGATTCCGTTGGGTCGAACAGGGCATCCAAGAGGCGAGGATTAAGATTCTCCAGCGAATTGCCAAGCTCGAAAAACTCCGTGGCAGCGCAACCCGAGCCTTGATCCTCCCGCTGGTGGCCAAGCGACCGACTGCGATGAACGGCGTGCGACCGTTGCGTGCCTGCGTAGTACAGACCGCGATCCCGAGAGCCGAAGATATTCGTCGGAAAGACTTAGCGCTCAACCGGTCCGCAATCCGGCGAAAACACCGCAATCACCTGTCGGCAGCGCTAGCAGCGGTAGAGCGCATGTTGGCCCTTCGGGCGACGCACACGGAAACCAAAGGGTGGCTCGATTGGCTAATCCTACCGGAGCTAGCCGTCCATCCGAAGGACGTTCGTACTCATCTGATTCCCTTCGCAAGAGCTCACAGGGCGATCATCCTTGCCGGGCTCACTTATGAGGAGGTTCTGACAGGGGAACCGCTGGTCAACTCGGCCCTTTGGATAATTCCCGAGTGGTCGGCCGCCCACGGGCTGCAGATCAAGATTCGCCGTCAAGGGAAAGCGCATCTCGCCCAGAATGAGAAAAAGTTCAAGCGTAGAGGGGCGCACCTTATTCAAGGATTCCGTCCTTGCCAGTGGTTAATCGGCTATCCGTGGTCTGACGCTGAAGGTGCCCGGCACGTTCGGCTGACGGCGGCCGTTTGCTATGACGCGACGGACCTTGGCTTGGCTGCGGATCTCAGGGAGGTGTCCGATGTTCTGGCCATTCCGGCCCTCAACAGGGATGTCAAGACGTTCGATCAGATGGCTGAGGCGTTGCATTACCACATGTTCCAGCTCGTGGTTGTCGCCAATAACGGGCAGTATGGCGGGAGCAACGCTTACTGGCCTCGGAAGGATGCTCGCATCAGGCAGGTCTTTCACATGCACGGTCAGCCGCAGGCTTCGGTCGCGTTTCTGGAAATCGACAACATCGACGCGTTCTTGGCGCGGCACGACGCGTCCGGAGCAAATCCTTACGAATGGAAGCATTCCCCCGCCGGCCTGAAGTTTACGTCGCTGGGAGGTTCGTCGTGAATGGCATCGTCGCCAATGCCTGCCCTCTCACCGATGTTGCCTTCTGCGTCGAGAAGGACGATGGGTGACTCAGAAACATTGTCGCGGAGGAGGCATACCTCTCGCGCAGCCCTGCGGTCCCGGAGTTCCGCGGGCAGTCATTAGCACGGATCAGTTTGTATCCAGCCGCTTGGGGCAAGTCGAGCTATCTTGCTCCGCGCACGTTGGCGCGGGTCTGCCTGACGACGTGGAAGCTAGCCTTACCGGCCTCAGGCGCGATTGATTCGAGCGCACCAAACTGCAGCACCGGGTCACGAAGCGTGCTTTGTTAACAGCACTTGGCTCACGTTCGGACGATGGCTCACCCCTGCGCGTAACTCCTTCCGGATTCCCGAGGTCCACGGCCGCAAGGTGAAGAGTGCTGATGGATCGACGCCAGTAGTCGTGCACAAATGATTTGCGAAGTGACTCGGTAGCTGTTGCCGATGGCATCTCGGCGCGTGCTGATCAATGCGTCGCGGGTGGTTCGCCGGGACAGTGGTCTTGGTAGAATGCGGGGTTTGGCTGCGAGGATCAACACTGTCATGTCCGCTTCGAATCTCCGCGTTTTCCATCTTTCGCTGCTCTTCGGAGTGTTCGTCTCCGCTATGCCGCTAGCGGGCCAGGAGACTGTCTCGGTGCGCGTGCGTTTCGGAATCTCGGATGTTGTCGAAACCAAGTGGGACGGCTCGGCCTCGGTCTCGGGCGGTGAATTGCTGAAGGCCGCTGACTGGCACCCGAGGCCGGAAAACTCGGTCGATCCGGCTGGAAGCTGGCGGTTTTCGACGCACAAGGGCGTGAACTACAACTGGCGCGCCTATGAGAACCTTCCGGATCGGCACGTCGAGACGTATTTCTGGACCCCCGGCGTAGTCCTGGACATTAAGGGCGCTTCCGGCGCTGAAGTGCGCATCGCCACGCCGCAAGGGGACTTCGCGTTCCCGCTGCGCGACGTGCGCCTGGGCGAGCCCTTGGAATTCTTGGGCGGCTCCGCCGTGGTCGACATGGTTCCCACCGTGGAGAAGCTAACTGGCCCTGAGGCCGAAGACGACTATCCGGCAGTGCTCGGAGGAGCCGACGGTTCTGCCCGCACGGCGTGGGTGGCGTTTCGCGACGGAGCCGACGAAGTGCTGACGAGGACCTTCCAAGGTGGTGCGTGGGGGCCGGTCGAAACCGTCACCGAGTCTCCAGGCGATATCCACATGGTCCAGATCGCTCGCGCCGGCGATGGCAGCGTTTGGTTCGTTTGGGCCGAGCAACGCGATGGCAATTTCGATCTGTACGGCAGGTCCCTCAAGCAGGGCTCGTGGGGTTCCACCGTGCGTCTCACCGAGGCTCCCCAGCCCGACGTGCTGCCGAACATGGCGACCACGACGGGTGGCGACATCTGGTTGGTCTGGCAGGGCTTCCGGGACGGCCAGTCCGATATCTTCGCCAAGCGCTATGTCGGCGGGCAGTGGGTGCCCGCCCAGCGAG
>JAAXGO010000304.1 GCA_012267425.1 Rhodothermales bacterium
TGCTGCGCCGGGCGCTGTCGTTTCAACCGGACGCCGCAGTCGCCAATGGCGATCACATTTATTGGGACCTGCACACCTGGCAGGGCGAAAACGCCGGGCAGTTGAGCGAGGCCGGGCGCATTTCCAATTTCGACTTCTCGGCCAGCGCACTGGGCGGCGGCAACGAATCGGCGATCAAGGCGGCTGCCGGGCCGCAGATCGTTCCCGTCTACGGGTGCGATTTCCGGTCGACTCCGGTTTTCTTCCTCCAGGACGACCACGACCACTGGGAGAACGACGCGGTCACGGACGACTTCGCCAGTTACCCCGTCCAGTGGTTCCAGCTCCAGCTCGCGCGGGCGACGCAGCAACTCTATTACCCCGAGTTCCTGCCCGACCCACGGCGTCCGGCCGGGCTGCCCTGGTCTTCGGCTGGGGACCGGGGCGATGTTTCCGAGAGTTTCGGCACCATCCGGTTCGGCCAACTCGCGGAAGTCCTGCTCTACGACGTTCGCCGCACCATGAATCTCGCCGGACCGAATGCCGTATTCGTCGATCACCAGGTGGAGCGCTGGTTGACGGACCGCACGCGCTCGACCGAAGTGCGCCACCTTGTACATACACCGTCCAACCCGTTCGGCTGGAGCGCCGGCAAGTGGGGCGAGTGGTACCCGGACATTCTCGACCCCGAGAACGGAACGCTGACCACTGCGATCGACAAGCCCTACTGGCAGGAAGGCTGGTTGAGGCAGCATGACCGGCTGGCTGCGGCGCTGAGCGCGCAAACGGAACGGGTCCCGCTGGTGGTCAGCGGAGATTTGCATGCCATCGGTACGGGCAGGTTTTCCCGCTCAGGCACCCTCGACCTTGCGAGAAACCCTGTCAATGCCGTGTTGAGCGGACCCATCAGCACGCCCGAGTTCGGCTTTCCTTCGGTTGTTCGCGGAATCAGAGCGACACCGTCGGCCCACCTGGACCTGGAGGAGTTGGCGCCGCCGGTCGAGGATCACGGATTCACCCTGATCGATTTTCTCCAGGACCGGATCGTGCTGCGGCAGTTCGCGTGGGACGTGGACCGGGAGCCGCTCGATGCCATCGATCGGCTGGAGCCGTTCTACACCACGGAGCTGGTACGACCCGGTCAGTGAGATTGGGGTTCCATTGTCAGCGAGACCACAGCATCGGCCAGATAATCGCCGAGTCGCCAGTGAGTGCCACTGCTGTTGAAGACCGCGTCCCTCTCCGGCAAAAGTTCGCTTACTCATCCGGCCTCATCGCCGACCACTACGCCCAGTTCGGCGTGGCCTGGCTGGCCCTGCCGGTCTACAACATCCTGCTGGGCATATCGCCCCAGCTGGTCACGATAGCCCTTTCCCTCGCGAGACTTTGGGATGCGATAACGGACCCTGTCGTAGGTTCGATATCCGACAACCTGAAGAGCAGGTACGGACGGCGCAAGCCGTTGATCTTCGCAGGAGCAATCCTGACCGGAATCGCGTTCCCCCTGGTCTGGATGGTTCCCGGGTCCTGGAATGAAACCGCTACGTTTATCTATCTATGCGTCGCGTTCCTGGTCTTCTATACCTGTTACTCGTTGTTCTCTGTGCCGTACGAATCGCTGGGCATGGAGCTGACCCCCGATTACGAGGAACGAACGAGGGTCTTCAGCATCCGGTTTTACGTTTCTGCGTTCGCGGACCTCGGACTCCCGTTTCTGTTCTGGATGGGCAGCCTCGCGATCTTTGCGAGTCACCTGGCGGGAGTCCGCCTGGTCAGCGTTGGCGTCGGCCTCCTGATTGCCGCGACGGGCATCTGGTGCGCCATGGAATGTGTCGAACGGTACCAGACGATTGCCGAGAAGCAGGACAAGGAGAAGATATTTCACGCCATCGGATCGCTCGTGAAAAACCGTCCCCTGGTCATCATTGTCAGCTCGATCTCGATCTATTTGTTTGCTGACACGAGCATGCGGGCGCTCGAGCCATACGTGCACATCTACTACATTTACGGTGGCGACATACAAACGGGTGCGTTGCTCGACGCCGCCAACAGGACAATTCCGGTCGCTTTCGCCCTGCTGGGGGCATTTGTCGTTCACGTCCTGTCCGACAGGTTCGACAAGCACCACATGTTGCTCGCTTGCGTCGCAACAATATTCCTGTCCCATCTCGCAATCTATTTCACGTACCAGCCGGGACATCCCCTGCTGACGCTGGCGACAAAACCCTTCTATGCCTTCGGTACTGCAGGCTTCTGGGTGCTAGTTATATCGATGCGGGCCGACGTCTGCGACTGGGACGAGTACAAGTTCGGGCTGCGGCGCGAGGGAATGATTGCTGCTGTCAACAACTGGCTGGTCAAAGTCGCAATCACACTCGCCGTAGCTGCCAGCGGATACATCCTGGAGTTCGTAACCGGCTTCGATGTCGAACTAGGCGCACAATCGATCGAAACGCTCGAGCGCATCAAGCTGACGTATGTCGCTGTACCGTGCGCGGCTACGCTGATCGTCTTCATGATACTGCTCAGTTACTCCCTGTCGAGAAGCAAGCTCGCCGACATTCGTAGTGAACTGGAAGAACGGCGCGAAGCCGTTTAGGCGATTCGCCAAGTCTCCGACCATTTGTTCGACGAGCCTGGAGCTTCGCAACTGATACCCTCTTGAGTCGAATCGCTCGATTGGGATGGAGACCGCCTTGTCTGAGGTCGTTGAAAAGAAAGCGGAGCTCAATCGGGCAACCACGCGACCCGAAGACCGGGTTCCGTTGGGCCAGAAGATCGCATTCGGCTTCGGCGTGGTTTCAGACCACTATGCCAACGTCTGTTTGTCTTTGTTTCTTAATGCGTTCTTTGTCGACTTCATCAAGATGGCGCCGACGACAGTCGGCAAGGCAATGGGTATCGCCCGTCTCTGGGACGCTTTCACCGATCCCGCTGTCGGCACATTGTCGGATCGCTGCAATAGCCGTTTCGGCCGGCGCAGACCATTCGTCTTTGCCGGTGCCGTGCTGACGGGACTGGCGTACCCCATTATCTGGATGGTTCCCGAGAGCTGGGGGGCAACGGCGCAAGGCGCCTACCTGGTATTTGCGCTCTTACTCTTCTATACCTGTTACTCGGTTTTTATGGTGCCCTACGAGGCGCTCGGTTCGGAGCTCACGCCAGGCTACACGGAACGTAACGCCGTGTTCGTCGTGCGCACTTACGTCCAGCACATGTGCAGTCTCGGGATCGTCTGGATGTTCCCGCTGGCAACCTGGCTTGCCATGAAACCCTGGGTCGGCGGCGAGGTCAACGGCGTGCGGCTCGTGAGCGGGCTAATCGCTGCCGTCGTTATCCTCGCCGGAATAACGCCGGCAATGTTCTGTGTCGAACGCTACCGGAAGATCGCGAAGAAAACCGGTCGCTCGAAGTTCTGGACCACACTACGATCCTTGCTGGCCAACAGAGCGCTCCTTGTTTTGATCGGGATCATATGTTTCTACCTGTTCGCGATTCTGGCGACCATGCAATTGAGGTACTTCGTCTATACGTACTACATCTACGAAGGCGACATTCACGCGGGTGCAAAACTCACAGCGTATACCGGCACCTTCAGTGTCGTATTCGCTATTGCTGCTGCCTGGGGCATCAAGCAGGTGACCGATCGTTATGACAAGCATCACACGATGATGGCTTGCCTGATCTTGCTCTTTTTCACGTTCTTTTTTGTCTATCTCACGATCATCCCGGGGCGGCCGTGGCTAACGCTGCTGCCCAAACCGTTACTGGCCGTTGGCGAGGTTGGATTCTGGGTGCTGACATTGTCGATGCGCGCGGATATCTGTGACTACGACGAACATCTGTCGGGCAAGCGCAACGAGGGTATGGTTGCCGCCACTCTGATTTGGACGAACAAACTGGCCATATCCCTTGCCTTCGTCTTCGCCGGCATACTCCTGCAACACGTTGTAGGATTTTCGAGCGATCTGCCTGAGGAAACCAGGGCCCAGGTTGCGATCGAGGCCCAGCAGTACTATGACGACCTGCCGCCTGCCGAAAAAGAAGGCGAGGATGCGGTGACACTGGAACGTCTAACGAGCCAGTTCGAACAAGCGGCGATCATGGAAACGCTGACACCGGAGACACTGGAGCGGCTCCGGCTGTTCTACGTGCTGCCCCAAATGATTGCGGTGAGCCTGGCGCTGATCCTGCTGTTCTTCTATCCGTTGTCCCGCGAGCGCCTTGCAGTTATCCGAACGGAACTCGAGGATCGGCGCGGCGAGACGCTGCGATCGTCATACGCACCGGCCTAGCCTTCCTTGCGATAATCGTGTCGCGCCGTCGCCTTGATGAATTGGCGTCGTTACCTGAGATTCACCAACGGGATCGACCATTCTGCGCTATATTGTTAACAATAAACTATGAGTGTCGCTCGGCAGACTGATACGGGGACCAAAATGAAGGTCTGGTTCGTACAACTGTTCTTGCTGCTCTTGATCTCTGGCGCCGGCATCGATGCTCGTTCAGAGGACTTGCGCTTTACAGATGTCACAGAGAATGTCGGCCTGCGTTCGGAAGCAACCTGGAAATACGGCGGACCGACGCTTGCAGATCTGAACAACGATGGGCGCTATGACCTTGCCCTGACCAATCATCACGCAGTTCCTGCCCAACTTTTCTTCGCGACGAATGACCACCGTTTCTCCGAGAGCGGCCCCGTGATGCAAGGGGACGTGCATGGGATTGCGGCAGGCGACTACGACCGGGACGGTCTCGTCGATCTCGTCGTCTCCCTCGGCGGTGGCAACGGCACCAACCCCCATCCGCCTCGCCTGCTCCGCAATACCGGCGGCGGCTTTGAAGACGTGACGGACTCAGCCGGCATCGCCGACCTGGGCGCACGAGGCCGCTCCGTGCGGTGGATCGACCTCGACACTGACGGCGACCTTGATCTTCTCGAAATCGTCGCAGAGCCGCTGGCCACCGAGTCCGGACCACGCAATATCCTGTTCGAGAATCTCGGTGACGGTACTTTTCGCTACCGTGAGAGTCCCGCGTTCGAGGACATTGAAACCGAACGTGTCCTGATCACGGATATTGATGCCGACAGTGTGCCCGACCTCGTCACCTTTACTCCACTGCGCATTATGAAGGGCGAGAACGACTTTCGTTTCTCAGATGCGAGTGAGCGGTGGCTGGCAGGACTTTCCCAAGCGCAACGCGAACACGCGATGGCCGTGTCGGAAGCCGACATCGACAACGATGGCGACATGGACCTCTACGTCGCACGCGGCAAAACCTACTACGAAATCGCGAACAACTCAGTCGAACTCGACGAGAGCGGCCGGATGAATCTGCGCGACGAAGGCAATGAGAGCGAGGACTCTATCGAATTCAGCGCCGGCGAAACCGTTGGCCTCACCGACTTCTGGCACTGGCCACGCGGCGTCGACCTGACACTGCCCGTTTACCTCGGCACCAGCGGCGAGAGGCTCGAAACGCCGACAATAGAGGTGCCTGTCTCATCGATGCAGGCGCGGGGATTTCCCGAGACCTTGAAACGGGACGGCTGGTACCTTGGCTACCTCGGCGACGGTCGCTGGAAACTCGCGTGGAAACTCAACGGCAATCTCGCCTGGGACATCCGCGCGTCCGTCACTGGCGTAACCGGCCTGTACCCGGAGTGGGACCCGCAGGAACCGGGGGTGTCCGACTTGTTACTCGTCAATGAGGGCGACCGGTTTCGCGATGCATCCGACTTGCTGCCCGAGGAGTCCGGCGACAATAACTGGGGAGTGATTACCGCAGACTTCGACAATGATACGGACGCGGACTTCTTCGTCTGGCGCTTCGGCCGATTGCACGGCCGCATCGCCGACGTTCTGTTGACCAACGTCGATGGTCAATTCACGGCATCGACTGACCATGGCGCCACGAATCTGGCCGGCGGCGGACATGGCGATATGGGCGTGCCGATCGACTATGACGGAGATGGCTGGCTCGACCTGTTGAGCGGCAGCGACAACTACGGTCACTGGAACCTTTTCCGAAACCAGGGAAGCAGCGGGAACTCGATCACGATTCGCGTTGGAAACTCGCCCATCGGCACGGACCCGCACAATGCCGAGGTTTCGATAACGACCGCAGGCGCTAAACAAACGAAATTCGTTCGTTCGGCCGGCGCTGTTCATTCCCAGGGTCTCAAGAATCTCGTGCACTTCGGTCTGGGCGAGAGCACGGCATCGGCCACGACTCGAGTGCGCTGGCGCACGGGTGAGGAGACGACCTTCGAAAATCTGCTCGCAAATGAGATACACGACGTCGGCGCGTTTGCCGGACCCCGTATCGGGCGTTTCGATCCACAAAAGGACCTGTACCTGCCGCAGTTCGACAGCAAACCCGATGTCGACGACATCCACTCGGTCGCTGGCGTAGCAACTCTGCTGAGCGATGCCAGGTTCGCCCATGTGAAGTACCGAGCTGTTGCGGGTGCCTACGGCGAACAGCGCGGACTCTACGTGCCGTCACCCGAACTCTTCGATCTTGCCTTCGGTGACAACTGGTCCGATGCACACAATACGCGCGAGCTGGCGCTCGATACCGTGACTGCGCTGGTCGAAGAAACGATAGAAAACGGAGGACAGATCTGGGTTGCGGAAGCAGGCCAGTCGGACTTTACAGCCGACTGGCTGCGCCGCATCGATCGGAACAAGCGCAAGAATGTGCATGTCGTACAACATTCGGACTGGAACGAACATTCAGCGACTGACGACAAACTCGAATTCGTGCAGGCACACGCGACTTACCACAAGATTCCCGATGGCAACGAGCTCGACAACGGCACACCCGGCTTCAGAACCAGCTCGGCACACCTCATGGAGAAGGCTGCATCGGACGATGATACCGGCGCCATCTGGCAACTGGCCCGCGATGTCGCCAACCGTTTCAACGGCGTCGATGGGCGCTACCTGAATCCGGACATCGAGGAAGGCGGTATGGACTTTTCGGATGTCGTTGAAAGCTGCTGGATTTTCGGTTGCGACCACCTTCGGGATGCCGATGCGTTCTTCCTTGCCTTTCTGCCATCCAAGCCAGAATAGACCAGTGCTGCGTCAACCCGAAAATGCCACATCAGTAGTCGCAGTGACGAGCGCAAATCGCAGTATTCCGGTTTTCCTCGGTGTCTTGATGCTCTCGGGTGCGGCCATGGGTAACCCGCAGCAGCCAAACATTCTCTGGATCATTACGGACGATCATCGTCCCGATTCCATCGAGGCCTACAACATCCACACGTTTCCCGACCGGTCGGCGCGTCGGTTGCCGGGGCGAAAACTGCTAGCAGTTCGCCCTCTCGGCTGGGTAGGCCGTCAATCGAATATCCGAGATCTCCAGTTCCATCCTGCCGCCGGTCTGTAACTGGATGCCTGTGAGTTGACTGAAGTCGAAGGCCTCGTTGTCCCCGAGGAAACAGCGCAGGGGGATCGGTATGCTGATCCACTCGTTCCTCGGTATATTCCGAAGCGCGCTCCTCAATGGTACGCCTGAACGCGTCTGCCAGTCCCAGGCAGCCTCGAGAGTAATCGTCACCGGTCTGCTGGGCGCATCGATCACGCGCAAATCCACCGTCAATGCGGCCTGGTCGACAACCGGGGAGATATCGACTTGTGCCATCCGGTTGATAAGCGTGATCGTTTGTACACTCGTGTCGTCGGTACCCCACTCATTCTTCACGCCCTTGGGTGACCACGTGAATCGGATCGCGTCGTATTCACCGTTTCTGTTCGCGGGTTCCGCGACCAGGCTGGCCCGTACCGTCTGTCCCGACTGGTTTTCGAGCACCACGTTGCCGAACTGCAAGCTCAGCTCCCACGGCGCGATGCTCTTTCCCGCAACAAGATAATGAACATTCGGGTCACTCGGATTGGCGGTCGCAGTTCCCGCAACAAACGCGATAAGGACTGGCAATAAATACTTCATTGTGGATACCTCAGTCGTCGCTGGTTCTGCGGTAGCTATCCATGCGCTTCATCGCATCACCTTCATATTTGCGTCGCAGCTGCCAGCGAGGCCGTTCGAGCGTTAACTCCCATTCGAATAGCTTCCTGTACAGGTCTGCTACCCGCTGCGGATGCGTAGTGGCAAGGTCGTTCGTTTCTGCTGGATCAGCATTGATGTCGTACAGTTCGGCAGGCCTGTCTGGGAAGCGCAGCAGCTTCCAGTCGCCGTCCCGGATCGCCGCCCGTACCTCCTTCTTCCAGTACAGCGTTTGATGCGGCCGGCCGGCCTCAAGATTCGTCAGGAATGGTCTGATATTCACTCCGTCAATGCGGTCGAGCTCCCCGGGCTCGCCCCCTGCGGCCGCGTACATCGTCGGCAGCAAATCGAGCGTACTGATCGGGTGCGAATAGACAGTATCCTCTTCCAGCACTCCGGGCCAACGAATCAGGAAGGGAACGCGTATTCCGCCTTCCAGGTGATTCGCCTTTGTGCCGCTGAGTGGCGAGTTGTCTGACGCGTTGTCGTCCGATGGACCGCCATTGTCATTGGTGAATACGACAATCGTGTTCTGCGCAAGCTGCTCCTGGTCCAAAGCATCAAGGACGCGACCGATTGCCCGATCCATCGAGAGCGTCATGGCAGCCAACGTCCTGCGAGCCCCCTCCAGGTCCGGGAAAACGTCCAGATCCTCGGTGAGCGCTTCCATGGGTGAGTGTACTGCGGTAAACGACAGAAAGATGAAGAAGGGCTGCTGCCTGTCAGCGTGAATCTGATCGATAGCCTCGTTTGCGAGGGCATCCGTCAAGTACAGATCGGACTCTTCGAATCCTCCGAAGTCGCGCTCGAGATAATCCTCGGGGCGATAATTGATGTTGGTCTCATCGAATGGGAAGTAGCTTCTCGCTCCTCCGCGTATCCCGTAAAAGGCCTCAAAACCACGTTTCAGCGGATGAAACCTGTCTGCGTTGCCCTGATGCCACTTGCCAATGTAGACCGTTTCGTAGCCGAGCGATCGCAGATGGTCGCCCAAGGTCAATTCGTCGAGGGGCAACCCCATATCGTCTCCGATCGTGCCCGATGTGCTCATGTATCCCGGGACGTTGTTTTCTTCGTAGCCGAATCTTTGCTGGTATTTCCCGGTGAGCAGGCCAGCGCGAGAGGGGCCGCATACGGCGGCCGTGACGTAGGCCTGCTCAAACCGCATACCCTGATTGGCCAGTGCATCCAGGTTTGGTGTCCGGAACTCCCGGCTTCCGTGAAAACCGAAGTCGGCGTATCCGGCGTCGTCGGAGAGTATGAGCAATATATTTGGCCTGCCGGGCTCGTCGGCAGCGTGCGTTAAAGCGCCTGCCAGCAGGCCGACGACAATCACAGCGACGCGGCGGCTAGTCCAGGATATGAAGCAACTCATCATACGAAACCGATCTGTCAGTAACATCGGCAGACTCCAGTATCAAATCGACGACCTTTTCCTCGACCGCCGGCGCCCGCAATGATTCCAACGCCGCGCGATTACTTGTGAAGTGGTTCACGACGTCCCGCTCCTGACCGGGAAACTTGCGCGCTTCGGCCAGCATCGCGCGTTGAAGGTCCGACTCCGTAATGACGATTTTCTGGGAGTTGCCAATCTCGGCGATGATCAAGCCGAGACGCACGCGTCGCTCGGCGATATCCCGGTACTCCTGTTGCTCGCCATCAGAGAGCGGCCCTTTCTCGCCGTCGCCCCGCCGTTGCGCTTCCACTTGCTTGATGATGCTCCCAAACTCGATGTCCACCATTTTAGCCATCCCGGGCGGCACCTCAAAAGCGTTCGAAGCGTCGAGGTGATCGAGCAAGTCCCTCTTCAACGAGGCCTGGGACATTTCTTCAAGCCCTTCGGCGAGCTCTTTCTCGGCGGCATCCCGCAGCGCGGCCAGGTCCTGAATGCCCAACCTGACCGCCAGTTCGTCATCGATCGCTGCCGCGACGGGTTCATGAAGCTCCAGGACCCTGACGTCGATAATCGCCTCGCGGCCCGCCAGGCCCGCATCGGCGTACGTCTCGGGAAAGTCGATCTTCACCTCGACTTCATCGCCGACCTTCTTACCGGTCAGTTGGGCCTCAAATCCTGGCACAAACTGGCCACCGCCCAGCTTCAGCCGCTGCCTCTTTCCCCTGAGGCTCTCATGCTGCACGTCATCATCCGTGGTTCGGCCTTGCAGGTCGATGATAACCGTGTCGCCCTGGCGCGAGGCACGGTCCGTTTCCACCAATCGTGTCGACGGGTTGGCGGCGGCAATTCGTTGCAGTTGCCGGTCGACGCTGTCCGCGTCAGGCGTAGCGACCAGCCTGGTCAATTTGATGCCCTTCAGGTCGGCTATCTCGAGGTCCGGCATGGATTCAATGTGGACGGTATAGACCAGGTCCGCGCCCGCTCCAGCGCTCCTGACATCGATTTCGGGACGCATCGCCGCCTTGATGTTCTGTTCGTGCAGCGCGATCTGGAATGTCTCGAACACAGCAGCCTGAACTACCTCGCCCCGCGCTCTTTTGCCGAAGCGTTTCCTGAGAAGGTTCGGCGGAATTTTCCCCCGCCGGAACCCGCGCATCGATGCCGTCTTGCCAATCTCGTGGAGCCGCGCAACGAGCCTCGATTCGATGTCAGTTGCCGGCACCGTGACTTCGAGCTCGTGCGAAAGGCCTTCGGACCTGATGACTCTGACTTTCAAGGATACTGCGACGCGCTATTCGATTGTATACGGTTGCCTTTCGCCTGCATTTCGAACGCTTTCTTCGTGAAGCTCGTCGAAAAACCGTTGGCGCCGCGGCCCGTAGTCCTCAGGCCGCAACCTGACATTTTGCATGTTATTCGAATTCCACTCGTTCCAGAGCCGCGCCAGTTCCGCCTGGCGCTCCGGCTGTTGATCGACAATGTTGGTCGTCTCGTAGGGATCGGCCTCCATATCGAAAAATGCGCGGCCGACACCGGGCAAGCCCTGCCGCAGGTACTTAGCGTCAGGCGTTCGAACCGCCCAGATATGGTCGCCTTCAGCAAAGCGCCAGAACAGCGCGTCATGCGGTGAACCCTGCTCTTCGCCCGTCAGGTAGGGCACCAGATTCTTGCCTTCGAGCAAGCCGTCGGTTGCATCCCCGCCGGCCACGGCAAGTGCAGTCGCCGCGATATCGAGCGACGAGACCAGACCGTCGAAGGTTTCCCCGGCAGGTAGCATGGCCGGCCAGTGCACGACGTACGGGACATGAATGCCGCCCTCCGTGAGAGACACCTTGCCGCGCCGGAATGGCGAACTGTCCGCCCAGTCCGCATACGACATCCACTCCTCCGGAAAGACGCCACCGTGTTCCGAAAGGAAGAAGATCAGCGTATTGTCGAACTTGCCCAAATCGCGCAATGCGTCCAGGACGATCCCGATGCCGTCGTCGAGGGCATGAATCATCGCCGCGTAGGTGCGGCGTTCGGGGTCCTCGATGTGCGCGTAGCGCTCGATGAGTTCCTCCGGCGCTTCGAGCGGTTCGTGCGGCGCGTTGTAGGACAGTACCAGAAAGAACGGTTCAGTCGAGTCCGACACGAATCTTGCCGCGTCGCGACTGAGCGCGGTCGTCAGGTACTCGTCGAACTCCGCAGGCCGCCCGTTTCGAGTCAGGGGAAGATAGTAGCCTGCTCGTGCCGCAACATTCGGCGATCCGTCGGGATTGGTCAATGGCACGCTGACGGAGACGTTCTCAGGGAAGTAGCTGTGCCCACCCCCAAGAAAGCCATAGAAATAGTCGAAGCCGCGATTGTTCGGATGAAACGGGGGCGCCGCGCCCAGATGCCACTTACCGATGAGGCCGGTTCGATAACCGACCTCTTTCATGCGATCCGCAATTGTCTTTTCCGACGTCGGTAGACCCATATGCTC
>JAAXGO010000305.1 GCA_012267425.1 Rhodothermales bacterium
ATGCCGCCGCGGATGCCCATGTGGTAGAGCTTGCCGCGATGCGCGCGCAAGCAGACCTCGATGTCGCGCAGGCTTTCCCGGTGGGTCAATTGCGCGAACGCCAGGCACAGGAACTGGTCCAGGCAGGTGAACGACTGGACATGGCGGTCGCCCCGGTATCGACGCACGCACCGGCGAAAAACCTTCGCCGGCAGATGCTCCACGAGCTGCGAAAACACGAATCGCCCGGAATGCATGGCCCACCTCCCCCGACGGGAAAACCGTCACAATAGGGGAGACCGTCTCGCAAATGCACGGCCCGGCGTTCAAATCGATGCCCCTTGAAAAATACATATTTATCAAGTCAAAACAATATCTTATATAATGTCAATCCGACTTTGTTGGGACAGCAGTGACCTGTTCTATCAAAGCCGCAAAGTCGCCGTCCACCGCAGCACCGAGCACTTCGTCCTCGCACCCGTCCCGCAACTGATGTGGCAGCTTGCCGATCAGTTCGCCGATGCTTGCCTTCATCTTCCCGAGCAAATCTTCGTCGGCACTGGCCTCCTTGAGCATGCGCTGGAGATCGCCAAGGGTATCCTCCCGCGCGGCTAGCAAAGAGATGTCGGCCACTGGCGTGGTGCGCACCGCAACCCGTTCCACCCAAGCGGCTTCGTCCCCCAGACCAAGCGCAGCAGAGCGCGCCTCAGCCGTCAGGTGATCCACGTCCGTCACCAGTTGACTGTGAAGCTCTGTGCGTCCCCGCAGCACTATCCGCGCCGCCAACAGCCGTCCGTCTGCGCTCGCGACCCCCCGCTCCAAGGCTTGCCGAATCAGATCGACAACTTCGACTGCGCTGTCCGCCGCCGCCACGTCCACATCGAACACCGCCCAGCGCACTATGTCGAGTGTCAGCGCCGCGACCTCTACAATCTCCCCGTCCTCCACCGTGACCAAACAGGCCCCCTTGGGACCCGTCTCGCGGACATGACGTCCCTGGAGATTGCCGGGGAACACGACATGCGGTCGCTCGTTCAGCACTTCCCCCTTATGCACATGGCCAAGCGCCCAGTAGTCGTATCCCTTCGCCACAAGCTCCGGCAGACTGCAAGGTGCATAATTTGCGTGATCGCCCATGCCACCCAAAGCGGTGTGGAGTACCCCGATGTTGAAGGAACCCTCCACCGGCACGGGATAGCCGGGTACCAAATTCTCGGTGACGGCTTTCTCGCGAAAACTCTGGCCGTGCAGAGCGACACTCAGCTGTTCCAGATGGAACGTCTGCGCCCTTCGCGTACCAAACACGCGGACATTGTCCGGCAGTACCAGCGGCCTGGTGATCTGGCTCTCGGCGTCATGATTTCCGTGCAGAACAAAGACGGGAATACCGGCGTGATAGAGTCGCCCCATCTGCTCGGCAAAGAACAGTCCGGTCTTGTAATCGCGCCAAGTACCGTCATAAAGGTCGCCGGCGATCACGAGGAAGTCCACTTGTTCCTGAATTGCCCTTTCGACCAGCGCCTCAAACGCGGCGCGCGGCGCTGAGCGAATACGCTCGGCCACCCTCCCTTCAATGCCCGCCAGTCCGGTCAGCGGACTATCGAGATGAATGTCCGCAGCATGAAAAAAGCGGAAAGAGGTCACGGCTATACTGCCGATGGTGTCGAATTGGCGGTTGGCGCTTGGGGAGTCATCGCGCGCAATACTGCCAGAACTTGCAGTCGCGCGACAGGCTCAATACTCGACTTGGCGACGCGTCCGACACGCTTGGACATACATCAATTCGTGATCGCGGCTTCCCGGGTTTCCGATGTGTACAGAACATCGAAGGTTCCGTCGTCCCAGCACCCGCCGGATCGCCAACATGTGAGCGGATCGTGTCCCTCTCCGACGGATCGCCAAACCGCGCCCGTATAGGGTGACCGTTCGAGGGATTCCAGCACGTCGAGCAACGCCCGGTCGCGAATACGGGCAACTCCCGAAAAGCGGGCCGACGGCACCATTCTCATAGATACGCGTCGGAGTCCAGCCGATCCAGGATTGCGATGATGTCCTCGGTCCGGTCGTCGAATATGATGTCAATGGCCCGTTCGCCTTGGAACTGCGGATGTCTGGCATAAAGCCAGACGCGGACTTCGTCCCGGGCGTAGTACTCGCTGAGCCGCATGACGACGTAGGACAGGTCCGACATTCTCAACTGCGTTTCCGGGTGCGGCGCTTTCCGGCCGCTGACCCAGCGGGACACGGTGGATGTGGACACGCCGGCCATGTTCGCAATGTCGACACCTTTCAGTCCGCCGGCCCGTTGCAGTCGTTCGATGAAATGCATGATCGATTTCATTTGCGCTCTGCAAATGACTTCCAGAAGGTCTATTGTTCTTTCTATATGTTCCGTCCGCTACAGCAGGGCGTGGTGTCACCGCAATAGGCTCAAGGGCGTACACAGGACTTTCCCACGCTGAGTGA
>JAAXGO010000306.1 GCA_012267425.1 Rhodothermales bacterium
CCATCGCAACAGCTCGAATTCGTCCTCGAAGCCATCCGGTGCTTCCTTAATGGTGTTATTGACGACGAGCGAAGGCGGATATGCCCAACGCCTTTCATGCAGCCGCTGCGCGGTGCTCCGGATCCATTCAACAAGATTGGTAAAGGCTCCGTTGCGGTTCTTCGTTCCCTTGGGCAGGATTACATTTGTGGCGACGTGCAGTTCGTAATAAACCGCTCCGGGCAACGGCTCGCGAATCTCCCTCCGAATAAACTCGTTGATCTTCCTGAAGGCCGCGCTGTCCATGATCCGGTTCTCGCGCGGCTGGAGCAGAGTGTGTTCAATGGCATAGTCCCGCTCCCCCACCTTGAGGCGCAAGTCCGCGGGTGGACCGTCGCCATCTTTTTCCGGATGCCGAACGCCTGAGCGCTTCGCGTCCGTACACAGCTCGACGTGCCTCACGACGGCGTCGCAGGCTTTGCCTTCATTGCTTGGGATGATCATGGGCGTGTTTGCTTGACATGGAATTCAAGGACAGGTGGCCGGCAGCGGGCTACGGTCAAGTTTCTCCCGGCGCCTTGAATTCCTCCCCGGGACAGTATCCTGCGACGAAAGGCCCGCGTCGATGGCGTCCCTGAACGTGTTGATCATCCACATACGATCTTCAGAGAGCTCCGGCTCCAGTACTTTGCGGTAAGTCACGTCGAGGCCCCGCGCACAACCTCCGGCCTGAAGTACAACTTGTCGAGAAAAAATCCGGCAGCCATCCGTCCGGCCAGTACTGCGAAATCCGGTACGTACATGGGAACCAGCCGAATATCGCTCGCCGCCGTCAGTTGGTTCTCCTGGATGAAATCGAGATACAGATTGTGCAACCTAATGTTCTCGTGAATCTTTCCGCATCCTGCACCAAGGTGGAGCATCCTTTTTTGTATGTGAAGCGGCACTTCGGCTACCGCAAGGTGCGCTACCGGGGCTTGGCGAAGAACTCGCAGCGCCTCGCCCTGCTGCTGGGTTTCTCCAATCTGCTGATCGCCGGGCGGTATGCGGCGGCCTTCATCTCGCTCTCC
>JAAXGO010000307.1 GCA_012267425.1 Rhodothermales bacterium
GTCCGTGAATTGTACCCAGTAGGGCACACTCAAAATCCAACCTATCTCACAGTATCACAAATACTTATCATCTCATGAGCTGTCGAAGTTCCGACTAACCGGTGCGGAAGTCGTTGTTAAGTCTGATTTGTGGTTTTAGAGCAGCCCTTGGCCCTTCAGAAGAGCCGCCGCACACCGCTGTACAGGAGCCCCACAAAAATGAGCTTTGCCGCATCGAAGACCACAAACCGGAGCCAACCGATTTCGATCGATTCCGCCCAGGTAGCGTGACCGGCCGCAAAGTGCAGCCAGAGAACGCCAGCGGTAAACAGCGTAAGCGACCCTGCAACGAGCGAAAGCACGCTGCCCGATAGCGTGTTCCAGCGCTTAGAAAGCGTACCGATGACTGCTGCGGCAAGAGGCATACCGATTAGATAGCCCGTCGACGCGGCGGCGAGGAGATAGGCGACGCCGTATCCTTCACCGGCGTATACCGGAAAAACAAGCCCCAACGTGAGATACAAGAGCATCGACAGCATCCCGTTACGCGACCCCAAAAACAGTCCGCTGCCGTAGACGAAGAGCGTCTGCAAAGTGATCGGCACCTCCCAGAGGTAGACCCGAACCTGCGCACCAAGTGCCGTTAGGAGCGCAAAAAGGACGACTCCAGCGATCTGTACGGCTGCCGAAGCACGGTCTGCACGTATCGCGTCGACAGCTGCTGTTCGATGCGTGTGGAGCGTAATCGATAGGGCCATGAATTACTCGGACGCCAAGTTGTATGTCGTTCGCAGAATACGCAGCGCCTCTAATAAGATCCACCTAGTCATTGGACCGTCTCCAAACGACCGGACTCGTAGCTCAGTCGAGGGCCCAGCCACATCTCCATTTCGGACTTGGTGATGCCCTTTCGCGCGGCGTAGTCCTCGATCTGGTCGCGACCGATCTTGCCGACGTCAAAATACTCCGCCTCCGGATGGGCGATGTAGAGGCCGCACACCGACGCGGCCGGATGCATTGCCAGAGTGTCCGTCAGCGTGATTCCAATACGTTTGGCTACCGATAGTATAGTCCACAACGTTCGCTTTTCAGTGTGGTCCGGACATGCAGGGTAACCGGGGGCGGGACGGATGCCAACGTACCTCTCGGCGTTCAGCTCTGTGATCGAATGCCGCTCCTCAGGAGCGTAAGCCCAGAACTCCGTACGGATGCGTTCGTGGAGCCGTTCAGCAAAGGCCTCCGCAAGGCGGTCCGCAAGTGCTCGTACCATAATGGCGGTGTAATCGTCATGGTCACGCTCGAACTCCTCGATGATCAACTCCACACCGTTGCCTGCCGTAACGGCGAAGGCACCGACATAGTCGGCGATCCCACTTTCTCTCGGTGCTACGTAATCGGCCAGGGCGCGGTTTGGACGCCCGCGTGTTTTGCGGGACTGCTGCCTGAGCATGTGGAGAACCGCCAGAGTCTCGCTGCGCGTTTCGTCGGTATATAGTTCGATATCATCGCCCGCACTGTTTGCCGGCCAAAGCCCGAAGACGCCGTGGGCCGAAATGCGTCTGTCGTCGATGAGTCGGTCAAGGAGCAGGTTGGCATCGTCAAACAGGTGGCGTGCCTCCTCACCCTTGTCCGACATGTCGAAGATCCTCGGGTACTTGCCCTTAAGCCCCCAGGCGAGGAAGAATGGCGTCCAGTCAATGTACTTGCGAAGCTCTTCCAGGGGATAATCGCGAAGAGAATGAACACCCACGCAGCGGGGTGTTGGAGTAGCTTCGTAATCCGGTCGGGCTCGGTTCTGCCGGGCCACTTCCAGCGACAGGATTGTAGTGCGGCGCGCAAGCGATCGGCGCCGTACGCGGATCGCTTCGTTCTCGGCCTCGACGCCCTGCACGAACTTCCTCCGCGCGGTGTCGGAAAGCAGGTTCGACACCACAGACACTGACCGCGAAGCATCCAGAACGTGCACGACAGGGCCACTGTATTCTGGCGCCACCTTGACTGCCGTGTGGACCTTTGATGTAGTTGCCCCGCCGATCAGGAGCGGTACATGGAAGTCCCGGCGCTTCATTTCACGCGCCACATGTATCATTTCGTCGAGCGACGGAGTGATCAGGCCACTTAACCCGATCACGTCCACGTCCTGGTCACGGGCTGTGTCAAGGATCGTCGCGGCAGGCACCATGACACCCAAATCGATCACGTCATATCCGTTACACTGGAGTACGACACCAACGATGTTCTTCCCGATGTCGTGTACGTCTCCCTTCACCGTCGCGAGGAGAATTCGTCTCCTGTTCAAGGTCGCTTTGCCGGGTTTTGCCTCGATGAACGGCATGAGGTGTGCTACCGCCTTCTTCATCACACGCGCACTTTTGACGACCTGCGGAAGAAACATCTTGCCTGCCCCAAAGAGATCGCCGACAATGCCCATGCCGTCCATGAGCGGTCCCTCGATCACATGGAGTGGAGACGGATAAGCGAGACGCGCTTCTTCAGTATCCTCAATCACGTGTCCTGTAATACCCTTCACGAGTGCACGCTTCAAGCGCTCCTCGACGGTTCCGGCCCTCCACGGATCCGACTGCCCGGAACCTGTTTCGGGGTCGTCCCGGATGCCGTCAGCGAATGCCACGAGACGCTCAGTAGCATCGCCACGTAGGTTGAAGAGCACGTCTTCTACACAGTGGAGAAGCTCCGGGTCGATTTCTTCATACACCTCGATCTGTCCGGCATTGACGATTCCCATGTCCATGCCCGCGCGCGTTGCATGGTACAGAAACACCGCGTGCATGGCCTCCCGGACCGTGTCGTTACCACGAAAGGAAAAAGAAACGTTGCTTACCCCGCCCGTCACGCGCGCTCCGGGAAGGTTCTCCTTGATCCAGCGCGTAGTCTCGAAATAGTCAGTCGCATAATCGGCGTGCTCTTCAATACCGGTGGCGATGGCGAAAATATTCGGATCAAATATGACGTCTTCTCCCGGAAACCGCTCTTCCTCCGTAAGAATGTGCCAGGCTCTGGCGCATATTGCCTTCCGGCGCTCCAAGGTATCGGCCTGGCCCATTTCATCGAATGCCATCACGATGACCGCAGCGCCGTACATGCGGGCAAGGCACGCTTGCTGACGAAAGGTATCTTCTCCGTCTTTGAGTGATATCGAGTTTACGACCGCCTTTCCCTGCACTCGGCGCAGGCCCGTCTCAATCACGCTCCACTTCGAGGAGTCGATCACGATGGGGATGCGGGCGATTTCCGGTTCGGAGGCAATGAGATTCAGGAACCTGCCCATGGCAGCTTCGCTGTCCAGGAGCGCTTCGTCCATGTTGACGTCCAGCATCTGGGCGCCGTTTTCGACTTGGCTCCGCGCCACGGACAGTGCTTCTTCGTAGGCATCCTCTCTGATCAGCCGCGCAAACCGGCGTGACCCGGATACATTGGTCCGCTCACCGATGTTGACGAAGTTGAGATTATCACGGAACACGAGCGGCTCGAGCCCGCTGAGCCGCAGTGTCGGGGCCGGATTGGGAGGTATCCGGGGTGGCAGGTGTGCCACCTCGTCTACCAACGCCGCGATGTGCTCCGGTGTTGTGCCGCAGCAGCCTCCCACCAGGTTGAGCCAGCCGGCCCGGGCATATTCTGCTGCCTGCCGGGCCATGAACTCGGGTGTCTCGTCGTACTCGCCGAATTCGTTCGGGAGTCCCGCGTTGGGATACAAACTGACTGGAACATGTGCTGTGCGGGCGAGCTCGGACACAAATGGGCGCATCGCGGCGGATCCCAACGCGCAGTTGAATCCGACCGACAGCAGGTTCGGCGTGTGGGCTATCGATATCCAAAACGCCTCCGGTGTCTGACCCGACAGCGTGCGCCCGCTGAGATCCGCGATCGTGCCTGAAACCATAACCGGAACCGCTGCTTTTCGCCGGTCAAATTCTTCGCCAATTGCATAGATGGCGGCCTTAGCATTGAGCGTGTCGAAAATCGTCTCGACGAGGAGGATATCCACGCCACCGTCCAACAGGGCGCGTACCTGTTCGCCGTAGGCGTCGGTGGCTTCTTGGAAGGACATTGACCGCTTGGACGCGTCGCCCGAGACGGGTGCAAGCGACAGCGTCTTGTTCAGCGGTCCAACGGAACCCGCAACAAATCGGGGGCGGTCTGTGCTGAAGTGATTGGCCGACTTTCGGGCCACGGTTGCGGCGGCAACGTTCATGTCGTAAACGACCGCCTCCAAGGCGTAGTCCGCCTGCGATATACGGTTCGACGAAAACGTGTTGGTACAGACGATGTCCGCACCCGCCGCTAAGAAAGAGTCGTGGATCGTGCGTACGGCGTCAGGGCATGTAATCGACAATAGGTCGATGTTGCCCTTGAGTTCCAGGTGATGGTCAGCAAAACGGTCGCCTCGAAACGCGGCCTCTCCGAGCCCCAGCCTCTGCACCATCGTGCCCATGGCGCCGTCTATCACGAGGATTCGCTGGCGTAGGAGGTCACGCAGAGACAGAGCCATTCCAGTTGCGTTACGATAGCAGGCAGCTAGCGTCGGGCAAACCAATGCGGCTCCGCTTGGTTCAAGGGACATGCTCGATGACTCAATGGGCGAATCCCGTCAAGGGAACAGCCGTATCTTCGGCACACCAGTAGTTTTATGCTGTCGGCAGCCTGAAAATCAGCATCGCAGTCCTTGGATGATTCCTTCACTGGGCAAATTCTGGACAATTGCGAACTGTCTCAGCCTCCTGCGGGTCGCTTTGGCCGTTCCGATAACACTCCTTATCCTGAACAACGGCACCGAGTGGTGGGCCATTGATATCACCGAATCGAGGAGGTGGACAGTCGGGCTTATTCTCCTGGCTGCGATGACCGATTGGTTCGACGGGCATATCGCGCGCTGGTCAAGCACGGTGTCCAACTGGGGCAAGGCGCTCGATCCGCTTTGCGACAAGGCAGCGGTGATCCTCATCAGTGTTGCTCTGGTCATCAATGGAGACCTACCGTGGTGGTTTGTGGGTCTGGTTGCCGTGCGAGACATTCTCATCGTTATCGGGAGCTACTTTCTAACCCGCAGAATCAATGAGGTTAAGATGAGCATGTTGGCCGGCAAACTGGCTGTGTCTGGTATGGCACTCACGATTCTGTTCGCCGTCGCCGGCATGGATGAGCCCATTCTTAGGGTATTCATCTGGATAACGGTTGCACTCATGCTGTACTCGTATCTGCTCTACGTCCTGCGATACATCCGTTTGGTCCGCGCCGCAGCGGAGTCACCGCAAGTGGCGGACTTACCCGCGTAGCCATGGCCTTCTTCGATCGTATGAAGGTGAAAAAGCAGGATCAGGCGCGGCTCGACGAAGGCCTCGCGAAGACACGCACGACGTTCTTCGGCAGGCTCAATCGTCTCGTGCGCGGAAAGCATAGGATCGACGAGGACGATCTTGATGATCTGGAGGAGGTCCTCCTATCCAGCGATGTAGGCGTCAAGACGACACTCGAAATCGTTGACCGGCTACAGGCTCGCGTGGCAAGAGACGGATACGTGTCTGCGGACGAGCTGCAATCAATCATTCAAAGCGAGATCGCCGGGCTGCTTTTGGCTCATTCCCCGGAAGCCCCTGCAGAGTTCGATGCGCTGCTCGTAGATGTGCCGCATGTCATCATGGTGGTGGGCGTCAACGGCGTAGGCAAGACAACCACCATCGGCAAGATGGCCTTTCGCTACAGGCAGGCGGGAAAAAGCGTCCTCCTCGGGGCGGCGGACACGTTCCGGGCGGCAGCCATTGAGCAACTCGAAGTGTGGGCGCAGCGTGCCGACGTGCCGCTGATTAAGCACCGTCACGGGGCCGATCCGGCAGCTGTGGCCTACGATACGCTGGATTCGGCAATCAGCCGCGGCGTTGATGTCGCGATCGTTGATACGGCAGGCCGGCTGCACACCAAGGGCGGGCTCATGGACGAACTGTCTAAGATCCGCCGAGTGATGGGTCGCAGGATTGAAGGTGCTCCCCACGAGGTGCTCCTCGTCCTGGATGCCTCCATAGGGCAAAACGCAATGCACCAGGCACGGGAGTTCACACGTAGCGTTGCAGTGACTGGTCTGGTACTCACAAAACTGGACGGGACGGCCAAGGGGGGCATAGTCATCGGTATTTCGAACGAATTCCGGATTCCCGTCAAGTATATCGGCGTGGGCGAGCGACTCGAGGACCTTCAAGTCTTTGATCGCCGCCGTTTCGTTGCCGCCCTTTCCAAGTGATCTCTGCAGTCGGCGCTCGGTCGCAACTCAGAAACACCTTGATACCGTTCGCAGTACATTTCACACCGAACGCACCGCGCGAACACACCCGTCCGGGACGGCTGTCTCATATTGTACAGGCTGGAGGATTACTCGCGGTCGCAGAGCGATCGCGAGTGGAGAGAAGATCTTGATTCGCTAAGCCGGTAACGGCATGGGGAAAGGATACAGAAAGGTAATTCTGGTCTGCGTGTGTCTGTGCCTGCCGGTGATTCCTGCATGGGCACAAGGTGGTGTACCTTTCGAGATGGACGCGGTCAGCGTGCGTACCCCGGAGGGGTTGGACACGCGCCTGGATTTGTACACGCAGATTCCGTACAGTAGTCTCAGTTTCATTTCTACGCCGGACGGGTTCCAGGCCAGTTACGAGGTCTTGGCCGAAGTACGGGTCCTTGACGAGCGCTCACGTCCGGCTACAATGGTCGCGTCGTCTATTTGGGAGCAGTCCGCCCGCGTCGCATCGTTTGCGCTGACTCAGTCCGACGATTTTTCCGACTACAGTACGCACTCTCTCGAACTTGCCCCAAGTGGCTACCTGGTCTCCATCCAGGTCACCGACAAGAATTCCGGGCAGACGTTTGTTCGTGAGCTTCCCGTTGAGGTTCGTGATCTGTCGGCTCCAGTTGTTTTGAGCGACATCGTCCTTCTCAAGGAATTCGACAACGAGACCAACACGATTTACCCGCACGTCAGCCACGAGCTGGAAGCCAACCTTTTGACGTTCCAGATTTTCTACGAGGTCTACGTGGACGTCCCTCAGGAGGTGCAAGTCGTCCGTGAGGTGGTTCCCCTCCGTAGAGGCCGGTCTGCGCTTCGGAGGATGGGGAGGACCCTTCTCGGACTCGGAGATGAACAGACGGCGCTGGCTTCATTGTTCTCCGATACGGAAACGACCGTATTGGATGCAGGGCGTCATCAGACGGTGTCCCTGATCCCGCTCAACGAGTTTGACATGGGCGACTATGTCGTCCGCGTGAGGCTCGAAGACGTCGAGGGGACGGTACTCGACGTGTCAGAACGAACGTTTTCGGCGCGGTGGACGGGTCTTGCCACGCATCTGGTCGATCTCGAACAGGCCATCGATCAGCTCGTGTACTGCGCAAAGAACCGCGACATCCGGGCCATACGCAACGCTCCCAGTCAAGCAGAGCGGCTGCAACGGTTCGAGGATTTCTGGCAGAAGCGCGATCCGACGCCGGGAACCGGGCGCAATGAGCGCATGGAGGAATACTACTATCGGATCGACCTCGCCAACCGTAAGTTCGGTAGCTTCGTACCGGGCTGGAAGACCGATCGAGGACACGTCCTGATCTTGCATGGCTATCCGGATGACGTCAAACGACAGACGTTCAGTTTCGATGCTGAGCCGTGGGAAATCTGGTATTACTATCGGATCGGGCGCCAATTTATTTTCATCGACAAGACCGGCTTCGGAGACTTCGAATTGGTTGTCCCGATCTGGGACGAGCGCACTCGCATCCGGTAATACGCTGAGGACAGGGCGGCCGTGCGGATCGTATTCATGGGTACGCCCGAGTTTGCGGTACCGTCTCTGACAAAACTTGTCGCTGCCGACTTCAGTCCCGTCGCGGTCGTCACCGGTCCAGACCGTCCGCGTGGCCGCGGTAGGCGCATCGCGCAGACACCCGTAAAGCAACAGGCCAAGCGACTCGGCGTCTCCGACATCTTGCAGCCAGAATCGGTCGGGGACCCGGCGTTTGTTCAGCGTATGCTGGAGCTTCGGCCCGACGTCATCGTGGTCGTGGCATTCCGCATACTTCCGGTCGCTGTTTTCGGCTCTGCCCGTATCGGTGCCTTCAATCTTCACGCGTCCCTTTTGCCACGCTGGCGCGGTGCGGCACCTATCCACCGGGCCATCATGGCCGGAGACAGCCAAACGGGAGTGACTACGTTCTTTCTTAGGAAAAAAGTCGATACGGGCTCGATCATCCTGAGATGGCCGCTTTCGATCGGACCGAATGAAACATACGGAGAGCTGCATGACCGACTCAGCGAGCTCGGAAGCGAGGTAGTGCTCGAAACCGTGCGCCGATTAGCAGCGGGTCCGGTTGAAACCATCGATCAGGACGACACACTTGCCACTGCCGCCCCCAAAATCTTTAGAAGCGACTGTCGCATTCCGTGGCACAAGTCCGCCGCCGCCGTACACAACCACTGTCGGGGGCTCTCGCCGCATCCGGGCGCTTGGACCCGTCACAACGAGACGACGCTAAAGATTCAATTGACACGGCCAGTTCATGCTGCCGGCGCGCCCGGTGAAATCCTTGTCGCGGATGGGAAGCTCACGGTTGCGTGTGGCCGTGGCGCCGTCGAGATACAGTCGTTGCAGCAGGAAGGCCGCCGTCAGTTGTCGGTCGCCGACTTCTTGCGGGGATACGAGCTGCGTAAAGGAGAGCAGCTTCACGCTGCCGAAACGTTGTGAACATCGGAGCCGGTCTCGGCGTATTGTGGCGCTTTCCGAATCGATCCATCAGACAGCGCACTCGACGGACATGACCGAGTACGACCTCGCGCGTGTAAACGAACGCATCGGAGGAGAAAGCGCCTTTGTCGACGACCTGCGCGCTGAAATTGGCCGAGTCGTAGTGGGGCAGCACTACATGGTCGAGCGCCTCACGATAGGCCTCTTAGCCGCGGGACACGTCCTGTTGGAAGGTGTTCCAGGCCTTGCGAAAACGCTGACGGTCAGCTCGCTCGCAGCAGCCGTCGGAGGGAAATTCCAGCGGATCCAGTTCACGCCCGACCTGCTTCCCGCCGATTTGTTGGGCACTATGATTTACAACCCGGGCAACGGCACGTTTTCGATCAAGAAAGGGCCGCTTTTCGCCAACGTGATCCTGGCCGACGAAATCAACCGCTCACCGGCAAAGGTGCAGAGCGCTCTCCTCGAGAGCATGCAGGAGCGGCAGATCACGATCGGTGACACCACGTTTCCGCTTGAAGAGCCATTTCTGGTTCTCGCGACGCAGAACCCTATCGAACAGGAAGGAACCTACCCGCTTCCCGAAGCGCAGGTCGACCGGTTCATGATGAAAATCAAGGTAGCTTACCCATCACGCGACGAAGAGCTTGAAATAATGCGGCGCATGGCGCGCACCGGCGGGACGGAAACGATCCGTGCGGTCGTGGCGCCGGAAAAAATTCTGTCCGCCCGTCTCGTGCTCAATGACCTGTACATGGACGAACGGGTCGAAAAATATATCGTGGATCTCGTCTTGGCCACGCGCGAGCCCGGGCGCTACAAACTCGCGGCACTCGAACCGCTCATTGACTTTGGAGCCTCACCGCGCGCGTCTATTAACCTCAACCTTGGTGCACGGGCGCATGCCTTCCTGCAGCACCGGGCCTATGTCACGCCGGAAGACGTGCGTTCCGTAGCGATGGACGTGCTCAGGCATCGCGTCATCGTTACCTACGAAGCGGAGGCCGAAGAAATGGAGGCCGAAGACATCGTACGGCGAGTCCTCGAGACAGTCGAAGTACCGTAAGACGGGGCCGCGTAGTGTTCCGCTGAACATGGAGAGGCTTGTCCGCCCGGATCGCGCAGGAATACACATGGGGACCAAGAAGCAATACGGCCATCTGGCGCGGGCAGAGTCGACTGCCGACTGCATGGGATGTATTGACAGGATGCCGGCTGTCCGTTATCTTGTGCTGCCGCCGTGTAATCGTGGCCCGAGTTGTCCCATATCCAAAGTGTACCTACATCGTCAGAGGGCTCGCTTCAAGTGACCGGCGAATCGGATCGTTGATCAGCAAACGTGGCGCCATGTTCTGGAAAAATCATGCTGTGTACGATCCCGAGACCGTCGAGTGGGTACCGGTGGTTTACAAGCGCAGACAGATAGCCGTGTGGGGTTTGACCTTCGTTGGCGCCGTGCTGGTTTCGGCTTTTCTGGTTGCTGGCCTGTGGGATCGCGCAGCCAAGTCTCCTGAGGAACTGGCGCTTCTTGCCGAAAATGAGGTTCTCCGGTCTCAGCTCGAGCGGACGGATCAGGTGTTCGAAGAGTTCACCGAGCGTATTCGAACGTTCTCTCGTCAGGACCAAATCCTGTATCGCGTTCTGTTGGGCGCGCCGGATATCCCGGATGACGTGCGGCAGGCTGGTGTCGGCGGTACGGATGTCTACGACGATTTCGATCGCTTTGGTGCCTCCACCAGGGAATTGCTCCGCCAATCATCGCGGCAACTTGACCGAATCGAGCGGCAGATGGGCATTCAGACGGCGAGCTACCGCGAGCTCATGTTTCTTGCGGAATCGCAGCAGAAGGCGCTCGAACAACGGCCTGCTATCATGCCGACCGACGGTCACATCACGTCGGGTTACGGAATTCGGACGGACCCCATTCACGGACGGTTGCGGCACCATCCCGGTGTGGATATACCTGCGCGGACAGGCACGCCTGTATTTGCAACCGCGGCCGGCGTCATCGAGAAAATCGAGCGCAGGAATTCCGGCTACGGCTTCCATGTCGTCATTGCACATCCGGCCGCCGGCTTTAAGACGTTGTATGCACATCTTTCCGCCTTCGACCCCGAAATATTTAGGGGGAAGGTCGTAAAGCGCGGCGATCGTATCGGATTCAGCGGCAATACGGGCAGATCAATTGCGCCGCACCTCCACTACGAAGTCCATCGACTGTCGGGCGGCACACTCGATCCGCTGCCGTTCATTGCGCCGAGCATGACTCCGCAGCGCTTTTTGGAGCTTCTCGCTGACGACGACGCATCGAGAAAATCGCTCGATTGACCGGCGCGGTCAGCCCCGAAAATGGCACGAGAAATCCCGCGTGGAAGCAGTTCCTCGGGTATTGCTTTTTTCGGATGGTGATCCTATAGTGCAGCCCGCGATTCGCCAACCAAATGGGATCCGATGGGATACTGGACACTGGAATTTGCCTCTTACCTGGAAGACGCTCCGTGGCCGGCAACACAGGACGAACTCATCGATTATGCAGAGCGCACGGGCGCTCCGATCGAAGTGATAGAGAATCTGAGCGAGCTGGAAGATGATGGCGAGCCATACGAGAGCATTGAAGAGATTTGGCCAGATTTTCCGATTGCAGACGACGATTTCTATTACATGGACGAGTGATTCGTTTTGCCGGTCTGTGTGTGCCGGCGCCGCGCTTGGTTTTTTTGTTTTGACTTTGGCGCCTCCGGCGCACGCTCAGCACGAGGACAGGCTGATCGTCCAGGAAGTTCGCTTTTTCGGCGGTGGGGTGTTTTCGGACGACCAGTTGCGCAGCCTGATCCGAACTTCTCCAAACCGCCGGATTCTCGGTGTGGACAACCTGACGTGGTGGCTTTGGATCTACGAGCTGGGCGAATCCGGAGTGCTTGGCAGCGCTATCTCAAGGGTACTTATGCAAGAGGGAGAGCCACCAGCGTGGCTGGACGAGACGGTTCTGGCCGGAGACATCGAGCAGCTCCGGCTTTACTATGAGAGGCACGGATTCAGGTCGGCCACCATCGAAGCCCGTGTGGACACGTCGGATGTGGGAGCCGAAGTTACCTTTAACATCAATCCAGGGCGGCCAACGTACATTCGCCGTGTCACCTACGCCGGGTTGGGAAGCCTGGACGAGGTACACCGGAGGCAGGTTACGCGGGAGTCCCTTCTACCTGCCGGGGAGCCGGGCTCCGTTGAATACACGGCGGAGGACCTGCGCTTTTCCGAGCCGCTTCTTGTTGAAGAAAGGCACCGCCTCCTCTCCGTGCTACGCGAGGTAGGCTACGCCGCGGTCACGCGTGATTCCATCCATGCCGTAGTTGTTCCCGCTATACGTGACTCGTTCGACGTCACGCTGCACGTCAACACGGGCCCCAGGATCCGTTTCGGTACTGTCCACTTCGAAGTCGAGGGACCGGCACAAGACATGTCCGTACGATCCGGTTCGCTTCCGACCGGAATAAGCTGGAACATCCGCAATGACGACCGTCTGGACTGGTCACTGCTTACGGGCACACTCCAATTCAATCCTGGGCAGTGGTATGACCAGTCGCTGCTCCTTGCAACCAAGCGGCGCTTGGACGACACCGGAGCATTCACCTTTACTGACATTCAGTCCATGCCATCCCCGGCTCCAACCGGTCTGGATCATCTGATCACCGTGCGCACGAGGCCACGCCATCGCTTCCGGTTCGAAACGTTTACCGTGCAAAGAAGCAGTGTTTTGGGAGCAGCCGGCAGCGAATTTGGAGCCGGCCTGGGTACGACGTACGAAAATGCAAGTGTTTTCGGCAGCGCCGAATCGCTTCGCCTGCAGGCAACCGGCTCGGTCGCCGCAGACATCGACTTGGCAGTGTTTTCTTCCGTGCAGACGGAGGTGGTGGCGTCGCTCACCTTGCCCTATCCGATGGCACCGTTTACGAGGGCGATACATGCACTCCGACCTGATGGAATCCGAACGGTACTGTCGCTTAGCCTGATAACGGCTCGGCGTGAGGATCTGCGACTTGCCATTCGCGGCCGCGGCACGGCACGCGTACGTATGGAGCTACGGCATACTCCGACGGTAGCCTCATTCATCGATTTGCTTGACGTGAGTTTGAGTAATCCCGATACACTCCGGGGATTTCAGGATCGATTCCTGCGCCGAATTCTCGGAGCGGATGACACCATGGTCGTTGACGATCCTGTACAGCGGGCCCGTATCCTGGAGGACTACACCCAGCCGCAGATAAACAATGCCCTCCGCTACACCTTTCGTTCGGCGGCCGTTAATCCACTCCGCCGCGAACGGGGGTACTCCTACGAGGCGGCATTCGAGATAGGAGGTCATCTGCCGTACTGGCTGGACGCGTACGTCTTAACGCCCGACGTAACCGAGGGCAGCCTGCCGGGCTTGGCGCCTTTAGGAGGCGGACAGACGTCGACCCGGCTCATTTATCGGCGGTATCTGCGCATCGTCGGTGACGTGCGTCGCTACCATGCCGTGGGTCACTCCACGGTACTGGCGTGGAAAGTGTTCGGCGGCTGGGCCCACCCGACAGGCCGGGCCCGCGTCGTACCGTTCGACCGAAGATTTTACAGCGGCGGGGGAGCGAGCGTACGCGGCTGGCGGCTCCGCGAACTCGGACCAGGCGCGGCGAGCTTCAGACAAAGCGCGGCCATAAATACCGCCGCAACGAATATCCTGGGCGGAGACATCAAACTCGAAGCAAGCGCCGAATTGCGCAAACCGTTCTTGGACAGTGTGTTGGGAGCAAGCTGGATCGCCACCGTCTTTACGGATATAGGCAACGTCTGGTTCGGGCCACGCAATCCGGGTTTCCCAAACATCGAGCCGGGAACCCCGAACGGGAGATTCGTTGTGCGCCGCTTCATCAAGGAATTGGGAGTAGGGTCGGGTTTCGGGCTGCGCGTTTCGTGGGAGTACCTGGTCATGCGGTTGGATTTTGCATACAGAGTATACGATCCGGCGGCATCCGAGCTGGGATTTTTGCCATATGGCCTAAGACATCCGACGCCATATTTCGGAATCGGCCACACGTTTTAGATGACGCCTTGCGAACGGCTGTCCGTTGCTCGTCGTATATACTCTTTTTCTACGGACGCTTGCTTTTCTATGTCGCTTGCCAAAAAGCTTTCCCAGGCGATGCATTCATTGAGCGTCCGCATGATCCAGCGGCAGGAGGACGAGCGCACCCGCCACATCGTGGATACGCTTCAATCCGTGTCACTTTTCGAGACGGTTACGCGAGGTGCACTCAGAGAAATCTCTCAGCTTGTACATCCGCGGGATTTTCTGCCGGGCGAGGTCATCTACCACGTACGTGATCCGGGGCTCGGTCTGTACATCGTCCAGCGCGGGAGTGTGCAGCTGCTTGTTGGCACAGAAACTGAAAAGGTCGTCGAATTGGGCCGTGTCGAGGCGTTTGAGGTTTTTGGCGTGATGTCCCTCTTCAGTGAGTCGCGCCGCCTAGAGACTGCACGGGCAATCGAGGACACCCGCGTTCTGGGCCTGTTCACATCGGATCTCGAGGCCCTGATGCATCACAGTCCGACGGTGGCTGCCCGAGTTTCTTTCGCCGTCGCTCGGCATGTGTCGTCATTACACTACTCGATGGTAAAAAATGGCGGGAGGCCGCCGTGACGTGACGGATGCTCCGCGGCGGCTGAAGCGCGGCGAAGAGACCGAACTGACGATCGAGGACTTCGCTGATCGCGGCAAATCGATCGCTCGTGTGAACGGCTACGTGGTGTTTGTCGATCGGGCCGTACCGGGAGAACGGGTTCGCGTTCGTGTGACTAGGAGTCGGCGTAAGTACGCTGAAGCGCGTATCGTGGGCATTCTGGAGCCGAGCGAACTGAGACGAACGCCACTGTGTGAGTACTTTGGATCCTGTGGGGGATGCAACTGGCAGCACGTGTCCTACGAGGCACAGCTGCAGGCCAAGTGGAAGACAGTCCGGGACGCTCTTACGCACCACGGTGGCTTCGGTAACGTGAAGGTGCAACCCGTCATCGGGGCGGACGCGACGTATCGTTACCGCAATAAGATGGAGTTCTCGTTTAGCGCCAATCGCTGGCTTGCCCCCCATGAAATCGCTACAGGCAAGCCGCTGGATCACAGTTTTGCACTCGGGCTACACGTGCCGGGGAACCACTACAAGGTCCTGGACCTGTCGGAGTGTCATCTTCCGCCCGAAGAAGGCGAGAAGGTTCTGTGCGGCATGCGTGGTCTTGCCAAGCGGCGAGGCTGGAAGCCGTGGAATATCCGCACGCGCGAGGGCTTCCTGCGCCATCTCGTGTTGCGCCAAGCGTCCAGACTTTCAGAGTTTATGGTGAACCTGGTGACGTTCGGGCACGATCCGAATCGCATGGCGGAGGTCGCGGAGTACCTGAAGTCGGAGCACACTGCCGTAACGACGTTTGTCAACACGATAAACACTGGCGTCGCACAGACCGCATATGGGGAGGAAACGCATACAGTTTTCGGCGGTGGAGTCATCCACGACATGATTGGGCACTTCCGGTTTGTCATCGGCCCCAATGCCTTTTTCCAAACCAACACATATCAGGCGGAGCGCCTCTACCTGGCGGCGTTAGAGGCGGCATATCTGAAAAAGAGCGATCTTGTGTACGATCTATACTGCGGAACGGGAACGATTTCAGTATTCGTTGCGCCACACGCCCGCTCCGTCATAGGCATCGAATCGGTCCCGGAGGCGATTGAGAACGCGAAAGCCAACGCGCTCGCCAATGGCATGTCCAACTTGAACTTTGTCTGCGGCGACATGCCAAGGGTTTTCACGCCAGCATTTGTAGCCAGGCACGGGCAGCCGGACGTTGTGTTCGCCGACCCCCCGCGTGCTGGCATGCACCCTAAAGTCGTCGCCGCGCTGCGCAAGATCGGGCCCGAGAGGATAGTCTACCTGAGCTGCAACCCCCGTTCGCAGGCCCGTGATGTTGCGCTTCTGGGTGATGGCTACGAAATCGAAAGCGTTCAGCCGGTGGATCTGTTTCCGCAGACGCACCACGTTGAAAACGTTCTCGGTCTGCGACGAAGAATCCATGGGTAAGACGGCGTTCGTTACCGGAGGTACCGGGTTTGTCGGAAGCCACCTCGTCGACGAGCTCCTTCGCCGCGACTACCACGAGGTGCGCTGTGTGGTGAGAACGAAAAGAAAGTGGCTGGCGGGTCTTCCGATTACAGAGGTGCGAGGATCGCTTGGCGATTCTAAATTGATTCAGGAAGCCCTTGAAGGCGTTGACTACGTATATCACGTGGCTGGCGTCACGCGCGGACGTACTGCAGATGTTCTCAAGAAGGGTAACGTGGACGCGACGCTATTTCTTCTGGAGGCAGTAAAGCGTGTCGTACCCGGAGTTCAAAAAGTCGTAGTAACCTCCAGCCTGGCGGCCGTCGGCAGAGGAGATCGTGCAGTCGTTGACGAAACTGCGGAGCTCTGCCCTCTCACTCGCTACGGGCACAGTAAGGCCGAGATGGAGGTCGCGCTCCGTCGAGAGGATGAGTCGGGACTGAGTCTGCTCGAGGTGCTTCCGGTGGTCGTGATCCGTCCGCCTGTCGTGTACGGGCCGCGTGATAGAGATATGTTCGCCTTTTTTCGCACTGCCCGCACCGGCGTCTGTCCGTTCGTCGGCAGGCGGGACGAACAGTACTTTTCTCTGGTGAACGTCCACGACTTGGTGCGGGGTATGGTGGACGCGGCAGAGTCAGCTGCAACCGCAGGCCAAACGTACTTTATTGGCAGCAATGAGGGAGTGTCGTGGGGGCAACTTCTTCGTGCGACCGAAGGTGCGCTTGGGCGCCGAGTGACGGCGGTGCCCATTCCACGCGCCTTTGTGGGGCCTCTTGCCGCCGTAGTGGAAGGAGTTGGTCGCATTGCCGGGTACTACCCGCCGCTCAATCGCGAAAAGGCTCGCGAAATCCTACACGCGGCGAAAATATGCTCGTGCCGGCGGGCGCGCCGACACTTTGGTTACCGTTCGCAGATCACGCTCGAAGACGGCGTACGAGATACGGTTGCCTGGTAC
>JAAXGO010000308.1 GCA_012267425.1 Rhodothermales bacterium
TACATCGATTATTCGATGTCGGTGATCGTCGCTCGGGCTCTTCCGGACGTGCGTGACGGCCTCAAGCCTGCGCACCGACGAGTGCTCTACGGGATGAGCGAGCTGGGGCTTTCGCCGGGCTCAGCCTACAAGAAAAGTGCACGTATCGTAGGCGAAGTCTTAGGCAAGTACCATCCTCACGGCGACGCGTCGGTCTACGACACGATGGTGCGCATGGCACAGGATTTTTCGTTGCGCTACCCACTCGTGGACGGGCAAGGCAATTTTGGGTCCGTAGACGGCGATTCCGCAGCCGCGATGCGGTACACGGAAGCCCGGATGACGCGCCTTGCCGAAGAGCTGCTGCGGGATCTTAATCAGGACACAGCCGATTTCCGTGAGAACTTTGACGGCTCGCTCGAAGAGCCTGCCGTCCTCCCTGCCGCAGTTCCAAATCTCCTCGTTAACGGGGGAGACGGCATAGCGGTTGGAATGGCGACGAAGATTCCGCCCCACAACCTGGGAGAAATCGTAGATGCGACGATTGCCTACATCGACAATCCCGAAATCGACACGATCGGGCTCATGGAGCACGTGCCTGGCCCCGATTTTCCGACCGGCGGAATCATCTACGGTGCGACTGGAATTCAGGAGGCCTATCACAAGGGTCGCGGGCGTGTCGTCATGCGTGCCAGGATGAGGGAGGAGGACATCCGGCCAGGGCGGCAGGCCCTTGTGATCACGGAAATTCCCTACCAGGTCAACAAGAGCAGCCTGGTCGAAAAGATCGCCCAACTCGTCCGCGAAAAGCGCATCAACGGCATAAGCGATCTGCGTGATGAAAGCGATCGCGATGGCATGCGGATTGTGATCGAACTCAAGAAGGATGCGCTGCCGCAGGTGGTACGGAATACCCTGTACAAGTACTCCGCCTGCCAGCAGACATTCGGGGTCAACCTCGTGGCACTCGTGGGCGGTCGTCCGAAGACACTGACACTAAAGGACGCCGTAAAGCACTTTGTTGATCACAGGCACGAGGTAGTGACACGGCGCACGCGCTTCCAGCTCCGCAAAGCTCAGAAGCGCGCCCACATCCTTGAAGGCTTTATCATTGCCCTCGATGCACTAGATGCAGTCATTTCGATCATCCGCCACTCCGACGACACGGGCAGTGCGCGCGAAAACCTAATGCGGGGTGTCTGGCCTGCCGGGTTGACTCGTGAACACCTTTCGCGCCTCGGGCTCGACGTTACGCCGCCGGGCCACACGGATCACGGACGAGAATTTTGGCTGTCGGAGGAGCAGGCCACAGCTATTCTCGCACTCCGGCTCAGTCGGCTTACGGGCCTGGAGCGGCAGAAGATTGCCACCGAATTCGGGAAGGTGCGCCGTGAGCTGGAGCGCCTTCAAGGCATCCTGACGAGCCGTGCGCTTCGAATGCACGTCATCAAGGACGAGTTATTAGAGATTCGTGACCGCTATGTAGACCCTCGGCGCACCGAAATCGACTACAAGGGTGGAGAGGAATTCCTGATTGAGGACTTGATCGAAGATCTCCAGGTTGTTGTGACGATTTCGCATCAGGGATTGATCAAGCGGACCATGGCAACAGAATTCCGCCGGCAAGGGCGGGGTGGTATTGGCATGCGCGGTGGCGGCCTTCGGGACGACGATTACCTGGAGCATCTCTTCGTGTCATTTAACCACGACTATCTGCTCTTTTTTACCGACCACGGCCAGTGCTACTGGCTCCGTGTGTACGAAATTCCGGTCGGGACCCGCATTGCTAAGGGGCGATCTATTCGCAACCTCATACAGATTTCCTCTTACGACCGGATCCGGGCTGTCTTGGCGGTCAGTAAGAAAGATTTCACGGACCCGGATTTTCTGGCTTCCCATTATGTCTTGATGGCCACCCGTAAAGGGAAGGTCAAAAAGACGGTCCTTGGTGCCTACAGCAACGTTCGCAAAAAAGGTGTGCGGGCGATTTCGATCGCTGCGGGAGACGAAGTGCTCGAAGTGCAGCTGACAGACGGCCGCGCTCAGGTCGTTCTGGCCTCTTCTGCCGGTCACGCGGTTCGCTTTCACGACAGTGACGTTCGGGCCATGGGCCGGATCGCATACGGCGTCGTGGGGATTCGCCCGCTCAAGGGGCACCATGTGGTCGGTATGGTGGTGATGAACGAAGGTGACAAGCGCAGCCTGCTGTCGATCAGCGCAAAAGGCTACGGCAAGCGGTCACACCTAGAGGACTACCGCCTGACCGCGCGGGGTGGAAAGGGCGTCGTGACACTCTTAGCGACCAAGAAAACGGGACTGCTTGCGGCGATCAAGGGCGTGCACGAATCGGACGACCTCATGATCGTCACCGAAAAAGGGACACTCATTCGCACGCACGTCGCCGGAATAGGAATTAAGGGACGCTACACGCAGGGTGTACGACTAATCCGGCTTAAGGAAGGCGATGCCATCGCCGACGTGACGCGCGTGATCGTCGAAGACAACGGTTCTTAGGCTCCATTTTGCGGGTGCGCGTGTTCCACGGCGGACAGGCTCCGCCGGAGTAGGTCCAGCCCTTCGTCTACTTCGGCCTCGGAGATCACAAGCGGAGAGCGGAAGCGGATGGACGACTTCCCGCACCCCATGAGCACGAGTCCATCGTCGTAGCAGTGCTTGATTACCCGGTCACGTACGTCGCGCGTTGGCAGATCGAACGCACACATGAGGCCGCGACCACGGACGTTACTCACGAGTGAGCTGCCGCCTGCGAGCGCGTGCAGTCCGCGGAGCAGATGTGCCCCGATCTTGGTCGCCCAGTCGACCAGACCGTCCTCTTCGATGATTTCAAGTATGCGATCGAAGCGGACCATGTCGACCAGGTTGCCTCCCCAAGTGGAATTGATGCGGCTAGGGGTTGCGAATACATGGCCGACAACCTCGTCGATTCGGCGACCGGCCAGAATGCCGCACACCTGTGTTTTCTTGCCGAAGGCGATTATGTCCGGCTCTACTCCAAGTGACTGCCAGGCCCAGAAGGAGCCGGTAATTCCAACTCCGCACTGCACCTCGTCGAAGATCAGTAGGGCGTCGTTTTCGAGGCTGAGCCGTTTGAGCTCGCGCAGAAATTCAGGACGGAAATGATTGTCGCCGCCTTCTCCTTGGATGGTCTCCAGTACAATGCAGGCGATGTCGTCTCCGCGCTCGTGGAATTGTCGCTCGGCCTGTGCGATTGCAAGCCGTTCGCGGCGCTCGACGTCGGCCAGATGTGATTCGAGCGGGAAGGTGATCTTGGGATTCGAGATGCGCGGCCAGTCAAATTTGGGAAAGTGAAGGATCTTGCGCGGGTCTGCCGTATTGGTCAGGGACAGGGTGTACCCGCTGCGCCCGTGGAAGGCCTCTTCCAGGTGCAGAACCTGGTGTCCGACCTCCCGCCGATAGCCCTTCTGGAAGTTCTTGCGCACCTTCCAGTCGAACGCGGCCTTGAGCGCGTTTTCGACGGCGAGCGCACCGCCGGAAACAAAAAAGGCGTAGGGCAGCTCGTCAGGCATCGCATTTCTGGCGAATGTCTGCAGGAAGCGTGCCATATGCGCGGTGCGCACATCCGAATTTGTGACCTTGGTCAGTGCCGCTTCCTGAAGCCGCGTGAGAAATTGGGCGTCTCCGGTTAATCCAGGGTGATTCATACCCAGCGCACTCGATGCGAAGAACCCGAAGAAATCCACCAGCCGGCGGCCTGTAAGTTCGTCGTAGAGGTGCACACCTCGGCTTCGCCGCATATCGAGAACCATGGGCAACATGCCCGCGGCGTTCGTGTGCGCGAGGTAGATGTTTGCGACGTCTTCGGGATGAATCTTGTGCGCGTGGATTGCTTCCATGACGGACATATTCGTACATGTGGCGGGCGCCGGATCATCACGCGTGCCCGGCGGTTCGGTGCCGCACGTGACAGCTCACCGACAACCTCCTCGTGGCAAGAAAGGCAGATAGGCCTCCGTTTTACCCGGGGGACATTACGCTCGGGCGGCGATCGTCGAAGAAGGCAACGGGCAACGGAGAATCCGGTTTCGTGGGCCTTCCGGTCCTTGACGCGGAGCCCGTGGCCAATGGGCGCCCGCGGCGTCCGGACTGGCTTCGCGTCAAGCTGCCCTACGGCCCGGTCTACAAGAAACTGGTCAGCCTTATCGACGAGCACCAGCTTCACACCGTCTGCCAGAGTGCGCGATGTCCGAATATGGGGGAGTGCTGGACCGCGGGTACGGCCACATTCATGATCCTAGGCAACGTCTGCACGCGCTCATGCGGTTTTTGCGCTGTGATTACTGGTCGTCCGGATGCTGGCCTCGACTTCGACGAACCGCGGCGTGTGGCAGAGGCTGCACGACTCATGGGACTCAGACACGTCGTCGTGACGTCGGTCAATCGTGATGAGCGGCAAGACGGTGGTGCACCAATTTTCGCCGAGACGATACGTGCGATCCGCCGCGAGATCCCGGGCTGCACGGTGGAAGTGCTCATTCCGGATTTCCGGGGAATATGGGAGGCGCTACAGATCGTCCTTAACGAGCGCCCCGACATTCTCAACCACAACGTAGAATCCGTGCCCCGCCTCTACCGCCAAGTTCGCCCGCAGGCCATCTACGAGCGTTCGCTCGAGGTACTGCGGATTTCCAAAGAACAAGGGTTGCGTACAAAGAGTGGCATCATGGTGGGCCTCGGTGAATCCGAAGAGGAGATCTTAGCCCTGATGGACGATCTCGTCGATGTTGGCGTGGACGTGATGACGATCGGCCAGTATCTGCAGCCGACGAAGATGCACCTGCAGGTTGTAGAGTTTATTCATCCTGACCGGTTTCGCGCCTGGAAGGAGATCGGGGAATCCAAGGGAATTCAACACGTCGAAAGTGGTCCGCTGGTCCGCAGTTCCTACCACGCAGAGCGGCACCTCTAAGCGATGCATGTGCTGTAAAGGTCGGTCGCCGTCGCTGATGCCGGAAAGCGCAGCGATTCACAGGATCGGATCTACTCTACCCGTCGGGCCATGCTTCGAGCGTCGCTAGGTGCAGCGCGTTGAAGAAGAGCTTGTAGGTACCGCGGGGTTGTCCACGGAATTGCGGGCGGAAGCCGAAGAGCACGACGTTGCCTGCTCCGACGCGCACGCGGAGCACGGCCGCTTTGCCCCCGAGGTGTTTTTCCGCGCCGAGTGCCCAGCCACTCATGAGCACGTTGTCTTTCGAGTACGTGGCTACTACGTCTATCGGCGGCGCGGGAGCGTCGGGAAACTCCATCACGCCACCTTCGCCCTCCTTGGGTCGCTTGAGGATCTCAAACGCCCGGCTGCGTACGAACGACGCGGTGGCTTCGGGCTGCATGCCCCAAGCGAGGGCATGCTCGATGTCCACGTCGATCCGAACGAGCGATCCGGGAATGAAAAACTCGCGCTGAGACAGACTGGCGACGACGTTTTCGACTGGGAGGCGGAACTGATCGATGAGAAAGTCACTCGCACCGTCCAGTGCCACGACCGTGCCGCCATTTTCCACGTAGCGTTTGAGCGCCAGTGCTCCTTCAAGTCCAAGTCCTCCCGTATAGGGGTCGGGCATCATTCCTCGATCGTGGCCTCCAAAAATGGCATCTGCGCGCTGGTGGGGGAGAACGATAGCATGGTATACGCTCAGATCGGCCGTGCGAATGTTCGCGTCGTGGAGCGTATCTACGGCAAAGGCATATTCTTCTAGAAGCCAACGCGTCCAGCCTTCGTCCATGTTGGCTATCCAGGATTTGTACAGCCCGATCCGTGGGGCCTCGAGTTCGTGAAGAGGGCCCGCAGGCTGCTCGGCGAGACCGTC
>JAAXGO010000309.1:0-1264 GCA_012267425.1 Rhodothermales bacterium
TGTCTCACCGTACGAAGCTGACCAAAGAGGGAGCAATCGACACCGCCCAAAAACGCTACGTCTCGGCGGTCTATTTCCACACCCTGTTTCTCTACACGATCACGAAGAACCGCAAATACGAGATCGTCAAACAGGAGCGGGAGGACTCCCAAGAACACGTCGATGTCACCGACTACATTTCGGACCTGTTCAGTACCTTCTACGCGCAGTTCCTCCTCAATTTCGACACGCAGGAGTTGATCGCCGCGTTAGATGCGTGAGGAGGCCTCAAGTAATATGGTGCAAGATTCAGAAACATTCGGCTGGTCAGCTTGAGGTGATCTGAAGATCATATTTACGGTTCAACATCCCGTACACTTTCGGAAAGAGGTAGACGGCACCGGCAGCATGCGAATGATGCGTTCCCGCATTTGCGTGTCGCGCAACACTTCAGATGGCTCGATCAGGCGCGCGACAAGCTCTCCGAGACGGTTCCCTGAGGCAAGGTTGATGTCGAGGACCCGTATGGTATCCAGGTCGACGGACTGATCAGCTCAAGCAATGCCGCCTCCTTGGCGTTGCGAAGCAGCGTTTGCAAGGCCATGCCTACTGCGACGACGGGCGTGTCAGTCGATTTCTTCATGGTTCATTTGTGGCAAGCCAAACATACCTTTGCTTTGCCATACAAGTCATCGATATCCAAGGGTTCGCTGTCCGGCCTTAAGGGGTTGGGTTTCACCTTCATGCGCATTCGGGCGAGCCGCTGTTCGTGATCCTGCCTGATTTGGGCTAGGCGCTCCGGTCGTTCCAGCTCTTCCAGCGACTCTCCCTGGCTCCACGTAAATGGCGAGCCGTGTTCGACGGCGTTCTTCTCGTATGTCTTGGCTTCCTCGAACGCCTCAGGGTGCTGCTCCTTGAGACGCACCCATTCGATCTTCTGCTGAAAGAAACAGAAGGTGCAGCCGCTGCGCGTGCGCCAAGCGTAGTATTTCGGCAAGCCGAGCCCGGCGCTGTCGAGGATCTCCAGCACGCCTGCCTTATCGATCCCGGCTTGCTTGAACGGCAGCTTGACGACAAGACTGTCATGCTTGGAGGAATAACCTTCGCGGTATTCCTCGTCGCTGCGGATCGCAACATAACTGTAGATCGTGGTCCCCTCGGAGAGCATCGGGCGAATCCAGTGCTCGAAAGGCCGAAGTTTGAGTTGCCGCGTACACCAGCGCGATTGCGGCGACGGCAAAAAATCGTTGTACTGCTTCAGCCAGAAGTCGAAGTCGCGGTCGGG
>JAAXGO010000309.1:1367-2451 GCA_012267425.1 Rhodothermales bacterium
ACCTCGGGCAGTTCCTTGCCCGTGTCCGTGAAAAAATACTCGATATCCAGATCAGGATGATGCTGCCGCATATAGACGGCGAGCGCCGCGCTGTCGCGCCCGCCAGACAGGCCAAGTACGTGTTTCACAGGACCGTTTGTCGTCAAGAAGCGGCTCTTCCTTTCCCATTCTTTTGCGTCGGCGAGGGCTTCTGCATATAACGTGTGCTGAGTTCCGCCAGCGCCGCCAGAATGATGTTGCGGCGGCTGGTGTCGGCTTCCTCCAGCGTGGCGGCTACACGCTCGATGAGATCGTTGATGGCCGAGCGGTCGGAGTCGGCGATGTCGAATTCCTCCAGCAGCGGACCGGGGCGTCCGTCCGTGCCGATGACGACGGCCATGGCCTGCCGCTTGGCGGGACGGCCCTTGACGCGCGCATAGGTCTCGGCGCGGAGGAATTTCTGCGCCATGTCGGCAAGCTCGATGGCCGCATGGTCCAGATCGGGATCGACCCAGTCGCGCGGCGGCTTGTTCGCAGCGAGGCTGGCGATCCCTTCGAAGCTCTCGTCCGAACCGTCGAACTGTGAGAGCCGCCCTACGATGGCGTCAAGACGAAAGTCGCCGGCGAGCTGCCTGATATTCCCGGCGCGCTCACGCATCTCCACAAGAGATTGCCGGGAGACGTTCGGAACTTGCAACTCAGCCAGCACGATATCGCGCAGGCGATGAAGCATCGAGGGGTACGCCAGCACCAGTTCCTCCAGCCCCTCGCGAACACTTCCGATGATACGGCGCAAATCCTCTTCGTCGGCCAGCGAAACGTCTTCTCCGAGCGTTCCCGGAATATCGTCGAACAGGAACCGGTTGGGATCGTGCGCCCGTTTGAACAGATCGCGGATCTTCACGGCATTCGAGGACAGCCGCATTGTCCGTTTCGTCCAATTCGGAAGCCGGTCGTAGATCGAGACAAGGCTGCGCCCGACATCGATCGGCTCCAAGTAGACAAGCTCGTTTGCCTGGTCGAGATCGCGGACCACCTGTGCCAGCCCCGACAACAGGCGGCGCGCGACATCGCTCAGATCCATCCAGCGCAACTGGATGAAGGC
>JAAXGO010000310.1 GCA_012267425.1 Rhodothermales bacterium
CACCTGTTCGTCGGCGGTTCACATAGCGCTGCTGGAGGCGGGCGTCGAATTCGAGCTGGTTCAACTGGATGTATTCGGCGACAAACGATTGCCAGACGGCAGCAGCCTTCTCGAACTGAATCCCAAAGGAACGGTACCGACGATGCAGTTGGATGACGGTAATGTCCTCACCGAAACCACCGTGCTGCTGCAATTCATCGCCGACACAAACGCGCCGTCAGATCTGGCGCCAAGCGCCGGGACGTTTGAACGGGTCCGCTTCAACGAGACCCTTTCCTTTCTCAGCGACCTCCACAAGTCGATGGGACTTTTCTACAACTCAGATTTGACCGGGAGTATGCGGGCGTATTCTCACGAAGTGCTGCACAGGAAGCTTGAATTGATCGACGAGCAGCTATCCGCCCGAGTCTACGTTGCCGGCGACCGATTCACTGTCGCGGACGCCTATCTTTACATCATCCTTACCTGGGCCGACGACGTCGGACAGGATCTGCGCCGATACCGTCATCTCATTCAGTACAGGATTCGCGTGGGCAGTCGCCCGTCGGTACTGTCCGCACTGGGCGAAAGGCCGAACTGAGGGCTCACTATGGTTTCCTACGATTCATGCGGACTTGCACTCACCGCCGGTTCGGAAAACACGGCAGCGGCATACGACCGGATTCTCACGAGCCTTGGCCACGCGAAGAACCCAAGCACCATTCTGGAAGCAGCAATCGAACAGGATCCCGATTTCGTCCTTGGACACTTGCTGTCCGGCTATCTGGCCATGGTGTTCACCGATCGCGATTTCGTCGAGGTCGCAAGAGCGGGGCTGCATGCCGCCGAAGAACGGCTCGCTCAGGGAGTGTCTGTCACGGACCGGGAGCGTCTTCACATGGTGGCGCTGACTGCCTGGCAGGCAGGGGATCTGGCCAGGGCAAGCCGGGCGCTTGATGCGATTCTAATCGATCACCCAAAGGACATCCTGGCCTTGCACATGGGACACACGCTGGACGTGTTTCTCGGCGACGGACTAAACATGGCCGTGCGGTTCGCCAGTGTACTGCCGGCCTGGAAGGAGACGGACCCGTTTTACGGCTTTGTACTCGGAATGTACGGATTCGGCCTGGAGGAGTCCCGCGAGTACGAACAAGCGGAGGAATTCGCCCGCCAAGGCGGCGAGATCGACCCCAAGGTAGTCTGGGCACACCACGGCGTCGCGCACGCGTTGCTCATGCAAGGAAAGAACCAGGACGGCTCCAGATATCTGGATACGTACTACGACTATTGGAGCAAGGACAACTACTTCGCATCACACATCGCGATTCACGCGATCCTGTTCAAGCTCGAGTTGGACGAACTGGAAACCACCGTCTCCTTGTACGACGATCTCGTTTTCAATGTTGATACTCCGCCCATCATCCTCACGATGGTCGATGCATCATCAGCGCTCTGGCGGCTGTACCTTGAGAACATTGACGTAGGCGACCGCTGGAACGTCCTGGCACAATCTTGGGAACAAAAGGCATTTCAGACCCACTACGCATTCAACGACATGCATGCAATGCTGGCGTTCGTGGCGGCTGACAATGCGGCCGCTGCCGATCGATTGATCGCCGACCAGGAGTCGTATCTCAACGACGAATCCAATGCGAGAGAGACCAACCACGCCAGGACTCGCGACCTTGGCTTGCCGGTCTGCAAGGCCCTGCGGAGTTTCGGGCGCGGCGAATACGGTCGAACGATAGCATTGCTCCATCCCCTGCTGAACAGCAGCTACAAGCTTGGCGGCAGCCACGCGCAACGCGACATCATCTACCGCACAACGCTGGAGGCGTGCATTCGGTCTTCGAACCTGTCACTGGCACATCACCTTCTCGGCCAGCGCATGATCGAATTGCCGGACAGTTCATACAATCTCGGTAAACGAGCCCAACTCGACGCATTTTCACGGTAGCCGCCAAAAAATCCATGCACCAACGGATGCCATCCATGATCGGAATGTTGGACTACGACCGGGGCGAGTGGCGTTCGATTTCCGGCGGCTACGGTACCTGGGTAGTCGGGTACCTGATATTCGGAACGTCGCCCCTGTTGTTGGAAGCCTATGTGTCGAAGCTTGGGATGCCAGAAAGCAGCGCCGGTGTCCTGGTCGCCTCCGACTTCACCGGTATCGGCGTCTCGTCGGTTCTCTGCGGTTACATCGTCCATCGCCTGTCGAATCGATGGCTTGCCTTGTCGGGTTTCGCGATCGCGCTCGCCTGCAATGCCGTGAGTGTCTTCTATATCACCCATGACTCCCTGATCG
>JAAXGO010000311.1 GCA_012267425.1 Rhodothermales bacterium
TTGATTGATGACCAGCCGCAGGCCAGCCGCGAACTCATCGGAGATTCGGAATTCGGTGCCAAAATACCCGAATAACGACACGCTGATATCCGTGAAGTCAACATCCTGCCAGCTGTCATAGTAGGAAAGGTTAGGCGGGCATACCGCGGTGGCATCGCACGAAAATCGGCTTTCGAAGAACGAATCCGTTACGGCCAGACCCGACAGGCCGAACCCGGCACCCAAGTAGGGCAGAATGCGGCGCTGAGGCGAAAAGACTCGATAGAAGGCGTTAAGACGCAAAGAGCGAATTCTGAACGATCCGATACTTGCACTGAAGGTCTCGATCACGCCGGAGCCGGGGTCAAAAGCTGCCCGCGGCGTGCCGTCGAGATACGTGAGGCCGAAGAAGGCGGTCGCACCCAGGAGGATCGGCAGGAAAGCGCAGGTGCCGGACTTCGTAGAGGTATATCGTCAGCATCCGGCCGTAGCGTCTGCGATCAACAATCTGAATCAGCGGGGCCTGTCTCTGATACTGACGCATGGCGAGGAGGGCTTTGTCCGCACGATAGTCCTGGTAGCGGCCAGCCCCACCCAGCACCAAGACCATCACAGTCGCGAACATGCCTGACGATTCTTCGTTTGGCGAAGCATCACATCCAGACCGGCAGACCTCATGGCGCGCTTTAACCGTGTTGACAAGGCCCGCTCATCGCGTACTGTGCTTGTAAGGCAGATCGCACGTGGCCGTGCCTTATTGGGACGTGTCCTTCCGATGATCGTGTTGCTTGCGGCCTGTGGGCCCAACCCCAGCGAGATGGGACTCGAGCGCATCGAGGCGTGGCAGACAGTCGAGCAGTACAAGATAGACCATCGGATCGCCACTCAGCGTGTATCGCAGTGGGTCCGCGAACCAGGCAACGAGGACAAGTCTCGGGAAGAAGCCGAGGCGGCCTTGGGTCTGGAAATGCCGGACGCTCTACTGCCAGTGGACGCAGCACTGACAATCGCCACGGCAAACCCGGTCGACGATCTCGGGTTCATGGCGTTGCGCTTCGCATTCTACGAACTTCGGAGTATCGATGAGCCTGATCGATCTGAATACGAGGACGCAGTATACGGGCTTCTCGAGGCGCACTACATCAACGATCTACGGCTCGATCGTCTACTTTTGGGACTTATCCGCTTCGGAGGTGACCGGGGGGTGGACCTGGTGGACGAAATCGTAGCACGTAGCACCCAGCGCCTGTTACGCGCGCGCGGGGCTTTCTGGTCAGCCAGTGAGCGATTGATGGACGTCGACGACCTCAGCAAGTCTGCCGACGAGCGCGCGCAGGTACGCGCCGAGGTGATGCGTATGGCCCAGTTAGTGGCCAGACAGTACAGTGACGTGAAAGTGTTTC
>JAAXGO010000312.1 GCA_012267425.1 Rhodothermales bacterium
GTGGGAGGAACGTCCATATCCATGCCAATACTCACTCGCGGATTTGATGCACGAGTTCGGGCACACGATCGGAGTGGGGCACAGCCGCATCAAGACGGACATCGTGGAGCCCAAATCAGAAGTCGAAACTTTGTCTACTGACGACCGAGACATTATGGCGGCCAACCATGAGACACACTCATCCCTGACAGGACTTTGACGATGATCAGAAAGACGCGCTTCGTTGTCGGATTCACACTGCTCCTTGCTGCAACCATATTGATGGCTGTCGGGTTGAACGTCGGCTGTTCGACACCAGCGAGCGAATCTGTTCCGACCGAACGGCCAACGCCGACAATCCCGGCAGTGGAACCTGAACACCAGCCACCACCTGTCCAGATTGCTTCCCTGGAGACGAAGACCTCGATCGAAACGACCACCCAGCCTGAGCATCAGCTGCTTCCTGCTCCCGCTGCTTCGACTGAAGTTCTGCCATCTGCCGTCTCGCCGACCGGTACGCCGGATCGAAACGACAAGCCCTCGACGGCAACTTATGAGCCGGCGGTCAAACATACAGAATCGCCGTCGCCGCAAATCGTTGAACTGACGACACCTGAAGAGACTGCCACGCCCGTCGAAATCGAGGAGGAGCATGTGCCGCTCGAAGAGTACATAGCGTTTCCAGATGCGTGGAGGCCGATCTCTCTCGAGGAGAAGATCATAGCGTCCGACGCGATCGTGCGTGCGCGTCTCGAGACGGCGGTACCGGGGTCGGTGCATCATCACTACAGCGGGTACGGAGAGACCGGGCACTATCCGATGATGGAGTTCACGTTCACTGTCGACGAGTATCTGAAGGGCAGCGGCAACGACGAGATCGTCGTCGTGGTCGCTTACGTTCACGACTTTGCTTCCGCGAGTGCTGCCGACGCGCAAGCGATCGCGTCGGAATGGGACGGCGAGCGGAACGCGGAGCGAGACGAACGGCCGGCGTTGCTGTTTCTCCGGGAAGTCGACGCGACCAACGGTGTCGAGATCCCCGCAACCGCGAACGGATTGAAACAGTATAACTTCACATCGACGGGCAGACCGGCCTACCGAGACACGTACGAGATCGACGGGTTGCGAGACCGCCCGTGGCTGCCCTCCGTGCAGGCATCGAGCAACGCTGGGGACGGGTCGGCCGCGACATCCTCCGCCAATCAGCAGTTTCAGCTGGGAGAAGACCTGTCGTACCAAGAGTGGCACAGCCAGCAACGTAATCGTGACATCCAGCCATCTAGTGTGCAAAGCACTTCGGGGGCGGCCTCGGGGGGAGGCTCTTCGGTCTCGATTTCCGAGGTGAATACGCTGATCGCACACACAGATAAGTTGCTGGCCGCCGGCGACGGGACAAAAGATTATCGGGACTGTTTATCGTTGGCATTCGAGCGGCGACGACAGTTCGAGCGGCGTTATTTGGCTGGTTGGCATGGGGGGCACCACGAGGCTTCATTAAATTCGGGTGCTGCGCAAGAAACCGTCATTGGAACCCGCGCTGGAGTCGAATTCGCCGATGCAGCAGAAAGCCACCTGATCTTGGAAGAAACTCAGAAACGATCGCAAAAATCCGGTTTTGCCCTCGAAGATGACTACAAAACCGCTCTATCGGATGGGACACAGGAAGACTACGCTTTCAAAGTCAGCGTGAAACGAGGAGCGACTTATTTCCTCACAGGTAAGAGCTTCGATTACACGTCCTCTTTAGTCGACTACACAGCGGAGATCAAGACGACGCGCCCGGTTCCGAATGGTCAGTACCACTTCTACTACTTCTCCCGCGGAGAAACAGTTAAACCGTGCATCGAGTACATGGAGGAAGGGGTGAGACGAGCGGATTGGACCGTCAACGTCACCGCTCCTCCGGGCACGGTGCACGAGGCGTTCTTCGATCCGGTGCTGATGACTGGCGGGGCGCTGGG
>JAAXGO010000313.1 GCA_012267425.1 Rhodothermales bacterium
CTGTAGTTGGTCGGACGCTTACGCAGACAGGACAAAAGTTTCATAGCGCATCGTGAGCTGTCGGCGTAGAAGGTGTCACGCCAACATACTGCGTACTCCCTTCGCTCCTACTTGCCGAATCCGGAAATCCAAGGTCGACTATTTGGTATTTTGGCCGTGAATTACGCGGCGCACACGGTTGCACAGTTGTTTGTCTCACGCCATCGGTAATCTACCCAAAGATATGTCATGAACAAGATTACGGTCATCGGAGCCGGCAACGTCGGCGCAACTGTTGCCGAGTGCATTGCCCGAAAGGACATGATCAACGAAGTCGTGCTGATTGACATCAAGCCGGGCCTAGCGGAAGGCAAGGCACTCGACATGTGGGAATCCGCACCGATCCACAGCTTCGACACGCGAATACGCGGCGTCACCGACGACTACGACGCCACGGCCGGATCTGACATCTGCATCATTACGTCCGGCGTTCCCCGCAGACCGGGAATGAGCCGCGACAATTTGCTATCGATCAATTCAGGTATTGTGCGGTCGGTCACAGAGTCGTTCGTCAAGCAAAGCCCGAACGCCATCCTCATTATCGTGGCTAATCCACTCGACGTCATGGCGTACGTGGCGTATATGACAAGTGGATTCCCAAGCCATCGGGTTTTCGGCATGGCTGGTGTGTTAGACATCGCACGCTTCATGAGCTTCGTTGCGCTGGAACTAGATGTATCCGTTCGTGACATCCGGGCACTTCTCATGGGGGGGCACGGCGACACGATGGTGCCACTTCCGCGCTATACTACCGTGGGAGGAATTCCGATCACCGAGCTAATCAGCGCCGACAGAATCGATGCCATCGTCGAGCGGACCAAGAAAGGCGGAGGCGAAATCGTGCAGCTGATGGGGACTTCTGCATGGTATGCGCCAGGGGCTGCTGCTGCTGCGATGGCCGAGGCGGTCGTGAAGGACTCGGGCCGCGTCCTTCCCTGTGCCGCCTGGCTGACCGGGCAATACGGCCACAAGGATCTCTTCATCGGCGTGCCCGTGCGCCTGGGCAGGCAGGGTATCGAAGAGATTATAGAAGTGGAACTGAATGCAGACGAAACGGCGCTGATGCATACGTCCGCCGCACACGTGCGGAGCAACCTCGACGCGTTGGAGCGCCTGCAGCTCCTCTGAGACGATCGTCTACCTGGCCGTGGAGCGGCGCCTACCTGGTGTACTGACTGGCGACAGATGCCTCCGATGCGGCTGTCGTAGTCGCGGCCACGAGTTCGAAAGTTGTACCGACCGAAGACGAGTGTGTAACGTTTCGGCAAGCCACTCGACACGGCAAACTGTTCAGGATCTATCGGAAGAGGCACATGCTGCTGGTCACGCGGGACCTATTGGGCATCTCTTCCATCACGCTCGATCATCCGAGCAACCTCTACCGGGCGTGACAAAGAGACGCCAGCACGTGTGGGTGCGCCACTGCGGTGCTCTATCGCATAACCGCTGCAAATCCGACCGAACGATACGGTGCCTATTCTGCGGGGTGCAAAAAGACAATCGTTGCCCCCCATCCGCTTGCGTCACCGGAAGCCTGTGTGTATGACTCCACGGCGTTGTTCCCATCGAGTAATCGGTGCACGGTGCCTCGCAGTACGGAACGCCCCTTGCCGTGGATGACGCGGACGCGAAGTATGCCTCGCTCACGACACGCCCTGAGATACTCCATCACGACACTTGGAACGTCTTTCGGCCTAAATACGTGAAGATCGAGAATGCCGTCCAACGGGTAAGCGATGCACTCGCCCATATATATCGGTCACAGACAGGTTCAGCGCCCGGATTCAGATTCTTGTCCAGCCGTGGGCTACGATGATACGAATCGCGTAGCCATTATACGACAGCGGGCGTTTGCGGTGCAGCTCCTCGCACCGGCAGGTCTTCAGTCTTCGAGGCCGAAGTAGGTGAGCACCGACGGCAGATCCTTAACATCAACGTCGCGCATGACAGATGCCGCAAATCCGTCTATGATGACGGCCTTCATGACGTACGTCGGCGGCAGCAGGGCCACAATGTCATCCCAGACGGCGTCACTGGCCGATGAGGTTTCCACGAATACCTCCAGGAAGCTATCGTCGTATGCATACCCGATCGTGAACGTGTAGTCTGCCCCGGGTGTGTCATCGGCCTCGACTCCCAAGGTAAACGGGAGTGCGGTCCACGTACCCTGGTCCCGGAAATAGAGCAAGACGGCCCCGTTATCCACCACGGACAGCGTGATCTCCGGCATCGAATACTGCTGAGATGCCACGCGGCCGTTGTATATGGCATCATCGAAGTGGAACGATATGGTCACCGCCGTCACATTGGCGTTGCCAGGAGGGCCCTGAGGCCCTACCACCTGCGTATTGCATCCCGCTACGATGAGTAGCATCAGAGCGAAAGCAGCGCGTGAATGTCGGTAATTCGTCATCGGACACACGAGTTGGATGAGAGTGTATGGGACCGGCAGACATCCCTGCCTGGAATCGGTGCAAAGAACGGGCCGAAACGAGCCCAAAGCAGCGCTGGCACCCGTAGAATCAACCGAAATACCCCGATTTGCTTTCCGACGGAGTCGTCACTCGCATCAAAGAACGCAACACATGGTGCTACCTGCCGCGATTATCCCCCTTAGCCACGGCGGGGGTTCCCACGTCCGTTGTTTACTCCGGTCCCGCGCTGTTGCCGTAGTTTGTCGAACCCCAACATCGAGCAAGCACTAGGTCATACACACAGGCAGGCGTTTCTCGTTGGCGAGTCAAACGGTGTCGTATTCAGGTCGGGTTCGCCTCACAGCCCGATGATGCCCATACACCATTTTCTACAGCGCACGAATGAGACGCTTCGCAGAGTCAAGACAGAATGACCCTTTTCGTTTCAGACATTCTCTCTTACTGACGGCCCTATCAAGCAGCAGAAACACGGTCTTTCGCTCTGGTACGTGAAAAAAGCTTTCGTCGTCAAAATATCGCAGCCGAGTGTAACACACAGCAAGGTGGGTACGTACGCGCTTGCCTTGATCGTCGGGGCTTCGGCTCTGCTTTTGAAATCATCTACCCGTTCGGTATCTTGGCTGTAAGCTGTGGGGAAAGCCGGGAGGGTCGTTACGGTCCGCAAAGGCTTCACGTTCTTGAAATAGCTGACAATTCGGCGAAAGCACTTGGAAAAGTGTTCTACGCTCCGTAATTAGCAGCGGCTTTGCGCCGTTAGGGATCACGAGCTACTCGTGGCGTACGTGCCGTTTGGCTGAATGAACGCCAGCCGGGTACACTAGACGTCGCGGGTTCGACGTTACCAGAACGGTAAGATCCAACACATACAAAGGTGAACCGTGGCAACTGTCACAAAAGTTAAACGCAAAACGCAGAAGCAGCAGCGTGCAGCGACCACTCGGTACGATGCGCTCGCCCAGATGAACGACGAGGACCTGATGGAGCACTTCCAGGCAGGAACCGTGGAAGCGTTCAACATCCTGGTAGACCGCTACACTGACCGTCTGATGCACTACTTGTGGAGCTTCCTCGGCGACACAAAACTGTGCGAAGACCTGCTGCAGGAAACCTTTCTGCGGGTCCATCGCAATCGGTACTCCTACCAGCGGATCGCCAAGTTCTCGACATGGCTGTACACGATTGCCGGCAACCTGGCCCGAAGCGAGTACCGCAAGCGCAAACGACGTCGGATGTACTCGATCCAGTCGGTCAATCGGGACAACGAGGAGTACGAGCTTGCGATACCCGATGAGACGTTCTTGCCCGATCGTCATACCGAAAGTATGCTGCAGTACAAGTACATCCAGGATGGGCTCAACCAGATTCCGCCCAATTTTCGGGAAGTCGTCGTGCTGCGGGACATCCAGCAGCTCGCATATGACGAGATTGCAAAGATTACCGGCCTTCCCATGGGAACGGTCAAGAGCCGGATCAACCGGGGACGCACGAAGCTCCAGTTGCTGCTGAAAGATATTTATCCCTTCCTGCTGGAAGACGAGGAGGAGGTTGAGCCGGAGCCCGAGCCCGAGCTGACCTAGTCGGCACGCCCCGCGGTGCTATGTCTCGTGTCGTCACGCCGCTGCGGATCACCGTAGAGACTCAAGCGCAGCGGTTCGTTATCCGATGGAAGGACGGACACGAAACCACGTTCCCACTCGACGGATTACGACGTGCATGTCCCTGCGCGGCCTGTCGGGGGCACGGCAACATGAGCGAACTACCGGATCCGAACCTCTTTAGGGTCCCGGCTCTGATGCAATGGAATCGGCTCAAGGTACAGCCGGCCGGAAGTATCGGAGTCCGGCTCGTCTGGGACGATGGGCACGATACGGGCATTTACTCATGGGAGCGGCTGCGCGCCATGTGCCCGTGTACAGCCTGCTCAGAGGAATGACCCGAAGTCAACCGAAAAGAGACGCGACGATCAGGAGCACGACCACGATCCCTGCGAGGATGCACAGGGCAAAGATCAGGTTTTTGAGCTGCTTCTTGTTCATGGCGGATCTCGGCTATGTCGTTCCCTGCCTTCACAAGATCCCAATAATCGTCCGCAAAATCACGGCCGAGACGGTGAGAATTCGGATCCGCCAGGCTTTCCTGCCGCGACGTCTACCGTCCGCTTGCTTTCGTGAGCGGAAGGCTGATCATGTTAGCAAACAGGGCGTATGCGCCCGGGTGGAATACCTTGAGCTGCCGGTACCAGACAAGGGCAGTATAGAGATAGGTCCCGCTTCCGTACTCGGCAAGTAACGTGGAGCTGCAGAGCGGGCTTTCACCGGGATCGTTCATGCAGAAGAGCTCCTCATACGCTGCATCCCACGATGCCGGGAAGTAGAGTCCCCGCTCCTGTAC
>JAAXGO010000314.1 GCA_012267425.1 Rhodothermales bacterium
GCAATCACCGATTTCTTGTCAGCCTTGTTCGAGTGCAGATCGAGCACCGCATTTCCGAAACCACTCGCCACCAGCCGACGGTGGACTACATCAAGCGCCGCCGACTTCTCGGCGACGAACAGCACCGTCTTCCCCTCGCCCAGGCACTGGGCAATGATGTTGGTAATCGTCTGGCTCTTCCCCGTCCCCGGGGGCCCGACCAGGATGAAGTCGCGGCCCTCCGAAGCTGCAACAACGGCCGCGAGCTGCGAGCTGTCGGCCGGCAGCGGGATCAACAGCTCGTGTGGGGCACGACGTCGATCGATCTCCTCCGGCACGATGGGAGCGTTGTCCTGAGACTCCGGGTATGCTTGCTCGGCGCCGTCAATCAGGTGCTTCACAAGACGGTTCGTCCGAAGCTGATCCGTACGGTCGACCAAGTCCTTCCACATCAGATACTTCGCAAAGGAGAATGTCGATAGCGCAAGCTCCTCCACGACCTGGAGCCCCGCCACCTCGCGCACCTTCCGGCGCATCACCTCGAAGATGACCGCAACGTCGATGCCGCTCTCGTCACGCGGCAGTCCACCCTCGAGCTCTGGAACCCGAACGTCGAAGTCACGTTTGAGGAGCTCGAGCAGGGTCGAGTTGATCTGGACGTCGTCCTCGTGATGGGCAATTCTGAAGACCGACTGCGCAGCACGGCGCTCGAGCTTGACAGGGACGAGAAGAAGGGGCGCGCGGTAGATACGCGGGTCACCTGTGGTCTTCTTCCATCGCAGGAAGCCCGCGGCGAGAAAGAGGGTATTCGTACCACCTTCCTGCATGTCGCTCCTGGCACGACGATAGAGGGTCAGGAACCGGTTGTTCATCTCCTGGCCGGTGAGCGGCACAACGACCTGCCCGCGCTCGAAGACATGACGGATGAACGCCTCTTCGATGCGCTCCATGTCCTCCGGCAAGACAGTGCGGTTTCCGATCGGATCTTCATCGTTCAGTGACAGCCCGCGAAACGTCTTTCCGTCGGCCAGCGCGTCTACAAGGGCGCCTATATCGGTACAGCGCAAAGGCAGAGTCTGCTTGGTGTCGCGGAAGTTGAGAAGGCGATTGCGAAGCGAGAGATCGAGCAGCTTGCGTTGCCATCGCTCGACGCGGTCCATCGGCGTATCGGCTGCCTCATCGACGATCTCGTTGACGATGAAACCGAAGCCGGGCGGTGACGGCAGGGTGATGCCAGACGCTACCGAAGGCGCGGCGCCCGGCGTCGTCGGCCGGAGGTCTTTCGTGGTGTCCTTGAGAGCGCACCCGGGGAGCAAGGCGACGCCCGTTGCTGCGGCCATGGCGTCACCCAGGCGGTGCATGCCGGTATGGCGATGCATTGGTTCGTTCCTCTGTTGGGGCTTGCACGGTCCCATCGGTCTCACCGGGTTGATGTCAACGTTAATCGCTACATGGGGAGATGCGTTAGCGTTGCGTTGTGAATTGCAGTGAATCGTGTCTCACATTCATTGCAAGCGGAAAGTCACGAAACAAGCATCGAGATGCGAGCCGATGGGAACGATACCGCAACGCCAGTTCGGGTATGGGCTGAGCGTTGTGAGCGGCCGTGACCAAGTCCTCACACTCGTTGTAAGAGGAAGGTTACGGTGGTTACGGTCGAGGTGTTGCGTGGAAAGTCGTTTTTCTGTTTATCTTGTCATTGATTTTTCGATTCCGACTTCAAGTTTCGGGATTTTTTCATAACTGGATATCCGTACCTGTCTCCTCCCCCGTACAATGGAATATCCGTGCTCGACTAGCCAATCCTGATACGAGAGCGCCAGGCGTTCATCTCGCAGGCTCGGCTGTTTAGCGAGCTTGCCGCTATGGCATACCCAGCAACGGGGCCTGTTGCACCCGCCAACTCGCTGACCTTTGCGGAATCTGCCCGGCTGCTTGTCGCAGGGACAGTGGGTTTCCATGCCGGCGTGCACAAGCTGATTGTGGGCGCGCCATATACGTAGCGTACGTTGTCGTTCGACAAAAGCCCGGCGCATCGGTATCACTCCTTCAACACTTCGTCCGGGATCGGCACC
>JAAXGO010000012.1 GCA_012267425.1 Rhodothermales bacterium
GCGGAAGGCCGTTGACGAACAGGACGATGTCCGGCCGCCGCTCGTGCTCGCCCTCGACGACGGTGAACTGGTTGACCGCGAGCCAGTCGTTGTTCGCGTACTTCTCGTAGTCGAGGACCGAGACCTGCGCTCCGCGCAGGGCACCGCCGGCCCGGTATTCGATGGTCACTCCATGCACCAGCAAGCGATGGAACGCACGGTTGCGGGCTTCCAGCGTCGAGCCTTCGGGCTGGATGAGCTTGCGCAACGCGTCGTCCAGAGCTTCGGCGGGCAGGCTGGGATTCAGCCGCTCCAAAGCGTCCCGCAGCCGGTGTGCCAGAATGACTTCGCGGTAGTCCGTTCGTTCCGCGCCCGCCGTGTGCGGGGCGATGTCGGGACCGTGGGCCACCCTCCACCCGAGGCTTTTCAGCCATTCGAGCGCCGCGGCTTCGACCTCCGACTCGGTGAAAGAAGAAGAGACGTGTGTCATGTCACGGACTCCAATACCCTCTCCGCATCCGGGACACGGATCTCGCCCGAAATGAGCTTGGGAAGGAGTGTGTCACGGAGCACGGCGAGCGTCTCCATCTCTCCAACATTTGCCACTAGCCGATCTCGCCAAAGACCCACCACGCCAGCGAACACGCAGACGATAGCGGTGGGCGGAGCCACTATCGGAAATCGGCTCAAAACCTTCGCGTTCAGGCTCCGGCGTGTCGTTCCGGTCGCACGCCCTCTTACGAGATGCCAGTAGGCGTCAGATCGCAGCCAATACTGCAAGAATCGTCCGGTGCCACTCGCAATTGGCCTGAAACGAATCAAGTATGAAGCGAATACCGCCTCCAGGTCCTCCTCAACCACGACTCCATGCCCTGGATCTGCCATCCGAGCGATCAGCACATCCCCCCTGTTGAGCCGATACTTCGAGAACTCCTCGTCCGATGCCCTACAGTACGGGACACGCGACCACGACACCCACGATTCCTTGTTTATGTCAGTAATCCTCAGGAATCTCGGCCCGACGGGCTCGTCCTGGGCGGATGCAGTGAATCCGTACTGCGGCTTGTGGCATAGGTCGCCCAACGTTCTTACCTTCCACCCCTCCGGAATCTCGCCCAATTCAGAATCCACCAGCCGGCCGGGGAACAGGTCGGCGATATCTCTCGGCAAGCCCGTGTCCCGGCCCGCCATCTTCGCGCGCACCGGATCAAAATCGATGAACCATGACTTGAACAGCGCCCGAGCAATCTGCTCCAGCGTCGCGCTCATCCGACGGTTCACCTCGATCCTGTCGTCCAACGTGCCGAGGACATGGGCAATGGCGCGTTGCTCGGGGAAAGGGGGGAGCGGAACATCGAGTTCTGCCAATGCGTCCGTCGACACTCGTTGGCGTCCGGACGTGCCGGTCATCTGGCCAATCGCGTACTCCCGAACGAAATCTGACCGTGCAACGTAGAATGCGTACTCGGAATCGGTTACCCCGGGTCGACCGCGAACTACGATGAATTCCGTCGACCCATGGGCGACATCTCCTCCTAGGTCGGAGTTCGCGTAGTAGCGAGCAATCTTGCCGTTTTCCAAGCACGGCGTGATCCGGGCAAATTTGGCTTTCGACGATTCAGCTTCCGGGGGCTCGAGAAGGTCCAGGCCAAGTGGATCCTCGTGTGCCTGGCACTTAACGTGAAGCGGCTGTATACGCTTCAGGCGGCATGAGCCCCTAAGGCGGGCCTTCCAATCGCAGGCCTGCGGGCTGCCACGGGTCCTCCGGCCAGCCCGATGCGATCATCTTTCCTTCTTGATCCGTCGGCGGAACCGTCTCGAATCCGTCGTTACCGAATATCCAGCAAATGCGCCCACAACCGCCGCCTGCGTTTCTGCGGCGCAGGCTCCCAGGAAGAACGCACTCAGTACAATCGAACAGCGTGCGTCATCAAACACCTGCACCGGTCGCGGGCCCTAAGGACTATCGCTTGAGTTTCGGGGGGTAGGTATCTATTTTGCCCAGCGTGCGTATACGCGAACCAGGCAGTGCGCAAACGCCAATTTCGCGGAGTTGGACATGCCTTTTAGATTTTCGGACGAGGACTTCGGCCGCATTGCAGACGTGCTGGGATCCCCGGTTACGAAGGATAGGTCGAATGCACGCTTCGTGCTGCAGGACACAGCCAGTGGACGGCAGATCACGCTAGAGATTGCCGTTGACCTAACATTGCCCGAGGCACTCGAAAACGGGCAGTCGGCCACGCTTGTAACCGTCATGGCGCCGTGCTCACTGCTGCAACTGCAGGGTTGCACCGGTTTCATCGCTAGTAAGGAGTTGGGCGAAGTCATCTTTTTCGCTCGGCGTGCGGGAGTCACCAATGGACTCGTCGTCGAACGCGAGGCGGGTTGCTCGCTCTATGCCAACTTCGATCAGCGACTTTTGTCAACAGATTTTACGAAGCTTGCGCCGGAGCTCATCATGAGCACGGTGGCACTGTCGATGACTGAAACGCTCTTCGACGATTTCGGCTGATGATAGCCTTCACGGCGCACGGCGGCCCCGCGAAAGGAACCATCGAGATCCATCAAGTTCACCCGGCTCTGCGCCTGGACGACGCATCGCTTCGCCGCCTCGTTCGCTGCGTCCTCGAAGGAGAAGGCCGCCGTGTGCACGTCCTTAACATCATTTTGACGGATCACGCATCCGTTCGAGGCCTTCATGGACGCTGGCTGGGTGTCGACGAATCCACCGACGTGATTTCATTCTCACTCGGTGACGGCGAAGACATCGACGGAGAGATATACGTGGATCTGGATACTGCTATGGAGCGGCACACGCATTTTTTCTCGACGTTCGAGGACGAAACGCGCCGCTACATAGTCCACGGCCTGCTACACCTTATCGGATATGATGACGACGACCCGCAGCGGCGTGAAGCCATGCGGCGGAAGGAGGATTACTACCTCACCACATGGAAGTCAGGCGCGGTTGCGTAGGGGACCCGCAACACGGCGTACGACCGCGGTGCGCTGCATGATATAGAAGTGTAGGCACGGCACATTTGCCGACATGAGCTCATCGCACTGCTTCAGCGCCCACTCGACGCCCACGTCCGCCACGCTGTCCGGCTTCGCAGCCTCTATTTCGGCCGCCAGATCTTCGGGAATTTCGACGTGGAAGCGGCTGGGGATAAGTTCGAGCTGCCGCTTGTTCGTGAGGATCTTGACACCCGGAATGATCGGCACCGTGATTCCTGCGTCCCTGCAACGCTCGACGAAGCTGAAATAATGCCGGTTATCAAAGAACATCTGCGTGGTGACGTAATGAGCTCCGGCGTCCAATTTTACCTTGAGTGCCTGAATGTCGCGCGTCAAGTTGGGTGACTTGTAGTGCTTTTCGGGATAGCCCGCCACGCCGACACAGAAATCCGACGGATCCGCCTGGATAAGCTCTCCGAGGTACGTGCCCTCGTTCATTGCGGCAATCTGGCGTACGAGCTCCACGGCGGACGAGTTGACCATGGTACCCGGCGGAACGGTCTTTTGGAACCCTGTGTCGTCTCCGTGGAGCGCCATCAGATTGTTGATACCGAGATATGACAGCTCGATGAGTGCGTCTTCGGTTTCGTTTCGAGTAAACCCATGGCAAAGCAGGTGGGGAACTGTCTCAATGCCGTAGCGCCCTTTAATGGCGGCGCAGATCCCGATGGTACCGGGTCTCTTGCGCTTGACGCGACGGATCCACGTACCGTCCGGCATTTCCTCGTACTGGGCCTCCGCACTGTGGCTCGTCACGTCGATGAATGGAGGATCGAATACCATCAGTTCCTCGACCACGGCCATCAGATGGGCAGCCGAGCTGCCCCGCTTCGGCGGAATGATCTCGTAGGATATCAGCGGCTCCGTCGCCCTATCCAAGAGCTCTGTAATTTTCATCGGTCGCAGCGGACAATAGTGATTAGGTGTCGGCGACGGACACGGTGCAGAGTATACAGGGCGGTCTCTCGGTCCGGTGCCGTACACCGATGTTAGGGCGGCATTGCTCCCTACATGTACCGGAATCGGTCCAGTACCTTGGGATCCTTGCTGCGTTTGACGACCTCACCCGTACGGACGTTGCGAAAAACGATCTCTTTCGGCCGGGGTGTGACGTTTGCAAGGAACAGGAACCATCCCAGAAACCCGTATCGCGCCTGTGTTACGATGCTCGGATTGGTATACAATTCCTCGACGGTCGACTGAGTGCTATGCGCTTCAGGGACGACCAGCATGGTCACAGGATCGATGAACGGCCCTTCCGCCGGCACCGCGTGAAGGAGAATCTCCTCAGCGCGCTCCGTACGTGCCATCACGGCAGGCGTTGCAGGACGCTTAAAAAGAAAATGGTCGGAGGACCACTTGCCGGAGCCGTACAGGAAAATGAGAACCAAAAGAAACAGCGTGAGGGCTGCGAGTTCCAGGTTCTGTGAACTGGCAAGTAGACCTCCCTGCTGGCTAACGAATGTGGCTCCGATGAGGATCGGAATCTGAATGAGAGCCGCAATGCGGGTCAGTAGACCGGCCGTCATCATGAAGCCGCCGAAAATGTGTGCCAGGGCCACGTAGTGCAACAGTACGGTAGAGCGTAAAAACACTCCGGGATCTGGTCCAACCAGCTCGAAGAAATTTCCGGCATCCGAGATGAAGAGTATCCCGCGCAAAAACAGACCGATGCCGAGGTATATCCGCAGCGCGTCGAAGGCAACCGACCGGTACTCGTACAGTCCGTCAAGGAGGCGCTGGAAACCGTGCCGCTTCCGCTTCAATAGTTGATCCACCGACCACCGCCCAGACCCGTATACGAAGACCAACGCCAACAAGAACAGCACGAGCGTCGAGAGCTCGAATGACTCGTTGGGACCGAACAGGCCCGCGAGGCTCAGAAACACCGCGCCGAAGAGAACTGGTATCTGCAGCAGCGCCGCCAGGCGCGTATACACGCCCACGGCGATAGCAGCGCCGCCGCCGACATGAACACATGCCACGGCGACGAATAGGCCCGGTAACGAAACCCACGCCGGAGCGTCCGCCGGAACGAGTGCCGTGTAGGCCGCAGGGTCGTACGCAAAGAGTACGCCGCGCACGAACAGTCCAATCCCGAGATATATGCGGATCAGATCGAAGGCGATCTCGCGGTATGTGTCCAGCCACGAAATAAAGCGCTGCAGCATTCGACTCGGTAGTCCGTCTGAAAGACAAGCAATCTACTTCAGAGAGTCGGAACCGACAAGTGGCGGGCCTTTGAGGCACCCTGGGCACCTCGCTTTGCGGATTCTCGTTCAAGAATGGCTGTACAGTCCGGTTTACGGCGTTCCTGGAAATAGCATGTCGCCGTCATCGCTTGACAATCTGTTTGACGATGGAGTTCTTTACGGGCGCTGACCACGAGATACTCCCTTCCTGCCGATTGTAGCCGGCCTATGAACAGTTTCCGCTGCGCGGTTTTCCTTCGTGCTATCACCGTCGGAACCCTCGCCCTTCTTGTGGCCGTACTGACAGGCGACCCGGCGTTCGGTGCCCCCCAGGAGGCTGCCGGTGACTATCGGACGCTCCCGTTCGTTAGCAGCCGTGTGGTAATGTGGGTTGTCGCGGAGTTGCACCTGATGTTCGCCGCATTTGTGCTCGCGGTTCCGATGTTTGCGCTCATCATCGAGTACATCGGATACAAGACCGGCGACAAGCGCTTCGATGAGCTGGCGCATGACTTTACGAAGCTGCTGAGCGTGTCTTTTTCGTTCACGGCCACACTGGGCGCGCTGCTCACGTTTCTGCTCATTGTTCTCTACCCGACTCTGTCGCAGTATCTCGTCAAGATCTTCAGCTGGACGTTTCTGCCATACGTCTTGCTGTTTTTCCTGGAGGCCATCTTTCTCTACTCCTATTACTACGGATGGGGCAAGTTTTCGCCGCGCGTCCATTTGTTCTTGGGCCTCATGCTCAACATCGTCGGCACGGCCATCATGTTCATTGCAAACGCGTGGCTCACGTTCATGAACACGCCTAACGGCATCGACGAGTTGGGCAACTTGACGAGTATCTGGGACGCGATCAACAATTACATCTGGATGCCGATTAACATTCACCGGCTGATTGCCAACATGGCTTTCGGCGGCGCGATCGGTGCAGCGTACGGAGCCTACAAGTTTCTGGGCGCCCGCACTATGGAAGAGAAGGCGCACTACGACTGGATGGGCTACATCGGCAATTTTATCGCCATCTGCGCGTTGCTCCCGCTGCCGTTTGCCGGCTATTGGCTGGGAGTGGAAATCTACGCCTACGACCAGAGCCTGGGCATTACACTCATGGGCGGGACGTTTTCCTGGCTCTTCATAATCCAGGCGGTTCTCATCGGCAACCTGTTTTTGGCCGCGAACTACTACCTCTGGTTGAGTATGGGGAGGATCGAAGGCGCTGAGCGGTACCGAAAGTTTATCAAGTACCTCTTGGCGGTCATCACGCTCTGTTTCATCGTATGGGCGACTCCACATTCTCTGGTGGCGACAGTTGAAGAGGCGCGCGCGATGGGTGGGTCGCACCACCCGATACTCAACGTTCTGGGCGTGATGTCGGCCAAGAACACGGCGGTCAACCTGCTCATTCTCACCACGTATGTCAGTTTCCTGCTGTACCGCCGTGCAAACAAGCAGGCAACGGTCTCATGGGCAAAGGCAGGCAACCTCGTGCAGTTTGGGATTTTTGCGGTCGTCGTGATCTTCGTCGTATTCCTTGGCGTGTACGGGTACTTCGTCGATGCGCAGACGAGAATCGGGCTGTCACAACCACAGGTGATAAGCGTGCTGTTTGCGATGGTCGCCGTGACGGTGATCGACATATTTCTTTTCCGAGGTGCCGAAAAGCGCGGAGAAATCGCATGGGGCACGATTCCGAAGCGGGCCCAGTATTCGCTCTTCTTCTTGGCCATCACGTTTGCCTGGCTCATGGGCTTAATGGGATACGTCCGGGCGGGTATGCGGCAGCACTGGCACGTATACGGAGTCATCCGCGATACATCCGTGGACGCATTCACGCCAACGCTCGGGTATGCCGGTCTTATCGTGTCGATTACGGTCATCATCTTTTTCTTATTTATCGCGATTGTCTTCTTCCTGTCGGGGCTCTCTGGTAGGAAAAAGTGGGTTCCCAAGATCGCCGAGGCGTAACCCATTCCAACGACACACCACCGTGAAACACGCGCTACAGATTTTTGCCTTCACCATTTTGGTATCGGCCTTCTATTGGTACGTCAGTCTATGGGTACCGCAGAAGCGCACCGAGCCGCCTGAAGACATCATCATCGCGGCAGACCTCTCGGTCGAGCAAATGGTCGTGATCGGCGAAGAAATCGTGGCGGGCAAGGGCACCTGTCTAACGTGTCACACGATGGGCGAAAGCGGCACGGCGCTGCGGTTTCCGGATCTCGGTTCGATCGGTGCACTCGCCGGCATGCGCGTTGAGGGGATGAGTGACGTAGACTATCTTGCCGAGTCCCTCTACGACCCGAATGCTTACATCGTGGAAGGCTTCGTAGCAGGCATGCCCCCGGCAGCGAAGCCACCGGTAGCACTTGCCGACGACGAAATTTTGACGGTCATCGCCTACCTGCAGTCCCTGGGCGGCACACCGTCTGTGACGATGGATACGGAGTTCGAGTGGCAGGGAGCAGAGCCTGCTGTAGCGGCCACACCGTCCGCAGAACTTGCAGCCGCTGCGGCAGGCAGCAACCGTGACGCGGAAACTGTCTTTATGACCTACCTCTGTAATACCTGCCACACGCTTGACGGAACGCCGGGCGTGGGACCAAGTCTGCAGGGAGTCGGAAGCCGTCTCGATCGCGGCGAACTTTACGAATCGCTGATGGACCCGGATGCCACGATAGCCGACGGCTTCACACCGGGTGTGATGACGGCAATGCTGACAGCAACCGCGTTTCACGAACAGGTATCTTCTGCCGAGCTGAAGACGTTGGTCGATTACCTGGCATCCCTCTAGCAGTTAGCACCTGCGGCAATGAACATTCTAGTCCTTCTCGCCATTGTGGTCGGCTTGGTTGCCGTGCAGCTAGGGCTGACGCGATACGTGAAACTCAACCGGATGGCCTGGATGGCAATCTGGTGGGTGGCCACGTGGCTGGCGCTGAGTTTCGGCATCAACCCGCCACTTCCGACCTCGATAATTGTCCTGTTCATGGCGATTGTGACTCTCGCGCTGGCTGCTTATCTGTCGGCAGACTCCGAAGAGCTGAAAGCAGCCGCGGACGTCAGCGTGAGCTTCATGGTGGACCCCAAATACAAGACGGCGTTGCTTGTAGTGGTCATCCTGATTCCTGCGCTGGTCTCCCTCAAGGTGTATTCGGATATGACGAAGCCGCCACAGCCTCCATCGAGTGGGCGCACGATCCATCCGCCACCGCCGGCCACAATCGGTTTCGGAAATGTCACCATGCAGCTCGCGACGGCGAACAACCCGTACAGGGCGCTCGAGCATTCGGACCCCGACGCGTTCGCGCAGCACGTACAAAACGGGCGCAAGATTTATTTCCAGAATTGCTTCTGGTGTCACGGCGACAATATGCAGGGTGCTGGAATGTTTGCGCACGGATACGACCCGATTCCGGCCAACTTCAATGATCCGACGACGATCGCCATGCTGCAGGAGTCGTATCTGTTCTGGCGTGTAGCGAAGGGTGCACCGGGGCTGCCACCCGAATCGACACCGTGGGCGTCGGCGATGCCTGCATGGGAGAAATTCCTGACCGAAGAGGAGATCTGGGACGTGATCATCTTCCTCTACGAATACACCGGCTACGAACCACGCGCGCAGGGCATGCCGCACTGACGGGATTGTTAAGTATGTTCCGACTCTTACTTATCGTCGCCACGTTGACACTCGCACAGCCGGGACTGGCACAGGAGCCAGACCTTGGCACCGAGGGCCAGCGCGCCGAAGGTCAGGTGATTTACGATGCCAAGTGCGCTCACTGCCACGGCTTTAGTGGCGATGCCGAGAGCGTGGCTACGCCATTTTTGCGTCCGTCGCCGCGGGATTTTGTGTCCGGCAACTTCAAGTTTCGCTCTACGGCCAGCGGAGAGCTGCCGACCACCGAAGACATAGAGCACAGCATCCGCGAAGGCATGCCGTACACGAGTATGCCCGCCTGGAAAGGCATTCTGTCAGAGGCAGAAATCTCAAGTCTGGCCTACTACATCAAGTCATTCAACTCTGACTTTGCTGGACCCTATGGCACGCCGGACGTTATCGAGGTGCCCGACGCACCGGACTTCGACGAATCGAATCTGTCACGCGGCCGCGAGGTCTTCGATGCAAATCAGTGTGCGGACTGCCACGGACAAAACGGACGCGGTAACGGGGAGTCGGCCACCGAGTTGATGGACGACTGGGGCTATCCGATCCGTCCGGCGGATATGACGAAGCGCTGGACCTTCCGCGGCGGCTCCACGCGCGAGGATATCTACCGCACCTTCACAACCGGGCTGAACGGTACTCCGATGCCGTCTTATCAGCAGACGATCGACGAAGAGGATCGCTGGGCGCTTGTTGACTACGTGTATTCGCTTTCGCGCGACGAGCCGGACTACGGCACCGTCGTTACGGCGCAGGGATTACTTGCTCCAATCGATGTCATTCAGGGAGCGGAACTCTTCGAGAATGCTCCTGCGACCTATTTCCCGATCGTGGGTCAGATCATCGAACCTGGGCGGTCATTCTATCCAGGCGTCAACGGCGTGGAAGTGCGCGCGGTCTACAACCAGCGTGACATTGCCGTGATGTTGTCGTGGAACGACATGACTCAGGAAATAACTGGCTCGAACGGTCTCGCAATGGAGGTTCTACCGTTTGATTCTGACGTTCCCAGCACTGCTGATACTGTGTTTTCAGACGCTGCTGCGGTGCTACTTCCTTCCGCAGCCGTCGAGGGCATAGAGAAGCCGTACTTCATGTTTGGCGACTCTAAACGTCCGATGAGGATCTGGTATACAGATCTTGCCACGGACAGTGCGGGCGTATTTACGAGCACGGGGTCGTCGTCGTTTGTCGCGGACGGTGAAGAGATCGAACGCTTTGCGAGCTACGAGGATGGCGTGTGGACTGTCATTTTCAAGGCCCGGCGGCAGGCAGAGAGCGGATTGTACTTCGAGGAAGCGGCATTTACGCCGATTTCATTCTCCATCTGGGACGGTTACAGCCAAGAGCGCGGCAACAAGCGTGGACTATCGGCTTGGTACCACGTGTATCTGGAACCGCTCGAGACCATATCGCCGGTGGGCCCGATGGCAAAATGGGCGTTCATCGTCATCATTCTGGAGTTGGGCCTGATCGGAACCGTGCGCTATCGCCGGAGGAAGCAGAGAGCGTAGACGGGTCGAACAGACGTACTGAGAGAACGACGTGGAGTACCGGCCTTCGCTAATTTCGTGGAACCTCACCAAGCGGTGCAATCTGCGCTGCCCACACTGTTATATGGAGGCGGGGCGCAAGGCGGACCGCGAGTTGACGACAGATGAGTGTCTGGCTCTTTTGAGTGAAATGGAAGCTCTAGGCACCGAAATGCTTATCCTCACCGGAGGCGAACCGCTTTTGAGGAAGGATATTTACGCGATTGCGGAGCGTTCGAGCTCTCTCGGTATCTGGGTCGTAATGGGGACCAATGGAGTGCTGATTACGGATCGCGTCGCACGGAGAATGGTCGACTGTGGCGTCAAGGGCGTCGGAATTAGCATTGATTCGGCCGATCCGGCGCGCCACAACCGGTTCCGGGGAGGCCCTAACGCGTGGGAGTATTCCGTGCGGGCTCTCGACATCTGCACGAAGCATGGCTTGGAAGTACTCGTGCAGACAACGGTAATGGAAGAAAACGAGCACGAAATCCCTGAGCTCCTCGAGTTTGCACGCGACAAGGGTGCCTGGTCGTTCAATCTGTACTTTTTGGTGCAGACTGGGCGCGGCAAGGCCATGACCGAGCTTTCCGCGGTTCAGACCGAGGCGATGCTCGAGCGGTTGGTTGACGAACAGGATCGATACCGTCCGATGCTCGTGCGTTCGAAATGCGCTCCGCAATTCAAGCGAATTGCCTGGTCGAAAGGGCTCGGCGGCATGGAAAGCGGGGGCTGCATGGCGGCCACGCAGTACTGCCGGATCACGCCTGACGGTGAAGTCACACCATGCCCATACATGACGGTGTCCGGCGGAAACGTCCTCGAAATGTCCTTTACAGACATCTGGACAACGTCCCCGGTTTTCCGGAACCTGCGCGACCCCGCTCTACTCAAGGGCCGTTGCGGCGCCTGTGAATTCAAAGAGCTCTGCGGCGGTTGCCGCTGCCGTGCGTTTGCTCGGACCGGCGATTACCTGGACGAAGATCCGGCCTGCACGTACGAACCGAAGGGCTTGCATCTCGAGGATGTAGAATGCACGTGGTCGGACGATGCACTGCTCCGGCTCGAGAGGATTCCGATCCGGTTCATTCGTGAAAAAACCCGTAGTGGCGTCGAGGCCTACGCACGCCGGAAACGTGTCGTAACGATCACGCCGGAGGTGATGACGGGTGCGCTATCTGGAATGGATCGCCCGCGCGCGTTTACGATGCCGAAACGCCACGCCTAAGCCGTATGCCGTACACGATAACGGACGACTGCACGGCCTGTGACCTTTGCATCGATGTGTGCCCGATCGGTGCGATTGCGGAGGGCGACCCAATTTATGTCATTGATGACACATGCTGCGAATTCGAGGAATGCCTAGTGATGTGTGACGATAACGCCATCGTACCGAGCGAGGACGTAGAAGACGCCAAAGGTGGTTGAAAACGAAGTCTACTTCCTAAGTTTTCAGGAATTCCGGCAGATGGCGCCGGCGATCCTGGATCTCGAGGTCAAGCGGTTGGCTGGTCTCATCGACGATGTCAGCGCTGCTGAACGGAACGATCTCGTGTGGGCGCGACACAACGTAATGGAAAGCGTGGCCGCGATTGAACAACTGGACAAGGACAGACTGGAAAGCGACTGCGCCCCGCTTCTAGAAGCCGCGATGATTACTATCGGTCTATTGACCGACAGAGTAGACCGTGTAACACTTCAGTACGTTCTTAACCGGCTCACGTACGTTCGCGAGCGTATACCATATGTCGTATGACCACGGCCAGGGTCTAAGGACCCTCACTCCATACTGCCCAGTTCCTTAAGCGGTCTGGCATTCTTTCCACAGACTGAGCGTCATGTACAAGAAGATCTTCGTTCCCGTAGACAATTCGGAGCATTCCATCGCCGCTGTCGACCTGGCCGTTGACTTTGCCAAGCGGTTCGACGCCGATGTAGTGGGGAGTCATGCCTACGCTGCACGCATGCACGACTACCGTTTCAAACAGATGGAATTCACGCTGCCGGAGGAGTATCTGATCGAGGATCAGATGGAGAAGCAGCGAAAGATCCACGACACGCTCATCACGATGGGGCTCGAGCTGATTTCGGATTCCTACCTGGTAGTAGCGGACGCGCGATGCAAGGAGGCGGGTGTGCGGTTTACCCCCAAGATGTACGACGGCAAGAACTGGAAAGTGATTGTCAAGGACATCGAAGATAGCGGCTACGATCTCGTGATAATCGGTGCCTTGGGGCTCGGCGCCGTCAAGGACAGCGTCCTGGGCAGCGTTTGCGAGCGTGTCACGCGTCGGGTTAGAACGGACACGCTCGTCATCAAACATCTGGAGTCAGTCAGTGCTGGTGGCGATGGAACGGCACCGACGGGCAGTATCGTGGTCGGTGTAGACGGCAGCCCCGAGTCGTTCGCGGGACTTAAGACGGCGCTTTTGCTCGGTCGTGAAACCGGCCGCCAGGTCGAAGCCGTGTCAGTATACGATCCGTATCTGCACTACGCGATGTTCAATAGCATCGTCAACGTGTTGACCGAAAAGGCGTCCAAGGTGTTTCGGTTCAAAGAGCAGGAGCAGCTCCACGAAGAAGTGATTGACACGGGGCTGGCGAAGATCTACCAGTCGCACCTCGAAGTTGCACGACGTATTGCCGAAGAGGAAGGGGTGGATCTTAAGATCACACTTCTGGACGGCAAGGCCTTCGAGAAGCTCTTGCAATACGTGCGTCGGGAAGAGCCGTGGTTGTTGGTTCTCGGCCGGATCGGTGTCCACAGCGACAGCGAAATGGACATCGGTAGCAACACGGAGAATCTGCTGCGAACCGTTTCCTGCAACGTTTTGCTGTCAAGCCAACGATACACGCCGCCGATCGACGTAAGTGCTGAAGAGTCGATGCTCTGGACTGAACCTGCCACGCGCATTCTCAATACCGCGCCTGATTTCGCGCGCGGTATTGCACGCACCACAATCCACCGGTGGGCGACGGAACGCGGGCATTCGGTAATAACAAGAGGGATCGTAGAACAGGCCATGGGAAACATCCTGCCCAGGTCGTCGATGGTCAAAATGGGTATCGTCGCGGCAGATGCGGCGGTAGAGGAAATAGAGGCGGTGGATTCCGCCACGTACGTGTGCAGCAATTGTGGGTATGCAGCTCGCGGCTTCGAGCCGGTTACATGTGCCGTATGCGGCAAGGACGCAGCAGTCTTCCATAAACTCGACAAGGAGACCATCGAGCGTCTCATTCCGCTCGAAGGAGGCATTGAAGAGGAATCAACATTCGACGACGTGAAGCTCAGGTGGTCGAAAGAGGCCCGTGCCCGTCTCCGCGAGGTTCCGGACGGTTACCAGATGCGCCGCGCAAAGGCTCAGATTGAAAAGCGCGCCCGCGTGCAGCGCGTCCCGATGATCACGCTTGACATGGTGAGGGCCGTGGTTGACGACCATGCGGTGGATACGCAGTTCCTTGCCGAGCGCGGGCAGCTCAAAAGAGACGCCGACGGTGTCGAGCGCCCTGCAGCCTCAAAGCCCGTCATGGAAGACCTCGTGCAAGACGGAGGTTTTCTTTGGACCAAGCGCGCTGTTGCACGCATTGACCGCGTTCCGGAAGGATTCATGCGGACGCGGACGAAAGAGCGCGTCGAAGGTGTGGCACGCCAGCGCTCGACGACGCTGATAACGCTCGAGATCACCGAAGAGGGCATCAAGGAAAGCCTTAAGCTGATGGAGGAGATGATCCAGCAGCAGGCGAGGTAAGTTGTGAAGAGGTACCGTGACATTGCCTCCGACGGGGGCTCCGACATCGCACAGCAGGTGGCTGCTCAGGCGCAGCGAGCATCAGCGCGTCTCGCCCAAGTACACCATGTTGTGGCCGTCATGAGCGGTAAGGGCGGCGTGGGTAAGAGTACGCTGACCGTAAACCTGGCAGCGGTACTTGCACGCAAGAGTCATGCTGTCGGAATTCTGGACGGTGACATCAACGGCGGGTCCGTCGCCAAGATGATGGGCGTCCGTGCTTGGACGCCGAGGGCGACGTCCCAGGGGATGCTGCCGGCCGAAGCGGAGTTTGGCATTCGCGTGATGTCGATCGATCTCTTCCTGCCCCAGGACGCGACGCCTGTGCTCTGGCGTGCTCCGAGCCAGGAAGGTGCCTATCACTGGCGCACGATGATGGACGTGGCGGCACTTAGGGAAATGCTCTCGGACACGAAGTGGGGCGCACTCGACATCCTTTTCATCGATCTGCCTCCGGGCGCGGACAAGCTGCCGAACGCCTCCGACGTCGTCCCGAAGCTGTCCGGGACTGTTGTTGTAACCGGCCCATCCGACGTGTCGAGGCTTGTGGTCGGGCGCTCGATGACCATGGCACGTGACGTCGTACACACCCCCGTGATCGGGTTGATCGAAAACATGGGCCCATACACGTGCAGCCGGTGCGGACACGAAGAGGAACTGTTTCCGTCGGGGCATGCCCGCCGACTGGCTGAGGAGCACGACGTCGAGTATCTGGGCTGCGTGCCGTTCGACCCACGACTTTCCCGTGCCATGGACGACGGCGGACTTTTTGCCACGCGGTTTCCCGACCGCCCGGCTTCCCGTGCACTGAGCAGCGCTGCCGATCGGGTCGCGGAGTTTTTGGGCCTTTTGCCTCAATCATCAATGAACGGACATACCTCATGAAATTTCTCTGCGTCCCCTGCGACGAGCCGATGAAGATTCACCAGGCGCAGGGTCCCGACCGCGGCTCGATGGCCATCGTCTACCGATGTGGCACGTGTGGACACGACATAGCCATGCTGACAAACAGCATGGAGACGCAGATGGTGCGCTCACTCGGTGTCACTATCGGTGGGCGAAGCGAGCCGGAAGAGCCCATGGATATGCTGCGGTCTTCGCTCGCCGCTGCGCGCTCCGACGTAGCGACCGAGAAGCGGGCGAGTAGCTCGAAATGCCCCTTTACCGGCGTCGTCGAGGAGGCGTACAGCCAAAAGCCAAGTGAGCTGGTATGGACGGCAGAGGCGCGAGACCGAATCGGGCGGGTTCCAGACTTCGTGCGCCCCATGGTCAAGAAGGGCGTCGAGGAGTACGCCCGATCGCGCGGGTACGCGGAAATCAGTTCCGCGGTGATGGACGAAGCGAAGGGACGTGTCGGGGCGTAGGGTGATTCAATAGTTTCGGCTTCTCAAGTGCTTCGCGCAGTGCGATCGCCGGCGTAAGCGCACGCGTAACATAGGCGGCGAGCGCATCCTGAATCCGCTTGGCGTCTGGTTCCAGCTCGGCCAAAACGTATTCGGCGTGTTTGATGAGCCCGCGCCAGGAGTCGTTCTCGGGAAAAAAGGCGCGTCCGCCAGCACTGTTGGTCACGAAACCAAGACGGAGTTCCCAGAATCCATGGAAGCGTGCCAGTGCCGCGAGTTCGCCTTCCGTAAAGCAGGCATCGAAGCGGGCGAGGTCAAGATCGCAGGGGTGCCCCTTAAACTCGTCGAGATACTTCTCGGCCGGTACGTAGACCTCGTCGAACCAAAGGCGGGAGATCGCCGCCGCAAGCTCTTCAGGTCGTGCATACTGCCGGCATGCGGCCTGACATTCGGGGCTTGTCAGAAACGCCAACAGCACCGTGACGCGGTCGCGGTCGTCCGCGCGAGAAAAAACGGAATCCTGTGGCGGGGTGTCAGTCACGAATTCAGAATTCGATTTCGGGCAACTCCTTCCAACGCGGCTGACCCGGTGGTTTGAAGTTCTGCGTCGCGACGAAATGCCAGCCACGGTGGAAGTTCAGCTTGAACTTGCCGCCGCCGTAGTGCGTGGAGAGATAGCCCATCGGGTCGTGGACGAGGTCCATCATCGCCGCAAATCTCCCGCGTGCAAGGCCTTTGAAGCGGACCGAATTCATGTACGGCTCCTGCACGAGAATTGTGATGAAAGATTCGCCGAGCGCTTCGAAGAAGGCACGCTCCATTTCGTCTTCCGTCGGCTCGGCATCACCTGCCTTGGCAAGCAGCTTCGTGACGTACTGTTTGTAGAGGGCCCACACCCAGTCCATGGCCATCCTGGTCGTCCTTAAAGAATCAGCGAACCATGCCGTGACATGTTGACATTCATGGATATATTCGATAATTCGTTTGCGATTTCACGTGGGGTTGCCCCGCATTCCGATCCACGCAGGATCTACCCAAAATAGGAGAGAATCATGCGACTGACTGCACTTTTGGTTGCCTTTCTGCTGTTGGCCACAGGTTGTGGTGGCGGCGGAGATACGACAGCTCCGGCACCCGAACCGGACGCCGATGAGGGAGGGACCGTGGAAGAGGGCACGGCAATGGGAGCGGCCTCGATTACCGGTACCATTTCATTTGCTGGCGATGCGCCGGCAAGAACCCCTGTGCGGATGAAGCCGGAGTGTATGGACGAGCACGATTCGACTCCGCTTTCCGAGAGCGCTCTTGTTAGCGAGAGTGGTGGACTGAAGTCTGTCTTCGTTCACGTGACCATGGGTCTGCCTGATGGCTATTCGTACCCGGCGCCAAGTGAGCCTGCTATTCTTGATCAGGAAGGCTGCCAGTACGTGCCGCATGTCATGGGCGTGCAGGCGGGGCAGACGATCCGCATCGAAAACAGCGACCCGTTCCAGCATAACATCCACCCGGTTCCCGAAAAAAATCGCGGCTTCAACGAGTCGACTCCGAACGAGGGCGACTACTTGGAAAAGAGATTTCTTGTCCCGGAAGTCATGGTTTCGGTCAAGTGCGACGTCCACAGCTGGATGCAGGCGTACATTGGCGTGCTCGATCATCCTTATTTTAGCGTATCGGACGCAGACGGTAGCTTCTCAATCGAGGGGCTCCCGGCAGGTGACTACACGATCGATGCTTGGCACGAGGAATTCGGCTCGCAGCAAATGCAGGTGACTGTCGGAGACGGCGAAGCGGCAACTGCCGACTTTTCTTTCTCGGCTAGCAGCTAGGGGCATAGTCGGAGGCGCTCGGGACTACGGACCGAGCGCTTCTTTTTTGGCTTGATGCCGCCGAATCAAGATTTGCACGCACAATATGGCAGAGTCGACCAACGGGGAGGTTGTCCTAACTAACGGGCACCACGAGTCTAATCACTCCGCTGGGTTTTGGCGGACGTATTGGTTTTCCACCGACCACAAGATGATCGGGCTGCAGTACGGGATCACCGCACTGTTTTTCCTGCTTTTCGGTTTTGGCCTGATGCTGCTTATGCGGTGGCAGCTCGCTACGCCGGGTGTAGAGATTCCGCTACTGGGGGCGCTCACTCCGGAACTCTACAACCAATTCGGAGCCATGCACGGCACCATTATGGTGTTCATGGGCATCGTTCCGCTCGCCGTAGGGGCGTTTGGCAACTACGTCGTTCCGCTGCAGATCGGGGCTGTAGACATGGCCTTCCCGCGGATCAACATGGCCAGCTATCACTTCTTCTTCTGGGGAGGTGTGGTCATGCTTGCGAGCTTCTTCGTACCGGAAGGAGCAGCGAAGGCAGGCTGGACGTCATATCCACCGTTGGCGGACATCGAGACGATGGGCCAGACGATGTGGCTCTTAGGGATGGTTCTTTTGATCACTTCGTCGCTCCTTGGTGCCATCAATTTCATTACGACGATCATCCAGCTACGGGCAGACGGAATGACGTTTTTCCGCATGCCATTTTTTGTCTGGGCGCAGTTCATTACGGCGTTCCTTTTGCTCCTTGCGTTTCCGCCCCTCGAGGCGGCGGCCATTTTGCAGCTTGCTGACAGGCTGCTCGATACGAGTTTTTTCTTGCCGAGTGGTCTCGTGACGGCGGACGGTCCGCTGGAGGTCTCTGGCGGCGGAAGCCCGCTGCTTTGGCAGCATTTGTTCTGGTTCCTGGCGCATCCGGAGGTGTATGTTCTCATTCTGCCCGCGATGGGCATCGTTGCCGAAATCATAGCAAACAATACGCGCAAGCCGTTGTGGGGCTACCGCCTCATGGTGTATTCCCTGATCTTCCTCGGCTTCATGTCCTTCATCGTGTGGGCACATCACATGTTCATCACGGGCATGGGCACGGCGATTAGCGCCTTCTTCCAGGTTACCACGATGATCATTTCGATTCCTTCGGTGGTCATCTTGTCGGCGCTGTTTCTGTCGCTCTGGGGTGCTTCGATGCGATTCTCGGTACCTATGCTGTTTGCGCTGGGCTTTCTGCCCATGTTCGGCATCGGTGGGCTTACGGGGCTACCGCTCGGCCTTGCGCCGACGGACATTCCGCTTCACGACACGTACTACGTGATCGGCCATTTCCACTACGTTGTGGCGCCCGGGAGCATCTTGGCACTGTTTGCCGGAATCTACTATTGGTTTCCTAAGGTGACCGGCCGGGAAATGAATGACACCCTGGGACGGATTCACTTCTGGGGATCGTTAATTACCATGAACGGGATCTTCTTCCCGATGCTCATTCAGGGGATGGCGGGTGTTTCCAGGCGCCTTTTTGACGGCGGGTTGGCATATAGTTTTTCCGAGCCGGTACTCCACTACAACACGTTCATGTCAGTATCTGCATTCGCTTTGGCGATTGTGCAGATACCTTTCATCTGGAACTTCTTCTGGAGCATCCGCAACGGCAAGGCGGTCGTGAAGGACAATCACTGGGATGCGACTACGCTCGAATGGTCGGCTGCGCCGACGCCTCCGGTGGGTCACGGCAATTTCGTCACCGTTCCGCGCGTCTATCACGACCCGTACGAATACAATATGCCGGGTGCCGGCAAAGAATTTGTCGCGCAGAACGATCCGCTTTCTGCGCGGTCCATGCCCGAAACTGTAGAAGTCTGACTACATGGAATTACAGATTCCCTACGAGGTAGTGCCGCGCCGGGACACGGGCGTTAACAATGCCAAGCTCGGCATCTGGCTGTTCCTCGCGTCTGAAGTAATGCTCTTCGGCGGTCTGTTCGCTGCCTATGTGTTTCTGCGCATGGGTGCAGAGGCCTGGCCTGGAATGATGATTCCGGACACCACGGAAATGGCAGCGCGGGCAGATCAGATTCTGAGCGTGCCGCTTGCGACGCTGAACACCTTGGTTCTGATCGCCTCGTCGGTCACAATGGTGATGTCGTGGGCATCACTGAAAATGAAGGATCTTGGTAAGTACAAAATCTACATGGGGCTGACGATTGTTCTGGCCTTTGTCTTCCTTGTTGTAAAGTATTTCGAGTACGGGTCCAAGTTTGGCCACCACCTGTACCCGGAAACGAACATGTTTCTGGCAGTCTACTTCGTGCTCACGGGACTGCACGCGCTTCACGTGACAGGCGGCATCATCGTAAACGCGTACTTCTGGGGCCCCGGCACAAAGATGTGGACGCAGGGCAATGACCACGATAAAGAACACTTCACTAACCGAGTCGAAGTAGCCGGGCTCTATTGGCACTTCGTGGATCTCGTGTGGATCTTCCTTTTTCCGACGATCTACCTCCTATAGTCACGTTTCCAAGCGAAAAGCGAACAGGTTCAATGGCCGAGAACATGACGGTGGAAGACATCCGTAAACATGTCCGGGTGTATGTGATGGTTTTCGCAGCGTTGGCTGTACTGACGGTGGTGACCGTTCTGGTGTCCTGGCTGGACATGACCATAGTGCCGGCTCTCGTCGTGGCGCTCGTGATCGCTCTTGTCAAGGGATCACTTGTCGCCGCGTACTTCATGCACCTGGTCAGCGAAAAGCAAGTGATCATGTGGGTGCTGCTCGTAACGGCGGCTTTCCTCGTGTGCATGTTCATTCTGTTCGTCGCCGCGCTTGCGGATCAGGAATACGTGTCGTTACTCTTCGAGGCGATGCATGTCGCTTAGGGTCTTTCACCTCGTTTTCATCGTCTGCTCGACGCTCTTGGCATTCGGCTTCGGAGTGTGGGGAGTTTACATGCACATGGCCTTCGACCGGATCGGGCTATTCCTCACGGGCGTATGCTCGCTTGCAGCCGGGATCGCACTCGTGTTCTACGGGCTGGGTATTGCGAAGAAATTCAAGGAGCTGCGGCTTAGATAGAAAGACGTCATGACTTGGGCTCGGAAGGTAGTTTCGGTTCTCGTGCTCATTGTGCTCTCGCCCGCCGCTGCGTTGGCCTGTGAGCAGTGTCTCGGCATCGGTGGTGCCAACGGGCCCACCATTCGTGCGCTCGTGTTGTCGATGGCGTCATTGCTGGCAATCGTAGGCTTCGTGTGCACCGGGATCAGCATGTTCTTCGTGAGGGTGCACCGACGGTCCAAGATGCTCGAGCCGGGTGATTTAGCGGTCAACCAGTACGGTGATCTCCGCCCGAACACTCGGTAGAATTCTCTTCTTCAATCAAGGACCAAGACATGTTCGATCTGGCCGAATTTATGGGTATGCCGCTGGACGCGTCAGGCCACGGGGCGCCCATCGATTCCATGATGGGGTGGGTCCACTGGCTCATGGTGGCGCTATTTGTCATCTGGGCTCCGTTTTTCCTCTACACGCTGTACCGGTTCAGGGCCACGAAGAATCCGAAGGCGAGCTATCATGGCGTTAAGAGCAAGTTTTCTTCGTACCTCGAAGGCGGTGTCGTCGTAGCGGAAGGCGTCCTCCTGGTGGGGTTTGCTTTCCCCATCTGGGGTGATATCAAGAATGATTTTCCGCCGGAAGAGGCGTCGACGGTCGTCAACGTCATTGCAGAGCAGTTTGCCTGGAATATCATCTATCCCGGTGCCGACGGTGAATTTGGACGCACGACGCTCACCAAGCCGATCGAGATCGATGCTACTGATCCAAGGGGTGCCGACGACATCATTGTAGCCGACGAGCTACACGTCGTCAAGGGCAAGCCCGTTATCGTCCATCTGATGTCGCGGGACGTCATTCACAGTTTCGGTCTGCCGAACATGCGCGTAAAGCAGGATCTGATTCCGGGGCTTACGATTCCGGTTTGGTTCGTACCGGAGATGTCGACGGCGGAGTTTCATCAGGAAATGAAAAAGCGGTTGCCGATTTCTGACGAGCAGCAGCGTCGCCGCCAATGGCCGCCCTACCGCTGGATTGCGATGGAGGAGGTCGCGGGAGCAGGTGGTGAGGTACTAGTCGGAATGAATCAACGTCTTTCGACGCGTGTCCTGGATCGGCTGCACGAAGCTGGCGTCGCGGATATATTAGCGGCTCCCGACATGGAAATCAGCTGTGCACAGCTCTGCGGTGGTGGCCACTACAGCATGCGGGGAACCGTCATCGTCCACGAGACCGAAGAGGATTTCGACGCGGCATTGCAGACGTACGTGTATTAGCGTGCCGGGGTCTTGCGGCAGATCAGTGACATTAGGGGCGGAGCCGTAGCCGTGCGGACGCGGGGAGGTTGATTTTGCAACTGGAGGGCTATCGTATCAGCGCGTACTGAATTCGATACGTGTTTACCGAGAGCTCTGTTGAATGTCACACTGGTTGGGCGTCCTAGGTCTGCGAAGATACCGTTGATTTTGTAGAGCAGAGCCGCTATGTTGATGTCGTTAAGCTGGGCCGGTGCTCCCCTGACCAAACAACACGATGCGGATCACGGACCTCCTACTGACCGCTTTCCTATCTCTGACGATTGGCACTGCATTTTTGGTCGACGCCTCGGCTCAACAGATCTCTGGATCGACCCCGATTGAACGCAGCGGCTTCGTCGCCTCTTATACGGATGCTACGCCAAGTGCGTCTGCGACGTCTCTCGTTGCGACTGACAATGCTCTTGGGCACGACTACTTTGGAGAAGGTGCCCAGCTGGGTCGACGTGGTACGGAATCGTGGCAGGTGATGTCTGACCAGTCGATCCTACCCTCTGGCAGTAATCGGCGTGGCGCTGCAATGAAGCTACGGCAGAACAGTTTGTCAGAGCACCGTACCGACAATTCAGTCAGTAATGAGCATCATGAGCCGCTAGAGCATAGTTCTACGTGGTCGGAACTTAGTGATCTGACAACTGAACTAACTATTTACTGTGGACGAGGTTTTTATTATCAGCCCGTTCTTTTCTTGCGCGCTGGGCAACACAAATTGGTCTTCGAGATCGGTACTGTTTTCTTGCAGATGGACGTATCCTGGGACAATGGTGAAACGTGGATCACTGTAAGTAGCGGCGTCAACATTTTTCCGGTCACAGTCACTCCTCCATCTGCTTGGGCAACCCCTGGAAAATACAATCTGAAGATGCGCTGGCTAGACCTATCTGACTGGGAGCTGTGTAATTACACGGTCTACGTCGTTCCTGCAGCGAGTCGCATGTTCAGCGATACGGATGGGAATTACATGGTCCTCTGGCAGGGAGGCACTCAGTCACTCGATGAGCCATTGCTGCTGGTGGAAGGCTTTGATCCCGATAAAGGTAATTATGCTAACGAGAACTTCCCTGAGCGATACTATGCAGGCGGGTCAGATTTTCTTGGTAAAGCGCGGGCACTTGGCGCTGATGTCTTGATCTTTAACTTTGAAGACGGAGGAGCCGACCTATTGACCAATGCAGGGCATGTGCAGGCAGCGATTCGGTATATTAATACGATAAAGACCGGAAGCGTCCAAACGCGCGTGGCTGGCATGAGTATGGGTGGAGTCATTGCTCGCTATGCGTTGGCGCAGGCTGAAGAAGCTCAAGATGCGCTGAACGTATCCCATTTTGCTTCCTTGGATGCCCCCCAACAGGGCGCAGTGGTTGACAATGCACTGCAGGACTATGTTCTGGAAAAGACTCCGGGAGCAAGTTTGGGGGCGACTGCAGCACAGCAAATGCTGCAGTATAGCGCATGGGATACGGACGGCAGCGCGCACGATAGTGTTTATGCAGTCATTAATGATGCGAATGGAAGTGGCTATCCTACTCTCACCCGAAATATTGGTGTCGCCTTTTCGACGAACAATCCAAATTCAGTGACTGGCAAATGGATGAGGGTAAAGCTTGAGTGGTGGCTACCCTTCAACCCATGGCCCACGGCAGCCAATTTCTATATAAATGAAGACGATGGTACAGCGGATGCCGGCAGCTATCTGCCCAAGTCATCAACACTGCTACTCGGCGCCGGTGTTTGGGGTGTGTCGCTTTTTTCGTATGTGTGGGTCGCAACACGGTGGGATGATCCCACGTTTGTTCCGCACGAGAGTGCGCTCGACACAGTTGATGGAGAATCCAATTTTGATGTGACGATCGTGCCAGTCCGTACCTATTATCATGACGAGTTTCCCAAAGAAATCACTGTCCCACTGCTCTGTCAGATGGACCTCTATTCCTCCACACTCGATGTGACTATATCTGGTCCAGAGAGTGTCGAGCCAGGAGGCTCGATACTCTCGAGAGCCTCAGTGTCTGGCGGTTCATCATCGTATCAATACGATTGGCAATACATGCCACAGTGTCCTCATGAATCATCCGTCGTTGATCTGGAGGTACACTGTGGAGAATGGAGGCATGGGGGTACTGCTTCCAGTTTCGAGTTTACGCCGGATAGAAAATACACGCCCATAGACATCAAGGTGTCAGTGAAGGACACCGAGTGTTCCCGGGTAGCGAGCCAAACGGCAAGCAAGCGTGTTTACGTTGAGCCCGACCTGGATCTTGAAGGCGCCTATCCAAATCCGTTCAATCCAACAACCACGATACGCTTTAGCGTACCGGATCCGACTGCGGTGACGATAACGGTGTATGATATTTCGGGCCGTGAGGTTCGACGGCTTGCAAATCGTGTTTTCGCTGCTGGCGTCCACGAAGTGCGTTTCGATGCGTCGGGCGTTCCCAGCGGCGTATACTATTATGTCGTCCGCACGAAAGAGCATAGTGTGACTCGCTCCGTATTGCTACTGAAATAGGTGGTATCCAGTTGACTACTCGACCTAATTCGATATGAGCAGCCTGCGAATCATCACACTCGGGTCAGTAGTGCTTGCGCTATCGGCAGCTGGATATGCCCACGCGCAGGAGCAAAAACCGCTCAAGCCAAATTTGTGGTGGAGTGTTCATGTGGGGCCTTCTGTTACGCCTGGAACGATGGTCAGCGGAGGTTTAAGTGTCAGCAGGGGTCGTAGTATAATATATCAACTATCAACCAATGCACTCATGAAGGACCTAACGGAGGGTCTTTGGGTCCACAGTATTTCGATAGGAATCGCTCAGTTGCGAAGGTATACTATGCTGTCAGTATTTATAGGACCTTCGCTAGTCGGCTATTCGGACACCGCACCCCAACGTACAAAGATCAGTCGTACAACAGCCGGGCTGTCTTTGAATGCACAAGCTGCATTCTTGCCTCTTGAGGGACTTGGCCTCGGCATCGATCTACTTGGCGTTGTCAGTCCAGAAGGGAGTTCTGTTACTATCCGAACAGCATTTGTCTTCGGCAGAATGTAAATTGCTGGTGATCGAAGCAGTTATTGTGTTCCGGTCAGGATTACGCACTCTGGCGAACGAATACGACGTACCTTGAAGAGTCTTAGTAGAGTCAGGGGGGTGGCGCGGTAGGGTACGGTGCATTCTCCATCGCTTTCGTTATGGTGCTCAGCTCGGTTCCTATAGGTCCGTTGCCACTTCGTTGCTCGTCGAACCGGACGTGTGGATTTTCCCGCATCCGGCTCTCAGTCGGATCATGCTTTCGCCCTCGTAAGATTCTTCGTCGTCGACCCAAGACGTATCAGACCGTATTCACCATACAGCCTTGCGTAAGGAAAGCGCACTTGGCCTCCTGAGGGACATCTGATCAAGTGCGCGTAGCACGTAGAGGGTGTCGGATCTGATCAGATGTTCCCAAAGTTTTTTCATCGCTGTGCTCCTTGAGCACTCGCAAATCGCCGCCAGCGAGGGCTACTGTCGTACGATCCAGTCAACGAGTGCCTCGAATTCCTCTGATGTCACGGTTGCATCAAACTGCAGTGCGTTGAGCGTAGCCGCCATGACACCGGGAGTGTAGCCTTCAACGACTATGGCGTCAGGCTCCTTGATTGAGGCGATAATCTCGTCCCGTGTCTGCCGCTCACCGATGGTCTGCAGTGTAGGCCCCGCAAGCGGCGAGCCGTCGAAGGAATGGCATGTATTGCAGAGATACTTGGTGAAAATCGCCTCGCCGTCAAGACTCGAGGTAGCCTGCACCAAACTAGCCACAGAATCGTCTAACTCGGGGGCGACAGTGACCGGCTCGGCTTCGATCTTGGGTTCCAGAGTAAACACATCAGCGTCCACGGCGACTTCGACGGGCGAAACCACCCCCGCAGGCTGGATGCCGAGAATGCCGCGCAGTGCGGTATCGCTGAGGGTTAAGGCCAAAAAGACGAGCACGAAGACGCCGCCGATAGACAAGATGAGCGCATTGACCCTGTTGTCCCAGCGAAGTGCCATGAAGACCATAACGACGAGCAACGTCTTCGCTGATGCGATCGCAAGGGCCAGCGGCATGTTGAGGACGCCGAGATCAACTTGCGCAGTAACCACGGTAATTACCGTCAAGAGCACGAGCGCGCCGAAGACTCTGCCCAGAACCCGGATCGGGATAACGTGATGATGCGCGGACATGTCGGTCAGATCAGATACAAGAGCGGAAAAAGAAAAATCCAAATGATGTCCACCAGGTGCCAATACAGTCCGGTCAGCTCGATCGGCGTGTAGTAAGCGGACGAAAAATGGCCGCGCACGACGCGCGTGACGAGCCACACAAACAATCCCATACCTACAAGTACGTGAAACCCGTGAATGCCGGTCATCACGAAGTAAATGCTGAAGAACTGGGCTGCATAGGGGACGTCGTAGGCGACATAATCCAGTCCGTGGGATTCGCCGTGTGGCGAGAATCCGGCTCCCGGAAAAACGCCGTGGGCAAACTTACCCGAGTACTCGAAATACTTGACGACCATAAAGGCCGCAGCACAGAGGAGCGTCAGAATCAGGAGCACGGCCACCTTTTCCCTCTCGTCGCGCTGCGCAAAGTGGATTGACAGCGCAACGGTGAACGAGCTCGCAAGAAGTACGAGCGTGTTCAGCCCTCCCAGACGCCAGTCCAACAACTCGCTAGACTGCGCAAAGACCTCTGGGTGTCCGATCCTGTATACCGTATAGGCCACGAACATGCCGCTGAAAAGGAGCACCTCTGTGACCAGAAACAGCCACATACCTGTCTTCGCTGAGTCGAACTGCTGTTCGCTCGAAACGAAATGCGCATGAACGTGGGAGGCAGTAGCTGCCATGCGTCGCTAGGGTGTGGCGATCTCTTCCGGTGATGCAACGTCGGCCGCGGAATCGCCGCCGAAGACGTCGTCCGCGAGGTGAAAATCATACGGCCCCCGCACGACCTGTGGCACGCGGTAGAAGTTGTGCGGACTCGGCGGTGTCGCCGCATGTGTCCACTCCAGCGTCACGGCGCCCCAAGGATTTCGTCCCGCACGTTTGCCGCGCACGAGCGAGTGCATGCCATAAAGGAGGATTAGAAAGAGCCCGGCGGCGAGTATGTACGATCCAATGGTTGACGCAAGGTGCAGCCCAGCAAATTCGGGAAAACGCTCAAGGAGCAATTCGTAGTCGTGGTACCGCCGCGGCATGCCGCGGCTTCCGAGGATGAATTGCGTAAAAAATGTGAGATTGAATCCCACGAAGACCAAGCCCGCGGCAATCTGCGCTAGCTTTTCGTTGTACATGCGCCCGGTGATCTTCGGCCACCAGTAATGAAGCCCGCCGATAAGCGCAATGAGCGCACCGCCCATCATCACGTAGTGGAAATGCGCGACGATGAAATAAGTATCGTGCAGGTGCACGTCAACGGCGAGGACGCCAACCATGATGCCGGTGAAGCCGCCGATCGTAAACAAAAACAGGAACATAAGGGCGTAAATCATCGGCGTCTTGAGCCACACCGAGCCACGGTACATGGTCGCTACCCAGTTGAAGACCTTGATCCCAGTAGGGATGCCGATCAAAAACGTGAGCATCGAAAAGATGATCGAGGAAATCGCGCTTTGCCCGGACACGAACATATGGTGCCCCCACACCAGAAAGCCCAGAAACGCGATTGCTACCGACGAAAGCGCAATGAACGTGTAGCCGGACACCTGCTGGCGCGAAAAAGTGCCCATCAGATCGCTAATGATTCCCATCGCCGGCAGGATCATGATGTAGACCGCAGGGTGGCTGTAGAACCAGAAGAAGTGTTGGAACAACACGGGGTCGCCGCCCAGGGCAGGATCGAAGATGCCGATCTGCAGGAAGCGCTCAAGAAAAAGCAGGATCATGGTGATGCCGATCACGGGCGTGGCCAGAACCTGCACCAACGCCGTGGCATAGATGGCCCAGACGAACAGAGGGAGGCGATTCCACGTCATGCCCGGCGCGCGCATCTTGTGCACCGTAACAATGAAGTTGAGTCCCGTGAATATGGACGCAAAACCGGCTATGAAGACCGCCGAGGTCAGCCACAATACCGCAGCCGAGGATTCACTTGAATACGGCGTATAGAACGTCCAGCCCGTATCGACTTGCCCGACGACCAGCCAGCCACTTAGGGCCAAGAGCGCACCCAGAATGAAAATGTACCAGCTCGCCAGATTGAGCCGCGGGAAGGCCACGTCCTTTGCACCGATCTGGAGCGGCAACACAAAATTGCCGAGAATGCCTGGGATGGCCGGGATAATGACCAGAAAGACCATCACGACGCCGTGCAGCGTGAAACTCTGGTTGAACTGGTCCTGGTCCATGATCGTCTCGCCCGGCGCGGCGAGCTCTGCCCTGACGAGTAAGGCGAATATGCCGCCCAAGAGGAAAAACGCCGCAATGGCCACCGCATACAGTATTCCGATGCGCTTGTGATCATGCGTCAGGAGCCAGGACTTGATCAGACCCGTATCCGCTTGCAAGTAGCTACGGGTGTGGCTCATTGCGTACTCTCCTGTTCCTGTATGAAGGCAATGAGCGCGTCGATTTCCGCAGATGAGAGCGTGGCACCATACTGGCCGGGCATGACTGCCTCGTAGCCGTCAACAATCACGGCGGAGGGATTGATGATCGCTTCACGGAGATAGTTTTCGTCAGCAGTTGCCGAGGTTCCGTCCGTAAACGATCGCACGGCGCCTGCCAGGTCTAGAAAGGTAGGGCCGACCGAAGCAGCACCGTCAAGCGAATGGCAGGTCTGGCATCCTTGCTGCACATAGAGCAGTTCGCCATGGCGAGCCGGCGGCAACGACTCGTCGATCATACTTTCAGCAAGCCACCGTGTGAAGTCGTCTTCGGACGCGACGACGACCTTGGCGAGCATCGTAGAATGTTGCTGCCCGCAATACTCCGTGCAAAGGACCCTGAACGTATCCCGTTGCGTGGCTTCGAACCAGACGTACGTATATCGATTCGGGACGACGTCCTGCTTGACACGAAAGGCAGGGACGAAAAAGCTGTGGATGACGTCGCTGCTGCTCATCTTCAGCCTCACCGGGCGGTGCACCGGCACATGGAGCTCGTTGGATCGCACGCCGTTCGGATACTCGAATAGCCAGCTCCATTTGGCGGCGCGGACGGTGATCTCGTACGCGTTGGGCGGCGCGATGCTCATCTTGATAAAAAGCTTGAAACCCCACGTAAAGACGATCACGACAAGAAGCGTGGGGATGATGATCCAAGATGCTTCAACCCACTTGCTTTCCTTGAAGGGTTGGGGCCGATCTGCGTCCGAGCGTCTGCGGAACTTGTAAGCGAACCACGCGGCAACTCCGATGACGCCGACAAACAGCACGAGGCTCGTGTTGAGGATGAAATAGAACAGGCCGTCAACGTCCGAGGCGACCGTTGAGGCCGCTTCCGGAAGCCACAATGTCGATCCATCACCCATCGTCTATGGCCGTCTTTTTCGTCTCAATTCCCGCCCCCAAAGCGTGCACAATCCCGCGGCCAGGAGCAAGACCGTCAGGAGCCCGCCGATCCGCATTGCGACAGTGGCGCTCATGACGTACGAGTTGCGCTCGGGATCGAATCGAAAACAGTACAGGAAAGCCCTATCCAATGCGTTCCCGACGGATCCACGGGACGCCTCAACGAGCGCTACCTTGACATCGCGCGCCGGAGGCGTAAGATCCGCCAGGTACCGCGTGATAGTGCCGTCCGCCGCAATGAACACCACCGCGGCAGGATGTGCGTATTCGCCTTGATCTTCTACCCATCGGTACCGAAAGCCCACCGCGTTGGTAAGAGTCGCGATCGAGGAATCGCCGCCGGTCAAGAAATGCCATTCTGCGTCAGGTTTGCCGAGCTGCTTCAGCGTGCGTTCCCGTTGGTTCCGTGCCGTTTCAGGCGTGTCATTCGGGTGAATGCTGACCGACAGCATTTCGAATTCCCGCCCCGGCAGGACATTCAGCTTGCGCAGTGAAGCGACCACGCCGTCAGTAAGCGACGGACACAACATAGGGCACGTGTGGTAGACGAACGTCATCACGACCGGTCGTTCTCCGTCGAAATACGTTCCAAGATCCACGGCATGCCCGTCGTAGCTCAACAGTGGCAGCTCGAACGGAACCCGCTCTCCGAGGCGTTGCTCAAGACCGACACCCTTGAAAGCGCGGGCGGCCTGTAAGGATACTTGAGCGGCCACGGGTATCGACATGCACGCTGCCAGCGTCGCAATGGCACATGTCGAACGGACGTGCATGGCTGTCATTCCCAGATGGGGTGAATAATGGCTGAATCCGGCATGGCCTGGCGAGCAACAACTTCCATGGCACGCTCGATCGGTATCCGATATATGCCCTGGTCACGGTCCAGCACCTCGTAGCGCGAAAGGACCCGCTCAGCCTCGAGGTCCATCAGACGCCGGTCTGGGTACTCCGCCTCGGCTGCCACCGATGCACGTACCGCATCCGCTTCAGCGGCGAACCATCCGGTGCTCGCCCATACGACGACAGCAATGGCGACGAACAAAACCAGTATGAACGCGGCGATGCGGCCTGCTTCAAGCCCTTCGCGTTGCACCGCCACCTGCCCCTCTTCGAGGAAAAGGGGACCGATACGGGCCATATCGGAACGATCGCTCATCCGGTTTGCGGTTCAGTGTTCGAAGGGCCGATCCGCACAAACCTTGCCCGAGTCGGGCTGCAATCAATAGTTTTCGAATCGTAACGATCGTTCTAGAAAAGGATCCCGCTGCGGCACGAGTGGATGACGGCTCAATCGCCACACGAACGCACCAAAGAACACGCAGCTCAGGCCGATCCAGCAGCTTATATCCAACCAGTGAATCGTCGCGTGGTCCGCGTGAAGAACCGGCATCGCCATCCAATGATGATCGAACCACTGCATCACAAGAAGCCACACCGCCATCCCGCCGAGTAGAGGCAGGAACCGCTTGGAGGCGCGAGGCAAGAGAATTAAGAACGGAAGAATGAAGTGAAAAACGAGCAGCACCCCACTGTGTTTTTCCCACCCGTGCTCCAGTCGGTGCTTGAACCAGGCCGTTTCTTCCGGAATGCCGCCGTACCAGTAGAGCATGTACTGGCTAAAGGCAATGTAGGCCCAGAAGACCACGAACCCGAACATGAGTTTGCCGAGGTCCTGGTAGTGTTCCTTCGTGACCAGTCCGCGTAGCATCCCCGTTCGCTGGAGACCCATTGCCACAAGGGCGGTGACCGAAAATGCCGCGAGAATGGAGCCGCTGAAGAAGTAAACGCCGAAGATCGTAGAGAACCAGTGCGGGTCCAGCGACATAAGTATGTCGTAGCTGGCGAATGCCGTCGTCAGAGCGACCAAGGGCAGCCCCCACGCGCTTACGCGGCGCTGCAGTACCGGTGTGGCGTGATCGGCGTCTACGTCCTGCCTGAGCGACAGGCGGTACAGCCGGTGCGAAATGAGAATCCAGATCGAAAAATAGACCGCGATCCGGGCAACGAAGAATTCAACGTTAAGATACGCGACCTTACCGGCTAAGATTTCGTCGAAGTGCGGATCAGCTGGATCGGCAATACCTGCTTGTGTCCAGTGGTGGTAGAGCCCGTGGCTTTGGTCGAACAGCCCGATCAGTACGGGAATGAAGAGTACGGCCAGAAGCGGGAAAGACCACGCGAGAGCTTCCGGAATGCGGCGCACGGCAACGATCCAGTGTGCTTTCGTGAGGTGCTTGATCAGTACAAGGAACAGCGCCCCTAAGGAGAGCGACAGGCAGAACGACCAGCCGACTAACCACGAAAAATAAAACTGCTCTCGTACGGTCTCGGACCACCCGACCACGATGCTGACGGCCAAGAGCGCAACGCCGACCAGCGTCGGCACCATGTACGACATCGGCCCGGCCGTAAACCGGAAGCGTGGATCGGCATGGCCAGCGGTCGACTCGAGGCAGTCGATAAGCCACGTGATCGGGGAGCTACGCTTGACCGATCCAGCCATTTGAGCGGGTGATTTCAGCGGAGTTCGGAGAGGATGTCGTCGGGGATATCACCCTGCGACGCATTCTGGCTCAGCTGCAGCGCGCGTATATAGGTGACAATGGCCCATCGGTCAGCCACCGGGATCTGCTTCGTGTACGCAGGCATTGTCCGTATGCCGTCGGCAATGACCTCATACAAGTATCCGTCTTCGATCTCGCGTAGCCGGTCGTTGTGGTAGCTGATGGGGGCGAAACCGTATCCGCCCGTCATGACGGGGCCCAGCCCGTCGCCGGCCTTGCCGTGACAGACGGCACAGTAGATGTCGTAGCGCTCACGCCCGCGAAACACCACCCTTCGAGATACGCCTAGCGGTGAGGATTCCACATACCTGCCGTCAGCTTCGCGCCCTTCGTAATAGCGCGTGTCGCTCTTGAGCATCCCGCGTGCGACCGTACCGGGCACCGGTGGGCGCATCGCGCGGCCGTCCGCAAAGAAGTCGTTCGCTTCCTGGGCCTCAAAACGCTCCATGTAGTCCATGTTCAGATTTACATGGACCGGCGGTTTCTCAGAAACTTCTCCCCGACAGCCGCCGAGCACGAGACACGCAAATAGCATGGACAACATTGATCGCATGCGCTTACGTCGTAGAATGGATTTCCGAAAAACCCTTGTCCTTGATGACTTCGACGTGGGTCGCGTGAGCGGAAAGCAACAGTTCTTCCGTCCGCTCGAGATCGAAGCGGTCGTCACTGGCCGCGATGTGGAGGAAGAAGGCGTTGTCGGTCACACTGGCGAACCGCCGGGAGTAGAAAAGCGGATTGTATGGGCGGGGCAATCCGTTGAGTGCCAGCATTCCGCCAGCTGCGGCGAAGGCAGCAAACAGCACTGTCAGCTCAAACATAATCGGGATCGCCGGCTCGAAAGCGAAAAACGGCTTGCCACTGATGTTGATTGGATAGTCTACCGCCGACGTCCACCACTGAAGCCAGGTGGCGAGCGCGAGACCTGCCGCGCCGCCTATGAACGTGATATACCCGACCTTGGACTGCCCGAGTCCCATCGCGCGGTCCATGCCGTGAATGGGAAACGGACTGTGCGTGTCGAAGTGTCTGTATCCCGCCTCCCGGACGACCTGTGCGGCATGGAAGAGCCTGCCGGGATCCGAAAACTCGGCGAGGAGGCCGTACGTAGAGTCCTCGCGAGCCTGGTAGATGCCCATCGACGCCTTTATGACCAGAATGAATTCCTTGAGCATCGGCCTCTAGCTGCTTTTGGCGTGGTCGTCCCAATAGTGAGGATCGGACTCGGGGAGCACCATCTTGACTTCCGCCATTGCTATCATGGGAAAGAAGCGCAAAAAAATCAGAAACAGCGTCAGAAACAGCCCGAAAGATCCAACGAGTGTCAAAACGTCCACGATCGTGGGATTGAAGTAGTCCCAACTGGACGGCAGAAAATCGCGGTGCAACGACGTGACCGTGATCACAAAGCGCTCGAACCACATACCGACGTTGACGACGATAGAGGTTACGAATAAGAAGGGGATGCTGCGGCGGAGCCGCTTTATCCAGAAAAACTGCGGGAACAACAGGTTGCACGACATCATCGTCCAGTACGCCCATGCGTACGGACCCGTCGACCGGTTGAGGAAGGCGTACTGCTCGTATTCGACCTGGGAATACCACGCCATGAAGAATTCCGTGATGTACGCGAAGCCTACCATCGTTCCGGTCACCAAGATGATGATCGCCATCTTTTCTAGGTGATCCATCGTGATGATATTCCTGATACCGTAGACCTTGCGGGCGACGATAAGCAGCGTCATCACCATGGCGAAGCCCGAAAAAATGGCTCCGGCCACGAAATAGGGCGGAAAGATGGTCGTATGCCACCCCGGGACAATTGACACCGCGAAGTCGAACGACACGACACTGTGCACCGAAAGTACAAGCGGCGTGGCGAGTGCGGCGAGGAGCAGGTAGGCTTTTTCGTAATTGCGCCAGTGGCGGTTGGCACCCGTCCAACCGAGCGCGAAAAACGCCGTGACGCGCCGCCGAACGGCCGTTCGGGCGCGATCGCGTAACGTACCGATGTCGGGAATTAGGCCGACGTACCAAAATATGAGCGATACGGTGAAATAGACGCTAACAGCGAAGACGTCCCAGAGGAGCGGGCTTTTAAACTGTGGCCACATTTCCATCTGGTTTGGAATCGGCAGCGTCCAGTAAATGACCCATACTCTGCCCACGTGGATCGTCGGAAAGAGCAGCGCGCAGATCACCGCAAATAGTGTCATCGCTTCTGCCGACCGGTTGATGGCCGTGCGCCATTTCTGGCGGAACAGAAACAGGATGGCAGAAATCAACGTCCCTGCGTGTCCAATACCGACCCAAAACACGAAGTTAACAATCGGCCAGCCCCAGCCCACCGGGTTGTTGTTGCCCCATACGCCGACCCCGTTCCAGAACAGGTACGCGATCATCGCCAGCAGCATGACGAGCGCCGTCGACGAGACGGCGAATACCATGTACCACATCGCTGGCGGCTTCTTCTCCGTATGGTAGGAGACGAGCTGCGTGATCTCGTGGAACCCGAGATTTCCGGTTACGAGCGGTGGCTCACCTGCAGTGTGTGAGGCCGTGTCCACCTTCGTACGGGTCTCGTGGTCAGCCAAGGTCAGGGCCTCCATTCCTCACGCGCGCCAGATATGACACGCGCGGCTTGACATTCAGCTCGGCGAGCATTGTGTAGCTGCGCTCGTTCCGGCGCTCAGCACTGACACGGCTGCCCGGATCGTTGATGTCTCCGAAGACGATAGCATCCGCCGAGCAGGCGTCCTGGCATGCCGTCGTCACCTCATCGGTCAATAGAGGCCTATCTTCGAGCCGAGCACGCTTCTGCGCGTCGCGGATGCGGTGAATGCAAAACGAGCATTTTTCCATCACGCCGCGGAATCGGATCGACACCGTCGGATTCTGTGCCATCTGGACGGTTTCCGGAATAGTCTTCGACCAGTTGTAAAAATTGAAGCGGCGCACCTTGTACGGGCAGTTGTTCGCGCAATACCGCGTACCGATGCACCGGTTGTAGATCATCTGGTTGGTGCCGTCGGGAGAGTGGACAGTTGCAGCCACTGGGCATACTGCCTCACACGGTGCGTTCTCGCAATGCTGGCACGGAATCGGCTGGAGTACCATCTCTGGCTCGTCGGTCAGAGCGCCGTCGCCACGCGTGACGAAATATCTGTCTACGCGCAGCCAATGGAGTTCACGGCCATTACCTACTTCTTCCTTGCCGACGACCTGTACGTTGTTTTCCGCTTGGCATGCCACGATGCACGCTCCACATCCAGTACACGTGTTGAGGTCGATCGTCATGCCCCACTGGTTACGGAAGTACCCGCTGTCGCGGAAGGCCGCAGCCTTTTCAGGGTGGTCATCCTCCCACAGCATCGGGTACGTCTCGAATGACGTCTTTTCGTCCGACCCAGGCGTGGGTACCTCGCTCTTGAGCGCAAACCGGGGGTTGTCGCGATATTCTTTCAGTGACCCGATTCGCAGCAGCGGGCGTGCCTCCAGATCGAGCGTGCCGTGGTCTTGTGTCGTAACGATACGGTACGTTTCTCCAGTTGCCTCGACGCGTGCGCCCGTGACGACTGCCCGTCCAGCCTCGCCCCGCAGTACGGCTACGTTTTGCCCCACGCCCGTCCCTAGTGCTCCGTGCCCGTACACGTCCGTGCGATCGTCGGTATCCCAGAAGGGGGTGTGACGCTCTTGACGGTCAGAAGAAATGTCGCACCCGTAGCCGAGCGTAAGGGATATCGAATCATCGGCGTGCCCAGGAAGAATCCACGCGGGAATGTCCACGTGGCGCCCGTTCGCCGAGATGGTCACGACATCCACGTAGTAGCGACCCTTCCGATACGTCACGGCAACGCCCAGATCGGAGGCCGTCTTCGGACTCATCACCGCAACGTTGTCCCACACGATTTTGGTGACCGGGTCAGGCAGCTCTTGGCACCAGGCGTTGTTGGCGAAGCTGCCGCCGAGCACCGTGGAATCTAGCCTGAAAACGAGCTCGAGTCCTTCGGGAGCCATCGTCATTGCGCGCGTTTTGACGGCAACGACCTCAGGTTGCACTTCGGCGTATTCGGAACCAGGTAGGAATCCGTCGTGGAGAACCTTGCGGAAGGCGCTTTCAAAATTGCCAACCAACAATTCTCTCCACGTGTCGCGCACAAGTTCGTACCCGGAGCCACTTTCTCCGGTCAACACGGCGTGGAGTACTTCAATGTCAGACTTAGCATCCTCGTAGAGGGGCGCGATAAGCGGTTGGATAACCGATCGGATGCCGCTCGTGGAGCGCCCGTCGCCCCATGCTTCGAGGTAATGCGCAGACGGCACGTGCCAGCGCGCGGCCCTGGCTGTCTCATCCACGTGGAGTCCGACGTGGATCGTGTTTACCACGGTACGCAGGGCCTCGGCAAATTCCAGGTGCGCCGGTGCATCGTACACCGGATTGACACCGAGAAAAAGGATAGCATCTACCGAGCCTGCCTTCATGTCAGCTGCGAGCGCCTCCATGGCATCTGTCTGCGGCGAGGCGGCCTCTTCGTCCGTGTCGAGGAGCGTCATTGTCGTGCCGATACTACCGAGCGCGGCGTTGACCGCCGCACAGGCGGCATGGACGTCGGCATCCTGCGATTCACCGGCGAGTACAATGCCTTGCGGTCCGGCGGCCAAGAGGTCGCGCGCCATTGCGGCGATGAAGGGATCGCTGTCGTCGGTGTCCGCATCCCCGACTCCGAAGTAGGCCGCGAGGCGGGCGGCCAGGACCGCGATGTCCGACGAGCGCATGCGCTTGCGCCGGTCAGCCATGCTGCCGGTTACCGAATACGTGCTTTCGACGACGTACAGGCGGCTCATCCGGTCAGCAGGACCATTCAGTCGGCGGCCCCGCGCGAACGACGCGGTTGCTCCCGTCACATTGCGGGCATGAGGCCCGAGAAAGTCGGCGCTAAGGCTTACAATCACGTCCGCCGACCCGAAATCGTATACTGCGCGGTAGGGCTTGCCGAAGATCGCCTGATGTCCTAGCGCGGCGTTGTCGTCACCTTCAGGGCGGTATGTAATCCAGGTCAGGCTGCCGTACGTGTCGGCAAGGCGCTGTCTGAGTACCCGTACAGTTGGCGAAGTCGTTTCGCGACTGACGACGACAATCCGCTTGCCGGCGCTGCCTTCGCGCAGGCTCCGGCAGAACGCCAGAAAATCGTCCCATGTCGATGCCTGAGAGCCGTGTCGTACGTGCCGCGAGCGGTCCGGGTCGTAGAGATTCAAGAGCGAGGCCTGTTCGAACAAACCCGCCTTTCCGAGGGAGTCCGGGTGCTGTGGATTGCCTTCGATTTTTGTGGGTCGCCCGTCGTTACTCTTGACAAGTAGAGGGCTCAGCGCTCCGCGATGCGGCATGGCCGTGGCGTAGCGCAGCGGAACGCCCGGGGTGAGGTCGTCCGGGCGATCGGCGAACGGCATGACTTTCTCAATCGGGCGGCGGCAGCCGACGACACCCGCCATGGCCATCGACGCGCCCAGTATCTGTAGAAAATGGCGCCTGGACGTTCCCGTCGGCGGATCTGAAGCCCCCGGCAAGAACTCCTGCCGGTTGGTCTCGGCGAAGGCCGGGTTTTTCGAGAGGTGGGCGGAGCTGCGCCACTGCCGCTCTTGTATGCCCTCAACAACGGGAAGGGGAATCATCGCCTCGCCTAGTAGTGACACGCAGAGCAGTTGGTCGGCGGCCGGATACCTGCACTCTGAATCCGGTCCAGATTTCGTTCCACAAAGTCTGGCGGCTGCACGTAGTCCATGTTTGTGACCTGGCCAGGAGGCCTCAGGTACAGCTCCGGCTGCCTGTGGCAGTCGAGACACCAGCCCATCGAGAGCGGCTCGACCTGCCGGATGACATCCATTTCGTTAACCGGGCCGTGGCAGGTTTCGCAGCCGACACCAACGTTGAGGTGCACGGCGTGGCTA